>JALHLN010000090.1 GCA_022844545.1 Burkholderiales bacterium | reverse complement strand
GCAGGAAGTTCGCGCCGTCGGCGAAGCGCCAGTTCACCATCACGCCCTTGCCGCCCCTGCGCGCCAGCTGGCCGACGTAGGCGCCCATGGTGGACTGGTGGTCGAGCGCCCGCCACACGATGGGGCCGAAGGGCGTCGGCATCTCGAGGCCCTTCATGGCGTCGACCATCTTCTCGGTGTCCGTCGAACCCGCGCGCCGGATGGCGTTCGCGACCGTGTGCACGGCGGCGTAGCCCACCACCGAGCCCTGGCGCGGATAGTCCTTCCACCTCGCCTGGTAGGCAGCGAGGAACTTCTGGTGCGCCGGCGTCTTGATCTCGGACCACGGGTAGCCGGTGACCCACCAGCCTTCGGGGGTCTCGTCCTTGAGGGTGTCCAGGTACTCCGGCTCGCCGGCGAGGAGGTTGAACACCGCGCGCCCCTTGAACAGGCCCCGGGTGTTGCCTTCGCGCACGAAGCGCTGCAGGTCGGCGGCGAAGAGCGAACTGAAGATCGCGTCCGGCTTGGCATCGGCCAGGGCCTGCACCACGGCGCCGGCGTCGATCTTGCCCAGCGGCGGCGCCTGCTCGGCGACGAACTCCACGTCCGGTTGCGCCTGCTTCAGGAGGCGCTTGAAGGACGCGGTGGCCGACTGGCCGTACTCGTAGTTCGGGTAGACGATGGCCCAGCGCTTTTTCTTCAGCTTCACCGCCTCCGGGATGAGCATCGCGGTCTGCATGTAGGTGGAAGGGCGCAGGCGGAAGGTGTAGCGGTTGCCGTTGTCCCACACCATCTTGTCGGTGAGCGGCTCGGAGGCGACGAACAGCAGCTTGCGCTGGTTGGCGAGATTGGCCACCGCGAGGCCGACGTTGGAGGCGAAGGTGCCCATGAGCACGTGCGCCTTCTCGCGGCTGATCAGTTCCTCGGCGACGCGCACGGCGTCGCCCGGCGTGCCGCCGTCGTCGCGGGTGATGAGCTCGACCTTGCGCCCGAGGACGCCGCCGCCGGCGTTGATTTCCTCCACCGCGAGTTCCATGCCCTTCCTGTAGGGCTCGAGGAACGCGGGGAAGACCTTGTAGCTGTTGAGTTCGCCGATGCGGATGGGCTGGGCGAGGGCGCCGGAGGACAGGGCGAGGACGGCGAGCAGCGGGAGCAGGCGTTTCATTTCTGGCCTTCCACCTTGGCGCCCCGGTCGGGGCGGATGCGATCGGTGCCGCCCGGGAAGGCGCGCCAGAACTCCCGGCGCACCAGGCTGACGATGGTCGCGCTCTTGTTGGTGCCGTGATAGCGGGCCACGACCTCGAGCATCTCCAGGTCCCGCGGCGCCGCGGAGAAGGTGCTGATCTTGGATTTCACCTTGGGCATATACAAATCTTATATAAGAATTGTATAGCTTGTCAAACCAGCCCCGAAATGTAACCGATCGGTTACACGGCGGCCTTGCGCCCGGGCCCCGCATGCAGGCAGCGCCTGAGCCAGCCGGCGCTCAGCTTCTCGGCGAGCGAGTTCTGCTTCAGGCGCTCGTTCAGCGCCTTGAAGTCCACCCGGTCCAGGTCCTGGTCCTGATTGAAGCAGGAGAACACGTAGCTGGTCTCGCCGGTGGCCGGATCGCGGTGCGGCTGCAGGCACTGCGCGCAGATCTCCTTCATCATGCACTGCATCGGCGAGTTGATGGAGCCGATGGCGAAGTGCGCAGGCTTGAGGTGCGCCTTGAGCACGTCGTGGCGGGCGCGTCCCACCGCCGCCATCATCCGGTCCGAGCCGATGGCGATCAGGCGGTCGGCATCGCGCATCGACAGCACCTGCCCGCCGAGACGTCCGCTGGCGTACCACTCCATGGCCTGCACGATGTTGCCGACGAAGGCGCGGTCCTGCGGCCGGCGGGGCTGGAATCCGGGTTGCTCGTCGCAGCACCAGACCACGACGTCGGCGGCGTTCTCGATCTCCCCGATCTTGTAGCGGTCGATGACCTTCTTGTAGCCGGCGAAGTAGAGCACCTTCGAGCCGGCGGCGCGGAACGCCTGGCCGATGGAGAACAGCACCGCGTTGCCCAGGCCCCCCCCGCACAGGACGACCGTCTCGCCGCCCGTGATCTCGGTCGGCGACCCGGTCGGCCCCATCAGGATCACCGGTTCGCCCGGCTTGAGGAGGGCGCACAGGTCGGAGGAACCGCCCATCTCCAGCACGATGGTGGAGACCAGGCCCTGGTCTCGATCGACCCAGGCGCCCGTGAGCGCGAGGCCTTCCATCTGCAGGCGCGTGCCATCCACCTGCGGCGCCAGGGTCTCGAAGTTCTGCAACCGGTAGAACTGGCCGGGCTGGAATTTCCGCGCCGCCAGCGGCGCGCGGACCACGACCTCGACGATGGTGGGGGTGAGGCGCTCGACGCGCTCGACGCGCGCGAGCAGTTGGTCCTTCAGTCCGGCGACGAAGGCCTCGCGCGGTTGGGCCGACGCCGGCGCCCGCTTCGCGAGCACGCCTGAGACCACCGGGTAGCCCTGCTTGGCCGAGCCCATGGCCTTGACCACGTTGCCGAAGTAGGACGGGTGCACGTCGCCGAAGTAGCTGACGAAGCGGCCATCTTCTGCCCGCGACAGCAGGACATTCACCGTTTCCGGCTTCGACGCGGAGGGCTGCGGCTTCACCGGGCGGCCTTCGTCGTCGCAGGCGGCGAAGTACTTGCCGTCGAGGCGGAAATGGCCGGCGTCCTCGCGGGCCAGCACGGTGTTCGGCTGCGTCCCGGCCGCGACGAACACGGTGTGCGCGGGCAGCCAGTGTTCCTTGCCGTCGGCAGCCTCGAGCCGCATGCCGCGCACCGCGCCGTAGTTGTCGACGTCCACCGCGGCAGGCGTCAGGCCCTCGGCGAACCAGATGCCTTCCTCCAGCGCTTTCTCCACTTCCTCGTGGTTCAGGGTGTAGGAGGGGCTGTCCACCAGGCGCCGGCGGTAGGCAATGGTGACGCCTCCCCATTGCTGCAGCAGGCGGATGCGGTCCTCCGGAGCCGCCTTGCGCAACGCGCGCGCGTGGGCGAGGTACTCCTCGGCGATCTCGCGCTCCTGGTCGTCCCAGTTCTCCCGCACGGCGGCCTCGCCGAGGTCCTGCGCCAGCGACTCGTAGCGGGCGAGGAACTTCTCCACCTGCACGGTGTAGTAGGCAAGGGATTCGGTCGCGGTGTCGATGGCGGTCAGGCCGCCGCCCACCACCACCACCGGCAGGCGCAGCTGCATGTTGGCGATGGAATCGGCCTTGGCCGCGCCGGTGAGCTGCAGCGCCATCAGGAAATCCGATGCGGCGCGCACGCCGCGGGCGAGGCCGTTGGGGATGTCGAGCACGGTGGGCTTGCCGGCGCCGATGCACAGCGCCACGTGGTCGAATCCCATCGCCCAGGCGTCCGCCAGCGTCAGGGTGCCGCCGAAGCGCACGCCGCCGAACATCGCGAATTCCCGGCGCCGCTCCAGCAGCAGCCGGATCACCTTGAGGAAGTTCTTGTCCCAGCGCACCGTGATGCCGTACTCGGCCACGCCGCCGAAGCCGGCCATGACGCGGTCCTGCAGCGGCTCCTTCAGCGCCGTGGCGTCGCGCAGCAGTTCACCGCCGTGCGCCAGCGCGGCGGGCAACGGCTCGATCTTGAGGCCGTCGATGCCGACCACGCTGTGGCCGTCGTTCATCAGGTGGTGCGCCAGGGTGAAGCCGGCGGGACCGAGGCCCACCACCAGGACCTTCCTGCCGCTGTCGGGCCGGGGGAGCGGCCGGCGCAGGTTGAGCGGGTTCCAGCGCGTGAGCAGCGAGTAGATCTCGAAGCCCCAGGGCAGTTCCAGCACGTCCTTGAGCGTGCGGGTCTCCGCCTGCGGGATGTCCACCGGCGCCTGCTTCTGGTAGATGCAGGCCTTCATGCAGTCGTTGCAGATGCGGTGGCCGGTGGCCGCCACCATCGGATTGTCGACGCAGATGATGGCCAGCGCCGCCAGCGGCTGGCCGCGCGTCTTCACCAGGTGGAACTCGGAGATCTTCTCTTCCAGCGGGCAGCCGGCCAGCGTCACCTTGAACACCGTCTGCTTGAACGCCGCAGTGGTCGTAGAGGCGGGCGCTTTCTCCTTCAGGCCCTTGGAGCAGGAGTCCTTGCCCTGCTCGTGGCACCAGATGCAGTAGTTGGCCTGGTCCAGCGCGCCGGCGAGGTCGGTCCCCGGATCGGTGAGGGCGAAGCCGTCGCGCCGGCGCAGGTGCGCCAGGCTGTGCTTCGCGTAGCCCTGGGAGGCGTCGGTGTGCACCGGCACCAGGCGCATGAAATCCAGCTTGGGCGGGGTCTTGAACAGGACGCCGGCGCGATGCTTCGCCTTGCCCTCCGGCGTCGACACCGCCCAGGCCGCGTAGCGCGCCGCGCCTTCCAGCTGCGCGGCGTTCGCCGCCTCGTCCGCCAGCCACGCGGTGACCCGGTTGGCGAAATCGAGCTCGGTGCTGAACTCGAAGCCCTCCGGCGAGGCGTCCTCCGGTTTCACCTTGTGCAGCGCGCGCCGCTGCACGAACAGCCGCTTCACCGAATAAAGCGGGGCGAGCTCATGGTGGCGCGCCGCCAGCGCCTGCGCCTCGGGCAGGATGCCGAACAGCCGCGCGAGGAAATCCTCCAGGTGCGGGGCGAGCGCGATGATCAGCTCGGACTCCGACTTCGCGGGCATCGCGGCGGGATCACGCCGGGCGGCGTCCAGGCGGCCGCGCAACGCGCTGTCCGCCTCGCCGAGGAAGGCGAGGAAGCGCGCATCCAGCCGCGCGAGGCCTTCGCGCGCGTAGAGGTCTTCGGGCCGTGTGTCGAAGGCGAGGCTCATGGCGCTCATTGTTTGGAGGCCAAACCATTATACGGACGGCGCGGCGGCATATTGATATGCCCAGCGGAACACATTAGCATCCGCGTTCTTTTCCAGCGGGGGGTCCGATGCAGATCAAGAACAGCGTGTTTCTCATAACCGGCGGCGCCTCGGGACTGGGCGCGGCGACCGCCCGCATGGCCGCGGAGAACGGCGGCAAGGTCGTGCTGGCGGATCTCCAGGTCGAGGCCGGCGAGAAGCTGGCGAAGGAACTGGGCGGGCGCTGCGTGAAGTGCGACGTCACCTCGGAAGCCGACGGCAAGGCGGCGGTGGACGCGGCGGTGTCCGCCTTCGGCGGCCTGCACGTGCTGGTCAACTGCGCCGGCATCGGCACCGCCGAGCGCACCATCGGCAAGGACGGGCCCCACAGCCTGGCGCACTTCAGCAAGGTGATCGGCATCAACCTCATCGGCAGCTTCAACATGATCCGCCTGGCAGCGTTCGCCATGGCCAATGCCGGCCCGAATGCCGCGGGGGAGCGCGGCGTGATCATCAACACCGCCTCGGTGGCGGCCTACGACGGGCAGATCGGGCAGGCGGCGTATTCGGCCTCCAAGGGCGGCATCGTCGGCATGACCCTGCCCATCGCGCGCGACCTGTCGCGCAACGGCATCCGCGTCTGCACCATCGCGCCGGGCATCTTCGAGACGCCGATGCTGATGGGCATGCCGCAGGAAGTGCGCGAGTCGCTGGGCAGGATGGTGCCGTTCCCGCCGCGCCTGGGCCGCGCGCCGGAGTACGCGCAGCTGGCGCGCCAGATCGTCGAGAACGAGATGCTGAACGGCGAGACCATCCGCCTGGATGGCGCCATCCGGATGGCGCCGAAGTAAAGGAACAGGGGAACCCCTGCGGTTCCCCCGTACCCCTTCCGCAACCGTCTACATGGCGGAGGGGGGCAGGGGCTGTTGCTTCAGCTCGGCGCGGAACAGGCGCGAGCGCGCCACATAGCCTGCCGCGATGAGCGGCAGGCGTTCCTTCTCCTGCGCGGTCAGCTCGCGCACCACCTTGCCCGGCGAGCCCATCACCAGGACGCCCGGGGGGATTTCCTTGCCTTCGGCGATCAGGGAATTGGCGCCGATCAGGCTGCCGGCGCCGATTTTCGCGCCATTCATGACCACGCTGTTGATGCCCACCAGCGCGCCGTCGCCGACGCTGCAGCCGTGCAGCATCACCTTGTGGCCGATGGTGACGCCACGGCCCAGGGTCATGGGAAAGCCCGGGTCCACATGCAGCACCGAGCCGTCCTGGACGTTCGTCTGCGCGCCGACGTGGATGCGGTCGTTGTCGGCGCGGATCATGACGCCGAACCAGATGCTGACCTCGTCCTCCAGCACGATGGAACCGGCGAGCGTGGCGTCGTGCGCGACGTAGTGATGGTCGCCGCGGAATTCGACGCGGCGGTCCCCGAGCGAGTAGATGGGCATGGTTGGCCGGTATCATAACGCCCGCCATGCGCCACAGCGAATCCACTTTCCTCGACCTGCGCGGCCTGCGGTACCACGTGCGCCACTGGAAGGGTGATCCGTCGCGCCGCCTGTTCCTGCTGCACGGCTGGATGGACGTGTCGGCCTCGTTCCAGTTCCTGGTCGACGCACTGGCGCCGGACTGGGACGTCTACGCGCCGGACTGGCGCGGCTACGGCCTGAGCCAGTGGAGCGGTGCGGACAGCTACTGGTTTCCGGATTACATCGGCGACCTGGACGCGCTGCTCGAGCGGATCCAGCCCGACCGCCCGGTGAACCTCGTCGGCCACAGCCTGGGCGGCAACGTCGGCGGTCTCTATGCCGGCATCCGCCCCGGGCGGATCGCGCGCTTCGTGAACCTGGAGGGCTTCGGCATGCCTGCGACCCGGGCGGAACAGGCGCCGAAGCGCTACGAGCGCTGGCTGGAGGAGTTGCGGGTGGCGCCCGGCTGGCGGCCCTATGGCAGCTACGACGAACTGGCGGACCGGCTCCAGGGCAACAACAGCCGCCTGACGCGCGAGCGGGCGGAGTTCCTGGCGCGGCACTGGGGGCGCGAGGCCGAAGGCGGCGGCGTGATCCTGCGCAGCGACCCGGCGCACAAATTGGTCAACGCCACGCTGTCCCGGCTGGACGAGGCCCGCGCCTGTTGGTCGCGCGCCACGGCGCCGGTGCTCTGGGTGGAAGCCGCCGAATCGGAGACGCGCACCCGCATGAAGCTGTCGCCGGAGGAACTGGCCGAGCGCCGGGCCGCCTTCGCCCGTCTCACGTTCCGCACGGTCGCCGACGCCGGGCACATGCTGCATCACGACCAGCCCGAGCAGGTCGCGCGGCTGATCGAAGATTTTCTCGCGGCTGCCTGAATGGCGCAGTATTTCCAGATCCATCCCACCCATCCGCAGAAGCGGCTGCTGCGCCAGGCCGCAGAGATCGTGCGCAAGGGCGGACTGATCGCGTACCCGACCGATTCCTGCTACGCGCTGGGGTGTCATCTGGGCGACGCGGCGGCGGTGCAGCGCCTGCGCCGCATCCGCGGCATGGACGACAAGCACCACCTGACCCTGATGTGCCGCGACCTGTCGGAACTGGCCACCTACGCCATCGTGGACAACGTCCAGTTCCGCCTGCTGCGCTCGGCCACGCCCGGCAGCTACACCTTCATCCTGCGCGCGACCCGGGAAGTGCCGCGCCGGCTGATGCACCCGAAGCGCAAGACCATCGGCGTGCGCGTCCCCGACCATCCGGTCGCGCTCGCGCTGCTGGAGGCGCTCGGCGAGCCGATGCTGTCGGCGACCCTGTCCCTGCCGGATGACCCGGCGCCGCTCGCGGACGCGGACGACATCCGGGCGCGCCTGGAGCACAGCGTGGACCTGGTGGTGGACGGCGGGCATTGCGGCGTCGAGCCCACCACCGTGATCGACCTCTCGGGCGCCGAGCCGCTCGTCCTGCGCCAGGGTAAAGGGGCGGAGCGTCTGATAAAATTCGCCGCCTAGATGGACGCGAGCCAACTTGTTCAAACCGTCGCCATCTACGCGTTCCCGGTCCTGTTCGCGATCACGCTGCACGAGGCGGCGCACGGCTACGTGGCGCGCCATTTCGGCGACATGACCGCCTTTGCCCAGGGGCGGATCAGCCTCAATCCCGCGCGCCATATCGACCTGGTGGGCACCATCGTCGTCCCGGTCCTGATCCTGGTGGCGAGCAAGTTCCTGGGCGGTGCCGGAATGCTGTTCGGCTGGGCGAAGCCGGTGCCGGTGAACTATTCGGCGCTGCGCCGTCCGCGGCAGCACATGATGTGGGTCGCCGCCGCCGGTCCGGGCGCCAACCTTGCCATGGCGCTGGCCTGGGCGGGGCTGCTCAAGCTGGCGGACGTGCTGCCGGCCAACTATTTCACCCAGCCGCTGCTCCTGATGGGCAAGGCCGGGATCGAGGTCAACGTGATCCTGATGCTGCTCAACCTGCTGCCGATCCTGCCCCTGGACGGCGGCCGCATCCTGGCCGGCCTGCTGCCGGTGCGCATGGCGGGCCACTACGCCAAGCTGGAGCCCTGGGGGTTCCCGATCCTGCTGGTGCTGCTGTTCACGAGCGCGCTGGGCGTGATCCTGGCGCCGATGATCCACTTCTCGTTCCGTGTCATCGGAACGATGTTCCAACTCTAGGCGGCCGATGTTCGAGACCCGCGTCCTTTCCGGCATGCGCCCCACCGGCGCGCTGCATCTGGGCCACTACCACGGCGTGCTGAAGAACTGGGTGAAGCTGCAGGCGGAGTATCCGTGCCTGTACTTCGTCGCCGACTGGCATGCGTTGACCACGGACTACGAGAAGCCGGGCGACATCACCAGGAGCGCGCAGGAGATGGTGGTGGACTGGCTCGCCGCCGGCGTGGACCCGAGCCAGGCCACGCTGTTCGTGCAGTCGCTGGTCCCGGAGCACGCGGAACTGCACCTGCTGCTGTCCATGATGGCGCCGCTGGGGTGGCTGGAGCGCGTGCCGACCTACAAGGACCAGCAGCAGAAGCTGGGCGACAAGGACCTGACGACCTACGGCTTCCTCGGCTACCCGCTGCTGCAGGCGGCCGACATCCTGATCTACCGCGCGCAGTACGTCCCGGTGGGCGAGGACCAGGTGCCTCACGTCGAGTTCACTCGCGAGGTGGCGCGTCGCTTCAACCACCTCTATGGCCGCGAAGCCGGGTTCGAGGACAAGGCGAAGGCCGCAGTGAAGAAAATGGGCTCGAAGAAGGCGCGCCTGTTCAACGAGCTGCGCACGAAATTCCTGGAGAGCGGCGACGCCGACGCGCTCAATCGCGCGCGCGCGCTGCTCGAGGAACAGCAGAACCAGCCCCGCGGCGACCGCGAGCGTCTCTACGGCTGGCTGGAGGGCAGCGGGAGGCGGATCCTGGTCGAGCCCGAGGCGCTGCTGACCGAGGCGCCGAAGATGCCGGGCCTGGACGGGCAGAAGATGTCCAAGTCCTACGGCAATGCCATCAGCCTGCGCGAGTCGCCGGAGTCGGTGACGAAGAAGATCCGCACCATGCCGACGGATCCGGCGCGCGTGAAGCGCACCGACCCCGGCAATCCGCAGCACTGCCCGGTCTGGGCGCTGCACCAGGTCTACTCGGACGAGGCGCGGCGGGAGTGGGTGCAGAAGGGCTGCACCACGGCCGGCATCGGCTGCCTGGAGTGCAAGCAGCCCGTGATCGACGGCGTGCTGGCGGAACTGGCGCCGATCCGCGAGCGCGCACAGGTGTACCTGGACGATCCGACGCTGGTGAAGAGCGTGCTCGCGGACGGCTGCGACAAGGCGCGCAAGCTCGCGACCGAGACCATGCGCGACGTGCGCGAGGCGATGGGGCTGGACTATGGCTGAGGCGGGCGCGGCCGGCCCGGTGCACGCGACGTTCGTCGCCGCCAACGTGGTCCGAATCTACGGCGAGCCGCTCGCCGAGATGCCGACCGACCTGTACATCCCGCCGGACGCGCTGGAGATCATGCTCGAGGCCTTCCAGGGCCCGCTCGACCTGCTGCTGTACCTGATCCGCAGGCAGAACCTGAACATCCTGGACATCCCGATGGCGCCGCTGACGCGCCAGTACCTGGAGTACGTGGACCTGATGCGGGCGAAGAACCTCGAGCTCGCCGCCGAGTACCTGGTGATGGCGGCGATGCTGATCGAGATCAAGTCGCGCATGCTGCTGCCGAGGGCGGCTGCGGTGGTGGAGGAGGAGAACGACCCCCGCGCCGAGCTGGTGCGGCGCCTCCTGGAGTACGAGCGCATGAAGCTCGCGGCGCAGAAGCTGGACGAGCTGCCGCAACTGGGGCGCGACCTGCTCGCGGTGGCGGCCTACGTCGATCGCACCACCTCGGAGCGCCTGCCCGACGTCCATCCGCGCGACCTGGCCGAAGCCTGGCGCTCGCTGCTGCAGCGCGCGCGCCTGCACGCGCACCACAAGGTGTCGCGGGAGGAGCTGTCCGTGCGAGAGCACATGAGCCGCATCCTGCGCCAGCTCCGGGAGCACCGCGTGCTGGAGTTCCGCGAGATGTTCGATCCCGGCCGCGGCGTCGCCGTGCTGGTGGTCACCCTGCTCGCGCTGCTGGAACTGGCGCGCGAGACCCTGATCGAGATCACGCAGTCGGGGAGTTTCGCCCCGATCTACGCCAGGATCGCCCATGCTCAATCCGACTGAAGCCAAGCGCATCATCGAGGCGGCGCTGCTCGCCTCGCAGGAACCGGTCTCCCTCGCGGAGCTGAAGCGCCTGTTCGAGGACCAGATCGGCGCCGACACCCTGCGCCGCCTGCTGGGCGAGCTGCGCGACGAGTGGTCCGGGCGCGCCATCGAACTGGTGAACCTGGCCGGCGGCTGGCGCTTCCAGACCAAGCCCGAGTTCCAGCCTTTCCTCGAGCGCCTCAACCCCGAGAAGCCGCCGCGCTATTCGCGCGCGGTGATGGAAACGCTGGCGATCATCGCGTACCGGCAGCCGGTGTCGCGCGGGGACATCGAGGACATCCGCGGCGTCGCGGTCTCGGCGCAGATCATCCAGGCCCTGGAGAGCCGCGGCTGGATCGACGTCGTCGGGCATCGCGACACGCCGGGGCGCCCGGCGCTCTACGCCACGACGCAGGCCTTCCTCAACGACCTCGGCCTGGTTTCGCTGCAGGAGCTGCCGCCGCTCGAGGAAGTGGCGCGCACGCTCGAGCTCGAGCCGCCGCCGTCCCCAGCGCAGGCCGAACCTGCCCAACCCGCCGCCGGGTAGGCCCGAGGGCGAGCGGCTGCAGAAGCTGCTCGCCGCCGCCGGGCTCGGTTCGCGACGAGCGATCGAAGTCTGGATCAGCGACGGCCGGGTCACCGTGGACGGCAAGGTCGCGAAACTGGGCGATCGCGCCGTGCCCGGCGCGGTCATTGCGGTTGATGGAAAACCGGTCGCCACCGCGGCTCCAGCGGCTGCGCCACGCCTCCTGCTCTATCACAAGCCCGTCGGGGAACTGGTCACCCGTGCGGACCCGGAGGGCAGGGCCACTGTGTTCGAGCGCCTGCCGCCGCTGAAGGGCGGGCGCTGGGTGTCCATCGGGCGGCTCGACCTGAACAGCGCAGGGCTGCTGCTGTTCACCGACTCCGGCGAACTGGCCAACCGGTTCATGCATCCGAGGCACGGCGTGGATCGCGAATACCACGCCCGTCTAAAGGGCGAACTGACCGTCGAGGAGCAGAAGCGCCTGTGCGAAGGCGTCGCGCTGGAGGACGGCCTGGCGCGCTTCACCCGGATCGCCGCGGTCCCTCGCGCCGCGGAAGAGGGCGTCAACCGCTGGTACCGGGTGGTGATCCGCGAAGGCCGCACCCGCGAGGTGCGGCGCATGTTCGAGTCGCTCGGCCACCCGGTGAGCCGGCTGGTCCGCAAGCGCTTCGGCCCGGTGGAGCTTCCGGCGGACCTCCCCGCCGGGCGCTGGGTCGAGGCGAGTCCCGCCCTGGTCGCCTCGTTCCTCAAGGTTGCGCTGCGCTAGGCGACGAGCGTTGTCCTGACCGCGAAAATCTGTTAAACTTCAAATGTTTCAAGGTAATGGGCTTCGGCCCATTTTTTGTT
>JALHLN010000089.1 GCA_022844545.1 Burkholderiales bacterium | reverse complement strand
TTAGGCACGGACGCATGCACTCCCACGGGCCAACTCGCTGAGACAGGGCTCAGATAGCCTGTAGCTCAGCCGGTCGATGACTCGGCTTGCGCCCAAGCTTTCATAGAACGTGATACCTCTGGCATTCGTTGCTTTGACTGGCCAGTCGATACGGGAGCAACCGTGGTCCACGGCGTACTGCGCCACCCATGACATGAGAGCTTTGCCAACACCAAGACTTCTGCTCGACGAGCAAACATAGAGCTCTTTCAGCCAGCAGTGGCGGCGCTTGTCTGGCGTGGGTTCGACAAGGGAATAGGTGAGCGAGATTGCTGCGAACCCAACGACTTGTGGATGCTCACGCGTGGCCACGACAAGCTGAAGCGGCGAGGAGGGGGCGAGAAGGCACTCCATCAGGTAGGGCCGCACTAGTTCACGGGGCACCGACGATCCTTCGTTGTAGTGGCTATGCAGTTCGCAAAGCAACTCGACGAGCGACTGGTGATGAGGCTGTGAGGCCAGTTCGACGCGCACGCTGCTCATGTCCCGCCTAACTTGATGTCCAGGCAGCACGCCGCTGCCAGGAGAAGCATATATCCCTGGATGCGAACATCCAATCCCAGGTATCCCCAGATGTCCGCCAGATGGCCCCGAGCGCCTGCCTTTCCTCCTGCGGCTAGCGATGGGCGTCTGCACAGGATGCAAATGTAACCGATCAGTTACATTCGCGCCGCCGCCGGGCCCCCTCAAGCCCGGTCCGGCATCAACCCATGCACCCCCGCCCCCAGCAACCGCACCGGCCGCTTCCCCGCCTCGGTTCGCTCCAGCAGCGCCACCGCGCGCGAGGCAATGTCGTCCGCATCCCGCCCGGGCATCGTGGACGTATGGCTGCGCGTGACCAGGGAAAAATCGTCGTAGCGCACCTTGATGGTCACGGTGCGCGCCACCAGGCGCTTCCTCTCCAGCCAGGCCGCGGTCTTGCGTGCGAGGCGTTCCATCTCGGCCCGCACCTCGCGCAGCTCGGTCAGGTCCTCGGGATAGGTGGTTTCGGTGCTGCCGGACTTGGACGGACGGTTCGGGTTGACCCGGCGCGGGTCGTCGCCGTGCGACAGGCGCAGCAGCCAGTCGGCCTGGTTGCCGACCGCGGCGCGCAACTGCGCCGGGTCCGCGGTCCGGACCTGCACCAGCTGCTCGATGCCGATCCGCCTGAGCTTGGTCGCGGTCACCGGCCCCACGCCCCAGAGCGCCTCGACCGGCAGCTTCTGCAGGAAGGCCTCGACCCGCTCGGGCGCGATCACCGTGAGGCCGTCGGGCTTCTTCCAGCCAGAGGCGATCTTGGCGAGGAACTTGTTGGGCGCGACGCCGGCCGACGCGGTCAACTGCAACTGGTCGCGGATCTGCTGCTTCAGGCGCCGGGCGACTTCCATCCCGAGCGGCTCGCCCCAGGCGTTCTCGGTGACATCCAGGTAGGCCTCATCCAGCGAGAGCGGCTCGACCAGTGGCGTGCAGGCACGGAACAAGGCGAGCACCTGCTGCGACACTGCCCGGTAGCGATTGAAATCGGGGCGGACGACCGCGAGGTCCGGGCACAGCCGCAGCGCCCGGGCCATGGGCATGGCCGAGCGGACTCCGAAAGCGCGCGCCTCGTAGCTGCAGGCGGCGACCACGCCCCGCGAGTCCGCCGAGCCGCCCACCGCCAGCGGCCGGCCGCGCAACGAGGGGTCGTCTCGTTGCTCCACGGAGGCGTAGAACGCGTCCATGTCGATGTGAAGGATCCGGCGCGGGCCGTCGGCGACATTCATGGGGAATTGCGGCGAAGTTTAGATTAGGATTCGCCTCGACTCATGGAACACGGCAGTTCATTCCTTATCCAGGGCATCGTTTTCCTCGGCGCCGCGGTGCTCGCCGTGGCCGTCGCGCACCGCCTCGGCCTGGGCGCGGTGGCGGGCTACCTGCTGGCGGGCGTCGCCATCGGCCCGTTCGGCCTGAAGCTGGTCGGCAATGTCGACAACGTGCGCCATTTCGCCGAGCTGGGCGTGGTGTTCCTGCTGTTCGTCATCGGCCTGGAGCTGGAGCCCAGGCGCCTGTGGCAGATGCGGGTGCGGCTGCTGTCGCTGGGGACCTCGCAGGTGCTGGGCTCGATCGCGCTGATTGCCGCAGTGGCCTGGGCAGTCGGTGTCGACTGGCGGGTTGGCGTCGTGGTCGGGATGGCGCTCGCGCTGTCGTCGACGGCGCTCGCGCTCACGCCCCTCACCGAACGCGGGGCGATGAAGACGCAGGGCGGGCAATCGGTGTTCGCGATCCTGCTGTTCCAGGACATCGCCGTGATCCCGATGCTGACCATCCTCGCGCTCATGGGCACCTCCTCGGCGAGCGCGATGTCGTGGACGGGCGGGCTGTTCGCCGCGGGCGTGATCGGCGCCACCCTGGTGGGCGGCCATTTCCTGATGCGGCCGGTGTTCCGCTACGTGGCGCGGATGCGCCAGCGCGAGATCTTCACCGCGCTTGCCCTGCTGCTGGTGATCGGCATCGCCGGGGCCTACGAAAAGGCGGGACTGTCCATGGCGCTGGGCAGTTTCCTCGCCGGCGTGCTGCTCGCCGATTCCGAGTACCGGCACGAGATCGAGGCGGCGGTAGAGCCCTTCAAGGGCCTGCTGCTGGGGCTGTTCTTCGTCGCCGTCGGGATGAGCGTCGACTTTGGCCTGCTGTTCGGCAAGCCGCTGCTGATCCTCGGGATCATCGTCGGCCTGTTCGCGATCAAGGGCGCCATACTGTGGGTGATCGCGCGCGCGGCGAAGCTGCCGCCGGGGGAGACCCCGCTCTTCATCCTGCTCCTCGCGCAGGGCGGCGAGTTCGCCTTCGTGCTGCTCACGGTCGGCGTGCAGCAGCAGGTGGTGCCCGTTGCAACCGCGCAGGCGATCACGCTCGCGGTGGCCCTGTCCATGCTGAGCACCCCGTTCCTGCTCATCCTGCACGACAAGGTGATCCTGCCGCGCCTGAAGGTCGACGCGCCGGCGCGGATCGAGGACACACCCGAGGAGGGCAAGGTGATCGTCGCTGGGCTGGGCCGCATCGGCCAGGTGGTGGCGCGCCTGCTGCACGGCGCCGGCCACGATCCCACGATCCTCGATGATGACCCGGATCACGTCGAGCAGTCTCGGCGCTTCGGGTTCCGCGTGTTCTACGGCGATGCCACGCGCGTGGATCTGCTGGAGGCGGCGGGAGCGGCGCGGGCGGAATTCCTCATCATCACCCTGGACGATCCGGACGCCACGTCGCACCTGGCGCGGACCGCCATCAAGCATTTTCCCAACCTGCGCGTCATCGCCCGGGCGCGCGACATGCGCCACATGTTCGAGCTGCGCGACATCGGCGTGGAGATCATCGAGCGCGAGACCTTCCTGTCGGCGCTGGCGCTGGGACGCGCGGCGCTGGCCGCGATCGGCGGCAACGCCGAGCGCGCGGCGCGCGCGGCGCAGAGCTTCGCCGACCACGACAACGTGGTGCTGGCGAAGCTCTACGCGGTGCACAAGAGCGAGGCCGACGAGAACGTGTCGGTGTCCAACGAGCTGCGCGAGCAGTTCGTGCGCACGCTGCGGGAGGACGAGGCGGCGGTCGCGGCGGAGGCGAAGCCCGCATCCACCGGCGAGAAGCCTGCGTGAGAATCGCGATCGCCGGCGCCGGGCCCGCCGGTTTGCTGTTCGCGCTGCTGGCCAGGCGGCGTTTCCCCGCCTGGCAGGTGGACGTGATGGAGCAGAACCCGCCCGGCGCCACCTTCGGCTTCGGCGTGGTGTTCTCCGAGGGTGCCCTTGCGTTCCTGGAGCGCGATGCGCCGGACCTGCACCACAGCCTCGCCGCGCGCATGGAAGCCTGGCCGATGCAGCGCATCGTGCACCGGGGCGAGGCGGTGGACATCGACGGCAACGGTTTCTCCGCCATCGGGCGCCTTGAGTTGCTGCAGTTCCTGCAGCCCCTGTGCATGGAGGCGGGCGTGGCGATGCACTTCGGACGCGCGATCGCGTCCGCCGCCGATCTCGGCCAGGCCGACCTGGTGGTGGCGGCCGACGGCGTGAATTCCGTGCTGCGCGCCGGGCGCGAGGCGGCGTTCGGCACGCGCACCGAGTGGCTCGGCAACCGCTTCGCCTGGTACGGCGTCGAGCACCCGTACGAGTGCCTGACGCTGACCTTCCGGGGCAATCCGGATGGCGCGTTCGTGGCGCACCACTATCGCTACGCGCCGGCCATGAGCACCTTCCTGGTCGAGTGCGACGAGGCGAGCTGGCTGAAGGCGGGGCTGGACAGGATGTCCGACGCCGAATCGCGCGCCTACTGCGAGAAGGTGTTCGCGGAGGACCTGGGCGGCAAGCCGCTCATCTCCAACAAGTCCGTCTGGCGCCGCTTCCCGTTGCTGTCGAATGAGCGTTGGAGCGCGGGCAACCTGGTCCTGCTGGGCGACGCCCTGCGCACCATGCATTTCTCGATCGGTTCCGGCACCCGCGCCGCGTTCGAGGACGCGATCGCGCTCGATCGCGCCTTCGGCGAGGCGGGCGGGGACGTACCGGCGGCGCTGGCTGCGTTCGAGCGCATCCGCCGCCCGGTGGTGGACAAGCTCCATGCCGCGGCCAACCAGAGCTCTTACTGGTACGAGAAGTTCCCGGAGAAGATGGCGCGCTTCGATGCCGTGGGCCTCGCCTACGACTACATGACGCGCAGCGGGCGCTTGTCGGATGAGCGCCTGGCGCAGATGGCCCCGGATTTCATGGCGAAGGTGGCGGCGGCGCGATGATCGAGCAGGTGCGGCGCTGGGTGGGGGAGGCGAAGCGGGTCGTGGTCCTGACCGGCGCCGGCATCTCAACCGATTCCGGGATCCCGGACTTTCGCGGCCCGCAGGGGTTGTGGACGAAAAATCCGAAGGCCGAAAAGCTCTCGGACATCCGGTACTACATGGCCGACCCCGAGGTGCGGCGCCTCGCCTGGCAGTCGCGCCTGGAGCATTCGACCTGGCAGGCGAAGCCCAACGTCGGACACCTCGCGCTGGTGGACCTGGAGCGGCGCGGCAAGCTGCACGCGCTCATCACCCAGAACATCGACGAGCTGCACCAGATCGCGGGCAACTCGCCGGAGAAGGTGATCGAGGTCCACGGCACCGTGCGCAAGGCGATGTGCATGGGCTGCGGCTGGCGCGGCCCGATGCAGGAGACGCTTGAGCGCGTGCGGGCGGGCGAAGCGGATCCGCCCTGCCTTGCCTGCGGCGGCATCCTCAAGAGCGCCACCATTTCCTTCGGCCAGGCGCTGGTGCCGGAGGTGATCGACCGGGCCATGGCCGTCGCGGCGCAGGCTGACCTGCTGCTCGCCGTGGGCTCGACGCTGCAGGTCTACCCGGTGGCGGGCGCGGTGCCGGCGGCGAAGTCTGCCGGGGCGAAGGTGGCGATCATCAATGCGCAGCCCACGGCGATGGACGAGGTCGCGGATGCCCTGCTGCCGGGTTCGATCAGCGAAATCCTGCCGAGGATCTGCGCGGGATAGCCGCCGATGCCGCAGATCGAGCCCATCATGCCGCACGAATGCCGATGAGCCTGCGCGAGCGGCTGCGCCGCGCGCGGCTGTACTGGCGCTCGCGGGCGCTGTTCCGCGACTGCCTGGAGGACCCCGGCGTCGCCTGGACGCTGCTGTTCGCCGGCGACCGCTCGGTTGAGATCCGCTTCCGGACCGGACGGCGCTTCGCCATGCCGGCGCGGCACTGGCCGCTGCTGCCCACGGCCTGCCGGCTGGACCGCATCGGCGCGCGCTTCGAGTTCCGCGACGAGGGCAAGCGCATCGAGCTGGACGGGCTGGTGTTCCACACCCCGCTGTGGACCCGCAACGAGGCCGATTACCTGCGCGAAGTGCTGGTCGAGGATATCTACGGCGCGAAATCGCGCGACTTCCGCGGCAAGGTGGTGGTGGACGTCGGCGCCTACGTCGGCGACGCCAGCCTCGCGTTCGCGCGCCAGGGCGCCACGGTGCACGCGGTCGAGCCCTCGGCGGCCTGCAGCGCGCTGATCCGCAGGAACGCGGAGGAGAATGGGCTCGCCGCGAACGTGGTCGTGCATGCGGTGGGGCTCGCCGAGCGTGCGGGTGACGCGGCGTTCGGCGCCGACCGGCTGCATTTCGTGGAAGGCGTCGACTACGCCCTGCGCCACTTTCCGGCGCACATCGAGCTGCTCAAGCTGGATTGCGAGGGCGCCGAGTACCACCTGCTCGCGGATGACCGGTTCCTCGCGCACCTCGCGCCGCGGGAGATCCGCATGGAGTACCACCGCGGGCCGGAAGCGTTGTTGCCGAAGCTGGAAGCGGCGGGCTACGACGTGGAGATGGAACCGTCAGAAGGATCCGTCGGGCTACTCAAGGCGATCAGCCGTAGGGCGTCCGGTCCTTCCGCTGCTTGAAAGGGTACGCGAGCTGCCCGAGGTAGTCCTCGGGTGGCTGGAATTTCACGGTGCCGTAGTTCTTCGGCCAGTGCGCCGGCTGGTGCGCGGTGCCGAAGGCGAGGTCCCACAGCGGCAGGAAGCCGGCGAAGTTCTTGTCCAGGCCTTCCTCGTCCGAGGTGTGGTGCCAGTGGTGGTACTCGGGCGTGGCGATCAGCCAGCGCAGGTAGGGGAAGCGCCAGCGCACGTTGGCGTGGATGAACACGGCGTGGAAGGACACGAAGGCGACGTAGGCCACCAGCGCCGCCTGCGAGAACCCCAGGATGAACACCGGCAGGAAGCCGGCCGCGCGGGTGACCAGTACATCGACGGGATGCATGCGCGAGCCGGCCAGCCAGTCCATCTCGCGGCTGGAGTGGTGAATGGCGTGGAAGCTCCAGAGCCACGGCACCTGGTGGAAGGCGCGGTGCACCCAGTAGACGACGAGATCCACCGCCAGCAGGATCTGGATGAACTGCAGCCACAGCGGCTGCGCCGCGACTGCCTGCTGGAACTCGAAGCTCACCGCCCAGGCGAACAGCGCCTGCGCCGGGACCATGGCCGCGACCGAAAGCAGCTGCACGCCGGCGTGGCTGACGAAGAAGTGCTTGAGATCCGTCTGCCAGCCGCGGCGGAAGATGCGTTGCCGGCGCAGCGCGAACATCCGCTCCAGGGGAATGAAGACGAGGCCCAGCACCAGCAATTCCAGCACGAAGTAGTCCAGCCCGGCGCTGACCGTCGCGGGACCGGTCTCCACCGAATCGGTGAAGCGCATCGCGAGGGCGACGCAGGCGAGCGCCATGCCGAGCAGCCCGTGCAGCCTGGAGCGCAGCAGGAACAGGCTCGCGGCGCCGAGCAGCAGCGTGGCGAGGATCGCGGTCCACTGGATTCCCCGGAACAAGTCCAGGTTGGCTTTGTAGAACGGCAACGCGTCCTTCGTCACCAGCAGGTCCGGGAACAGGAAGCAGAACTCCGCCAGCACGCACAGCACGCCGAGCAGGCCCGAGGCGACCGCGGCGCGCTTGCCGAGGTTGATGCGCAGGCGCCGGTTCATCGCGTCAGCCGGAGAAGCGCATCCAACGGGCGGTTGAGCCAGCCGCTCGCGGTGCAGAAATACCTGTCGTGCGGTGGCGCGTGGGGGAGGGGATGCAGGGAGAGGATCGGCGCGGCCGCGAGCAGCGGCAGGCAGCCGAGGCAGCTCGCGCCGTTGGTCTCGACGAAATCATGCCGGGTCATGGCCCGGGGATCGTCGTGGTGCTCGCGGAACGGCCGCATGCCGAGGCGGTCGCCCGCCCAGTGCACGAGGCCGCTGGCGAGGTCGGCCAGCGCCCAGCCGGCGACCGCGGCGAAGGCAAGCGTCCAGCCGGGCGCCTCGAGTCGGGACAGGTTCAGGGCGAGGAGGGGAAAGAACAGCAGCACCGCGCCGGTTTCCACGGCACGCTGCGCGCGGGTATAGCCGCCGGCCGTCAGGCCTTGATCTCCCAGTCTTCCCGGTACAAGCCCAGGGCGCGCATCGCCGGGAAGTCATTGAAGGAAAACAGCACGGATTCCTCGCGCGCGCCGTGGCGGTAGGTGCTCCACGACGGCACGCAGAAGATGTCCTTCTCCTGCCACTCGAAGCGCTGGTCGCCAACCTCGGACCAGCCGCTGCCCGAGGCCACCTGGTAGATGACGCTTCCAGTATGCCGCACCGGCTCACCGGCGGTGCCTTTCGTCAACAACTGCAGCCGCGCCCCCATGGTCGGCATGACCGGCCCGTTCGTGAGCGGGTTCCGATACTCGTGGACGGCGCCATCCTGCTTCAGCGCCGCGTAGCTTTGGTCCCATTTGTAGAGGAACACGGGCGAATACGGCTTCGACCAGCCCTCGCGCGAAAGTCCCGTGGGCGCCTGAACGGTGTCGGGATGGACCTGGTAGAAATTCGCGTCGAGCGAGTTCATGAGCGGGATGTCGAGGCCGTCCTGCCAGATGCATTGCGTGCCGCCGGCTTCGACGCCATGGTCATGCCAGGTGCCGTTGGGCGTGAGGACGAAATCGCGAGCGCCGAGCGCGAGGCGCTCGCCATCGACCACGGTATAGGCGCCGCGCCCTTCCATGACGAAGCGCAGGGCCGAGGCCTGGTGGCGGTGCGCAGAGGTGAATTCGCCCGGGTTCATGACCTGCACTCCGGTGTAGAGCAGGCCGGCCGCGGCGCTCCACTCCCTGCGGCCCGGGTTGACCAGCATCACCACCCGGCGCGCGGCTTTCTCGGCCGACACCAGAGCCGCCGCCTGCCGGACGGCGGGCTCCACGGCCCGCCATTTCCAGTGCATGGGCACGGACTTGGGCTGCGGGTACCAGGGCTCGATCTCGTTGGCGACGTTCCACAGCGCGCCGAGGTTCCGCCCCTCGAGCTCCCGGTAGTAGGCCTCGAGTTCGGGGGTGTCCTCGACGTTGGCCCGGCCAATGACGTTCTCGCGTTTCATGCGTTATGTTGCCTGTGTACGACCGGAACAGGCTCCATTATACTAGGCGCCTGATTTCAAAGGAGGAAACAGTGAGAAATCCCATCCAGAAGGCGCTCGCGGCTGCACTCACGGCATCGCTTTTCGCGGCAGGCCCGGCACTCGCGCAGCAGAAGGTCAAGATCGGCTTCATCACCACGCTGTCCGGCCCCCAGGGCGTGATCGGCAATGACATGCGCAACTCGGTGGAACTGGCGCTGGACCACCTCGGCCGCAAGATGGGCGGCCTGCCGGTCGAAGTCATCTACGGCGACGACCAGGTCAAGCCCGACGTGGGCAAGCAGGTGGCCGACGAGATGCTGAAGAAGCACCAGGTCAACTTCGTCTCCGGGGTCATCTGGTCGAACGTGATGCTCGCGGTGGCGCCCACGGTCACCGGTGCCGGCACCCTGATGGTCGGCACCAACGCCGGCCCGAACCAGCTCGCAGGCAAGGACTGCAACGAGCGCTACTTCACGACCTCCTGGCAGAACGACCAGACCCCCGAGGCGATGGGCAAGTACATGCAGGATGCCGGCTTGAACGACGTCTACGTCATGGCGCCCAACTACGCCGCCGGCAAGGACATGGTCAACGGCTTCAAGCGCTACTTCAAGGGCCGCATCGTGGACGAGGTGTACACGCGCCTGGGCCAGACCGACTACCAGGCCGAGCTTTCGCAGCTGCGCGCGAAGAACCCGAAGGCGGTGTTCGTGTTCTATCCCGGCGGCATGGGCATCTCGTTCCTGCGCCAGTACTCCGAGGCCGGCCTGCGCGGCCAGTTCCCGCTGTACTCGGTGTACACCGTGGACGAGCTCTCCATCCCCGCGGTCAAGCACGCCGCGCTGGGCCAGCTCGAGACGCGCTACTGGAGCCCGGACCTGAAGAATCCGGCCAACCAGAAGTTCGTCGGCGACTACCAGAAGAAGCACGGCGGCAGGCTGCCGTCGTTCTACGGCGCGCAAAGCTACGACGGCATCATGCTGATCGACTCCGCGGTGCGGGCGGTGAAGGGCAACCTCGCCGACCAGAAGGGCATGATCGCGGCGATGCGCAAGGCCGACTTCGCCTCCACCCGCGGCAAGTTCAGCTACAACGTCAACCACCACCCGATCCAGAACTTCTACCTCCTCAAGGCGGTCGCGGGCCCGGCGGGCAAGGACCCGGTGATGGAGATCCAGAAGGCGGTGTTCACCGGGCACAAGGATTCCTTCTACAAGGAATGCCCGATGAAGTGGTGAGGCGCACCCCTTAGCCGAACCAGGGGCGCGGGCGACCGCGCCCCTTTTTTTCCATGATCCTCATCCTTGAACAGATCCTGAACGGCCTGCAGCTGGGGGTGATGCTGTTCCTGATGGCCGCCGGCCTGACGCTGGTGTTCGGCATCATGAACCTGGTCAACCTGGCGCACGGCGCGCTGTACATGGTGGGCGCCTACCTGGCGACGTACTTCTTCCAGGCCACCGGCTCGTTCGTGCTCGGCGTCGCGCTGGCGCTGGCCGGCACGCTGCTGGTGGGGATCGTCACCGAGCTGGTGGCGCTCAGGACCCTGTACGAGCGCGACCACCTCGACCAGGTGCTCGCCACCTTCGGCCTGATCCTGATCTTCAACGAGCTGGTGGCCATGCTGTGGGGCCGGGCGGCGATCTACAGTTCGCTGCCGGCGTACCTGCAGGGCCACGTCGAGATCGCGGGCAGTTTCCGCTACCCGCTGTACCGCCTGCTCATCATCTTCGTCGGCCTCGCGGTGGCGGCGGGACTCTGGTACGTGGTGGTGCGCACGCGCCTGGGCATGCTGATCCGCGCCGGCGCCTCCAACCGCACCATGGTGGCGGCGCTGGGCATCAACATCCGGCTGCTGTACACGATGGTGTTCGGCTTCGGCGCGGCGCTCGCGGGCCTGGCCGGCATCATGGCTGGGCCGATCTACGCGGTGCAGCCCGGGATGGGGGAACTGGTGCTGATTCAGGTGTTCGTGGTCATCGTCATCGGCGGCATCGGCTCGATCCGCGGCGCGCTGGTGGGCGCGGTCATCGTCGGCGTGGTGGACACGCTGGGCCGCGCCTTCCTCAAGCCGTTCCTGGCCACGGTCATCACGCCCACGGCGGCCGAGAACGCCGGGCCGGCGCTCGCCTCGATGCTGATCTACCTGCTGATGGCGGTGGTGCTCGCGCTGCGGCCCGAAGGCCTGTTTCCCTCGCGCGGATGAAGCCTTCCCCCCGCACCCTGGTCCTGTTCGCCGTGCTCGCGCTGCTGGCCGCCGTGCCGACGCTGGCGGCCGCCTTCAACCAGCCGTTCTACCTTGACCTGTTCCGGCGCATCATGATCTTCGCCATCGCTGCGGCCTCCCTCAACCTGATCCTGGGCTACGGCGGCATGGTGTCCTTCGGCCACGCGGCCTACCTCGGCATCGGCGCCTACGCGGTGGGCATCCTCGCGCACCACGGCATCCACAATGGCTGGCTGCAATGGGCGCTGGCGATCGGCGCCTCGGCGCTGGTGGCGCTGGTGATCGGCGCGGTGTCGATCCGCACCAGCGGCATCTACTTCATCATGATCACGCTCGCCTTCACGCAGATGCTGTACTACCTGGGCATCTCGATCGCGGAGTACGGCGGCGACGACGGCATGCGCGTGCCGAAGCTCTCCCAGTTCGGCGGCCTGGTGGAGCTTTCCGACCCGGCGACCTTCTACTACGTCGTGCTGGCGCTGCTCTCGCTGGTGCTGCTGCTGGTGCACCGGCTGGTCAACTCGCGCTTCGGCATGCTGATCCGCGCCGCGAAATCCAACGAAGCGCGCACCCGCGCCATCGGCTTCTCCCCGTATCCGTACCGGCTCGCGGCCTTCGTCATCGCCGGCGCGATCTGCGGCCTGGCCGGGGCGCTGCTGGTCAACCAGACCGCGTACCTGACCCCGGAGTTCATGAACTGGACCCGCTCGGGCGAGCTGATGTTCATGGTGATCCTGGGCGGCATGGGCACCACCGCCGGGCCGCTGTTCGGCGCCGCGG
>JALHLN010000088.1 GCA_022844545.1 Burkholderiales bacterium | reverse complement strand
TGGCGGAAGGGGTGGGATTCGAACCCACGAGGGCGGTTAGGCCCTTCCGGTTTTCAAGACCGGTGCATTCGACCGCTCTGCCACCCTTCCAGGTTGAAAATCCGCCCGTAAGGCCGCATTGTAGCGGCGCGGCCCGGGGTCCGTAATTCCCTAAGGAATAAGGGCTTTCGCGGTAGAAACTTTACCGGGATTTGGTAGTCTTACAGCCCACAAGGAGGCACTCAATGGCCATGGAACCGATCCGCTCGAACGATCATGTATTTGGCACCGCGCCCGGGCAAGTCGCCGGCGGGGCACTCGCGCCGGAAGCACAGCGCGTCCTGCGCAACACCTACATCCTGCTCGCCCTCACCATGGTGCCCACGGTTGCCGGCGCCTACCTCGGCATGGCCACGGCGTCCGTCATCTCCGGCTCGCCGATCCTCAGCTTCTTCGTGATGCTCGCCGCGGTGATCGGCCTGCAGTTCGGCATCGCCCGCTTCCGCAACAGCGTGGTCGGCATCGGCCTGCTGCTCCTGATGACCGGCCTGCTGGGCTGGTTCCTGGGACCGCTGCTCAACTACGCCCTGGCAATGGCGAACGGCATGCAGCTGGTGGGCTACGCAGCCGTCGGCACCGGCGCGGTGTTCATGGGCATGGCCGCGGTCGCGGTCACCACGAAGCGCGACTTCAGCTTCATGGGCAAGTTCCTGTTCACGGGCATGATCGTGCTGCTGGTGGCGATGGTCGCGAACATGTTCTTCCAGATTCCGGCCCTATCGCTGGCGATCTCCAGCGCCGTGATCCTGGTGTTCTCGCTGTTCCTGCTGCACGACCTGTCGCGCATCGTGACCGGCGGCGAGACCAACTACGTCCTGGCGACCACGGGCGTGTACATGAGCCTGTTCAACATCTTCGCCAACCTGCTGCACCTGCTGATGGCGCTGGGGGGCGAGAAGGACTGACGCTTCCGCGCCAGGTCGCGAAAAAAGGGGCGCCGCGAGGCGCCCTTTTCTTTTGGCGGCGGCCTGCTTTAGCCGTCGTGCCCCTTCCCCTTGCCGTGGCCCTTCCCGTGGCCCTTGCCGGGATGGCGGTAGCCGGGCTCGTATTCCGCGGACTTCACGAAGTACACCGGTGTCGCGCAGGCGTTGTACCTGTGGCAGTGCTTGCTCCACTTCTTCGCGTGTCCCGGCGGCACGTGCAGGTACGCCGGCGCCACGGCGACCGGGCGCGGCTGGCGCACGATGATCACGGGCTGCGGGTAGAGCACCGGTGGCGGCGGCGCCGTGCCGAGGTCCACCCGGCCGTAGATTCCAGGGCGGATCTCGCCGGAGATGGTGACGCCGACATTGACGTCCTGCGCCTGCACAAGACCGGTTCCACCAGCGAGCAAGAGCGCGGCGGCGAGCAGGTTCTTCGTCTGCATGCAACCTCCTTGTCAGGATGTGACAAGGGTTTGGATCCACTGTCCAGGCCCGAAGTGCCGCGTGAATGCGCCCGGATGTGGCATTGGTCACTGTGACCAATTTCACGGGAAAGGCGAACGACTAGACCAGCAGTGCCTTCGCGAGCAGGACGCCGCCGATCAGAATCAGGCCCATGATCAGGACGGCCACCAGCAGGGCCTTCGCCTCGGTCGAAAGCCACCACGATTCGGGCCTGCCCGGGCGGGGCACGAGCACCCAGAACAACGCCGACCCGCCAAGCATGAGGATCGCACCGATCGTCGCGAACTCCGCGGGAGTGAGCACGCTACGCGCCCTTGAAGATCAGCGCGACGCCCGCGACGAGCAGCATGAAGGTTCCCATGGCGAGCGTCGTCGAGCCGACGTCGGATTGCATCCACGCCGAAGGCGGCCGGTCCTCGCGCGGGATCTGCCGGCGCATGAGCAGCGACCCGACGATGAGGCAGGTGATGCCTGCGGCGATGAGCAAAGGGTGCGATGGCATGGCGGGTGTCCTCCGGAAGATTGTCCCCGAGAGGCGCATAGCCGATCCATGCCGATCGGCGGCGCGGCGCATAACCGCCGCATAAACATCTGCGTTCCGCGCCTGCCCGCTAGTGCAGGGTGTCGAACTGGTCGGGCGCGCAGAGGCGATAGCCGACGCCGAGCTCCGTCAGCAGGTAGCGCGGCCGCGCCGGGTCGGCCTCCAGCCGCGCGCGCAGCTTGCGCACGAACACGCGCAGGTACTGGATGTCCTCGCGGTGCGCCGGTCCCCAGACTTCGTTGAGCAGCTGGCCGTGGGTCAGCACCTTGCCGGCATGCGCCACCAGCGCCTGCAGCAGGCGGTACTGCTTCGGCGACAGCCGCACCGGCGCGCCGTCCACCAGCACCGCGCGCCGGCCAAGGTCCACCTCCAGTCCGCCGACCCGGAACACCGGTTCGGTCGCCGCCCCGGCCCGTCGCCGGCGCAGCGCGGCCTTCACGCGGGCCAGCAGTTCGGCCATGCCGAAGGGCTTTACCACGTAGTCATCGGCGCCGAGGTCGAAGGCGCGCACCTTTTCCGCCTCGCGCCCGCGCGCCGAGAGCACCAGCACGGGAATCGTCGACCAGCCGCGCAGTTCCGCCAGCACGTCCAGGCCGTCGCGATCAGGCAGCCCGAGGTCGAGGATCAGCAGCTCCGGCTGCCTTGCGACGGCCATCCTCAGGCCTTCGCGCGCGTCGGTGGCCTCGAGGACCTCGTAGCCGTGGCCTTCCAGGCCCAGTCGCAGGAAGCGCCGGATCTGCGGCTCGTCGTCCACCACCAGGACACGTGCCCCGACCTCAGTCATCGTCGGCCACCTCCATAGTGTCCGCTTCGCCTTCGGGCACCGGCAAGTACATTTCCAGCACCGCGCCACGTGCACCTTCCCGGCCAGCGAGGGAGACCCGGCCACCGTTCGCCTCGACGAAGGCGCGGCAGATGGCGAGTCCCAGGCCGCTGCCCGAGGCGGTGCGCCCGGCGCCGCCGGCGCCGCGGAAGAAAGGCTCGAAGGCGTGCGGCAGCTCCGCGGCCTCCATGCCGGGACCCTCGTCCGACACCCGCAGCCGCACCTCCGCCCCGACCCGTGCCACTTCCACCGACACCGCCGACCCCGCGGGCGCGTACTTCGCCGCGTTGTCGAGCACGTTGGCCAGCGCCTGCTCCATCAGGAACAGGTCCAGGCGCAGCATCGGCAGGTCCGCGGGCAAGCTCACCTCGACACGATGCGCGGCGAGCGCGCGTTGCTTGCGCAGCAGCGCGGCGTTGACGATATCCGACAGTTCAACCAGTTCCAGGCGAGGCGCGATCTGGCCGGCGCGGATCCGGGTGAGATCCAGGACGTTCTCGATGTAGCTCGCCAGCCGCTCGGCCTCCTGCCGAAGCGAGGCCGCCAGCTCGCGCCGTACCGCCGGCGAGGTCGCCTCGCCCAGGCCTTCCAGCGTGGTCGCCGCACCCAGGATCGTCGCCAGCGGCGTGCGCAGGTCGTGCGACACGGAATTTAGCAGCGCCTCGCGCAGCGCCTCGCCCTGCGCCCGCAGGCGCGCTTCATTCACCTCGCGCCGCAGTCGCGCGCGCTCCAGCGCGATCGCGGCATGGACCTGGAACGCCGTTTCGTACTCCAGGTCCGTGCCGGCACCGCCGTATTCGCGGATCGCGGCCCGGACTTCCTCCTCGCCGCTGGCGCCGGCAACGCGCTCGCTGAAGGCGAGCAACCTCTCGACCACTTCCCGGCGCCGGCGCGCGAGCAGGCTCTGCTCGCGCAGGTTCGCCGCCAGGCGGCTGGTCCAGGCCGCCACGACGACGAACACCACCAGGTCGGCGATGTCCCTGAGGTCGGCGACCTGGAAGCTGAAGATCGGCGAGTAGAAGAAGAAGCTGCTGACGCCCACGCTCAGCACCGCTGCGAACACCGACGGCCAGAATCCCCACAGGATGGCGCTGGCCACGACCGCCGCGAGGAACACCACGGAAACATGCGGCAGCGGCATGAAGCGCGACAGCAGGTGCGTGGCGGCGCCGGCCACGGCGACGACCGCGGCGCTGACCAGAAAGGGGATCGCTCGCATGCGCCTGAGCGGCTGGCTCAGCCCGCGCCGCGCTCGAACAGCGCGATCGACTCCACGTGCGCGGTGTGCGGGAACATGTTCACCACCCCCGCCGACACCAGCCGGAAGCCCTTCGCGTTCACCAGCGTGTCCGCGTCGCGCGCCAGCGTCGCCGGATCGCAGGAAACGTAGACGATCCGCCGCGGCCATTCGTCGGGCAGGCCATGCACCACGCCCGCAGCGCCCTCGCGCGGCGGGTCGAGCAGGAACTTGTCGAAGCGCCCGAAGTGCCCGATGTCGGGCTTGAACAGGTCCGCCACCTCGAACTGGGCGACGACGTTGTTGGCGAGTGCGTTCTGCCGTGCGCGCTCGATGAGCGGCCGGCTGGCCTCGAAGCCGATGACCTCGGCGCCACGCACGGCGATCGGCAGGGCGAAGTTGCCCAGGCCGCAGAAAAGATCGGCGACGCGCTCGCCAGGCTGCGGGTCGAGCAGTCGCAGCGCGCGCGACACCAGCACGCGGTTGACGCCGAAGTTCACCTGCGTGAAGTCGGACGGCTGGAACCGGATGCGCAGCCCGAACTCCGGCAGTTCGTAGAAAAGCGGCTCATGGGCTTCCGGCCAGAAGGGCTTCGCGCTGTCCTGCCCTTCCGGCTGCAGCCAGGCATTAACCCGGTGACGTTCGGCGAACTCCCGCACCAGCACCTTGTCGTCGGCGTTCAGCGGTTCCAGGTGGCGGAACAAAAGCACCGTGCCGCCCTCCCCGGCCGCCACCTCGATCTGCGGCAGGCGCTCTCGGATGCTCAGCAAGGCAACCAGTTCGCGCAACGGCATGATCAGCGCCGCGATCCCGGGCGGCAGCACCTCGCAGCCTTTCATGTCGGCGACGAAGGTGGAGCGCCGTTCGCGGAAACCCACCAGCGCGCCGCCCTTGCTCTCGACATAGCGGGCCGAAAAGCGCGCCCGGCGCCGGTAGCCCCATTCCGCGCCGTAGACGATGGGCAGCAGGCTCTCGGGCTTCACCTTGCCGATGCGCGACAGGCAATCCTCCAGGCCGCGCTGCTTGGCGGCCATCTGGGTGCGGGCGTCGGCGTGCTGGGTGGCGCAGCCGCCGCAGCGGCCGAAATGCGGGCAGCGCGGCTCGCGCCGGCCGGAGGACGGCTCAAGCACCCGGGTGGCGCGCGCGAGGTCGAACTTGCGCTTGTCGCGCAGTTGCCGCGCCTCGACGCGCTCGCCGCCCAGCGCGCCCTCGACGAAGACGACCTTGCCCTGGGCGTTGCGCGCGACGCCGCGGCCCTCGGCGTCCAGCGCCAGGACGTTCAGGATTTCCAAAGCGACAGGAACTCCTTCCAGTGCGGCGCCTTCTGCTTCTCCAGCGCCTCGCGCAGCAGCGCGCACTCCTTCTTGTGCTGGGCCTCGGTGAGCGCGCCGCGCAGGAGCTGGAAGCGCAACCAAAGCAGGTAGGTGTTGGCGGTGTCCGCCTCGCAGTAGCTGCGGATATCAGCCAGGTTGCCGGCGAGGTAGGCGTCCCAGACCTTCGCCCCGCCGATGCCGATCTTTCCCGGCAGCCCGGCCAGCTGCGCGACGTCGTCCAGCGGGGCGTTGTTGCGCGGCTGGTACATCGCCAGCACGTCCATCAGGTCGGTGTGCCGCGCGTGGTAGCGCGAGACGTAGTTGTTCCACTTGAAGTCGCGGTCGTCCTCGCCCTGGTCCCAGAACTTGGCCGCCGAGACGCCGAGGATCAGGCCGCGGTAGTTGAGCACCGGCAGGTCGAAGCCGCCGCCGTTCCAGGACACCAGCTGCGGCACGTACTTCTCCAGGCCGTCCTGGAAGCGCTGGATCGCCTCGCGCTCGGTGGATTCGGGCTCGCCCAGGGAAAAGACCTTGATCCCGTCTGCGTCCCGCAGCACGCAGGAGATGACCACCACGCGCTGCAGCTGCGGCGGCAGGAAATCGCTGCCGCTCTGGACGCGGCGCTTCTGGAACGCGACCTCGGCCACCTCGGCGTCGGGCAGGTCCCCGGGCAGGCCGTGCAGGCGCCGGATCCCGGCGACGTCGGGGACCGTCTCGATGTCAAAGGCGAGTACCGGCGTCATCGAAAATCAGGGACAGACCACGTTTTCGCGCGGCATCGGCATGGAAAATCGTGGTCTGTCCCTGTTTTAATCGGGGAACACGCCGGTGGAGAGGTAGCGGTCGCCGCGGTCGCAGACGATGGTGACGATGACCGCGTTCTCCAGCTCGCGCGAGATGCGCAGGGCGACGGCCATCGCGCCGCCGGAGGAAATGCCGCCGAAGATGCCTTCCTCGCGCGCCAGGCGCCGCGCCATGTCCTCGGCGTCGGCCTGGCCGACATACTCCAGCCGGTCCACGCGCGCCTTGTCGTAGATCTTCGGCAGGTAGGCCTCGGGCCACTTCCGGATCCCCGGGATCTGCGCGCCCTCCTCGGGCTGGCAACCGACGATCTGCACCTTCGGGTTCTTCTCCTTGAAGAAGCGCGAGCAGCCCATGATGGTGCCGGTGGTCCCCATGGAGGACACGAAGTGCGTGATCTTCCCCCCGGTGTCGCGCCAGATTTCGGGGCCGGTGGATTCGTAGTGCGCGAGCGGATTGTCCGGGTTGGCGAACTGGTCGAGCATGATGCCCTTGCCCTCGCGCACCATGCGCTCGGCGAGGTCGCGCGCGCCCTCCATGCCGCCTTTCTGCGGCGTCAGGATGATCTCGGCGCCGTAGGCGCGCATGGTCTGGCGGCGCTCGATGGACAGGTGCTCGGGCATGATCAGGACCATGCGCAGGCCGCGGATCGCCGCCGCCATGGCGAGGCCAATGCCGGTGTTCCCGGATGTGGGCTCGATGAGCGTGTCGCCCGGCTTGATGGTGCCGCGTTCCAGCGCGCGCCGGATCATGGACATCGCCGGGCGGTCCTTGACCGAGCCCGCCGGGTTGTCGCCCTCCAGCTTGGCGAGGATGACGTTTCCGCGGCGCGCGTTGTCCGCGCCCGGCAGGCGCTGCAGCCGCGCGAGCGGCGTGTCGCCGATGAAGTCCTCGAGGGTGCGTCGCATGTCGCTCATCATGTCCCCATGAGCTCGCGGGCGTAGGAGGACACGCCCTCCTCGACGGACCGGAACTCGACCGTGCAGCCCGCCTCGCGCAGGGCCGTCAGGTCCGCCTGCGTATAGCTCTGGTACTTGCCCACCAGCTGCGGCGGGAACGGGATGTACTCGATGAGGCCGCGTTCGGCGAGTTCGTCGGCCGAGGCATCCGATCCCTCGATGGTGTTGATCACCGCCGCGGCAACGTCGTTGAACGCCTGCGCGCGCCCGGTGCCGCAGTTGAAGATGCCGGATACCCCCGGGTTCTCCAGCAGCCAGAGATTGACCGCGACCGCGTCGTCCACATGCACGAAATCGCGCTGCTGGCCGCCGTCCGGGAAGCCCTCCGAGCCGACGAACAGCTTCACCTTCTCCTCGGCCCGGTACTGGTGGAAGGCATGGAAGGCGACCGAGGCCATGCGGCCCTTGTGCTGCTCGTTGGGGCCGTAGACGTTGAAGTAGCGCAGGCCCGCAACCTGCGCACTGCGCTCGCCGATCCGGCGCACGTACTGGTCGAAAAGGAACTTGGAGTAGGCGTAGGCGTTGAGCGGGCGCTCGTTCCCGCGCTGCTCGGCGAATTCGCGCCCGGCGCCGTAGACCGAAGCCGACGAGGCGTAGATGAACGGCACCTGCTCCTCCTGGCACCAGTCCAGCAGCGCCTTGGAGTAGCCGTAGTTGTTCTCCATCATGAAGCGGCCGTCCGCCTCCATGGTGTCCGAGCAGGCGCCCTGGTGCAGCACCGCCTCGATCGAGCCGTCCAGCCGCCCGGACTCCAGCTGGGCGAGGAACTCGCGCTTGTCCAGGTAGTCGGCGATCTCCGCGCCGGCGAGGTTGCGCACCTTCGCGCCGTCCTGGAGGTCGTCCACGGCGAGAATTTCCGTGATCCCCGCCTGGTTGAGCGCGGCGACCAGCCGCGATCCGATGAATCCGGCGGCCCCGGTGACGACGTGCAGCATGGCTGGTCCGTTGCCTTTGTTCACCTGGGGAAGAGTTCCCTGCGGGTGACGACCGCGGTCCCCAGCTTCGCCACCTTGATGCCGCCGGCGCGGTTGGCGACCCGCATCGCCTGCTCCAGCCGAACCCCGGCCCCCAGCATGGTGCCGAGCGTGGCGATCACGGTGTCGCCGGCGCCGCTGACGTCGAAGACCTCGCGCGCCTCGGCCCGCACGTGCACCGGCTTGCCGCCGGAGTAGAGCGACATGCCCTCGTCGCCGCGCGTGAGCAGCAGCGCCTCCAGGCCCAGCTGCGAGCGCAGGCGCCGCACGCGCCGCTCCAGGTCGGCTTCCGTCTTCCATTCGCCGACCACGTCGGCGAGCTCCTTGCGGTTCGGCGTCACCACCTGCGCGCCCTTGTAGCGCGACCAGTCGTCGCCCTTCGGATCCACCAGCACGCGCTTGCCGGCGGCGCGGGCGAGCCCGATCATCCTGGAGATGTGCGCCAGGCCGCCCTTGCCGTAGTCCGAGAGGATCACCACGTTGCAGGCGGGCAGCGCCGCCTTGAAGTCCGCCAGCTTGGAGGCCAGGACCTCGCTGGTGGGCGCGGTCTCGAAATCGATCCGCAGCAGCTGCTGCTTGGACAGCACGCGCAGCTTCACCGTGGTCGGGATCCGCGCGTCGCGGTGCAGGCTGGCCCGGATGCCCGCCGCCTCCGCCAGCTGCGCGATGCGGTCGCCCGCCTCGTCCGCGCCGGTTACCGACAGCAGCTGCGTGCGCGCGCCCAGCCCGGCGCAGTTGCTGGCGACGTTCGCCGCGCCGCCCAGGCGCTCCTCCTGGTTGCGGAAGCGCACCACCGGCACCGGCGCCTCGGGCGAGATGCGGGTGACCTCGCCGAACCAGTAGCGGTCGAGCATGACGTCGCCCACCACCAGCACGCGCGCCTTCCTCGTGTCCGGCGCCTTCAAGTCCGCCTTCCGATCGGGAAATACTCAAACCCGAGCCCGCGCATCATGGCCGGATCGTACAGGTTCCGGCCGTCGAAGATCGCGGGCGACTTCAGCGCGGCCTTCACTGCGGTGAAGTCGGGCGAGCGGAATTCCGCCCACTCGGTCACGATGGCGAGCGCATCGCAGCCCCGCAGCGCGTCCTGCGCCGATGCGGCCAGCGTCACGCCTTCCAGCGCCGGCTTCGCCACCGGATCGTAGGCGCGCAGCTTCGCCCCGGCCGCCTGCAGGTCCGCAATCAGCGCCAGGCTGGAGGCCTCGCGCATGTCGTCGGTGTTGGGCTTGAAGGCGAGACCCCAGAGGGCGAAGGTCCGCCCGCGCAGGTCGTCGCCGAAGCGCCGGCGGATCTTGCTCCCAAGCACGTGCTTCTGCGCCTCGTTGGCCTGGGCGACGGCCGCCAGCACGCGCAGCGGGCGGCCGGCTTCCTCCGCGCTGCGCGCGAGCGCCTGCACGTCCTTGGGGAAGCAGGAACCGCCGAAACCCGCCCCGGCGTAGAGGAAATGGGTGCCGATGCGCGGATCGGAGCCGATGCCCTTGCGCACTTCCTCGATGTCGGCGCCCAGCACCTCGGCGAGGTTGGCGAGCTCGTTCATGAACGAGATGCGCGTCGCGAGCATGGCGTTGGCGGCGTACTTGGCCAGTTCCGCCGAGCGCACGCCCATCACCATCATTCGCTCGTGGTTGCGCTGGAACGGCGCGTACAGCTCGCGCAGCAGCGCGGTGGCGCGATCGTCCTCGGAGCCGACGATGATCCGGTCCGGGCGCATGAAGTCCTCCACCGCGGCGCCCTCCTTGAGGAACTCCGGGTTGGAGACGACGCTGAACTCGATCGCCCGGCCGCGGCGGTCCAGCTCCTCCTGCACCGCCGCGCGCACCCGGTCCGCGGTGCCCACCGGCACCGTGGACTTGTTGACCATGACGCGGTAGCCGTCCATGCGGCGCCCGACCTCGCGCGCCGCCGCGAGCACGTGCTGCAGGTCCGCCGAGCCGTCCTCGCCGGGCGGCGTGCCCACCGCGATCAACTGCAGCACGCCGTGCGCCACGCTTGCCGCAACGTCGGTGGAGAAACTGAGGCGTCCCGCCTCGCGGTTGCGCCGCACCACCGATTCCAGGCCCGGCTCGTAGATCGGGATCCTGCCGGCGTTGAGCGCGGCGACCTTCGCCGCGTCCACGTCCAGGCAGAACACATGGTTGCCCATGTCCGCCAGGCAAGCCCCCGTGACCAGACCGACATAGCCGGTGCCGATGATGCTGATGTTCATGTTCTGCCTTTCAGGCCCGCTTCCTCATGGAACCAAATCGAATTCCTCCGTGCGCCGCGGCGGATAGCTCTCCCAGGCGCCGCAGCCCGGGCACAGCCAGTGGAACTGGCGCGCCTTGAAGCCGCAGTTCTCGCAGCGGTAGCGTGCCAGGCGCTGCGTGTGGCTGTGCACCAGGTTGCGCACCAGCTCCAGGTCGCGCCTGCGGTCCGGGCTGGTGGCGGACACGATCTGCGCCTCCAGCAGCCGGTCCAGGCCCAGCAGCGTCGGGTTGCGCCGCAGCTCGTCGCGCACCAGCGTGTAGGCGGCCTCGGCCCCGCGCGCCTCCAGCGTGGCGCGGAACACCGCATCGAGCAGGTCGAGCGACGGGTAGCGCTCCAGGTATCCGGCGAGGAGCTTCAGGCCCTCCTCGAGCCGGCCGGCGTCCCGGTGCGCCTCCAGCAGCCGCTGCGCCACCAGGGCAAGGTAGGCGGGGTTCTGCTGCTCGACGCGCTTCCAGTGCTCGATCGCGGCGTCGGCGCCGTCCGGACAACTGCGACCGCCGCGCGCGAGGTCGCCCAGCAGGATGCTGGCGCGTACCGACTTGCGGTTGGCATCCAGCGCCGCCTCCAGCTGCGCGCGCGCCGCCTCCGGGCGCGAATGCGTGGCCTCGGTCGCGGCGAGCTCGCACAGGAAATGCGAGATCTCCCTCGCGCGCGAGGTGCCGGTCTCGGACTCCAGGCGCCGCGCCATGGCGACCGCCTTGTCCCATTCCTTCTCCTGCTGGAAGATCTCCAGCAGGAATCGGCGCGCCTCGCCAGCCTGGGTCTGCCCCTTCCCGTCGCCGGCCAGACGCTGGAACACCTCCTCGGCACGGTCGAGTATCCCCGCCTTCAGGTAGTCCTGGCCGAGCTCGAACAGCGCCGCGGCGCGCTGCTCCGGCCCCAGGTCGGCGCGCTCGAGCAGGTGCTGGTGCATGCGGATGGCGCGGTCGTACTCGCCGCGGCGGCGGAACAGGCTCCCCAGGGCGAAGTGCAACTCCACCGTTTCCGGGTCCACCTTCACCACCTCGATGAAAGCCTCGATCGCCTTGTCCGGCTGCTCGTTGAGCAGGAAATTGAGGCCGCGGAAGTAGGAGTTCGGCAGCGCCCGCGAATCCTTCACCAGGTGCTTGATGTCGACGCGCGCCGCGAGCCAGCCCAGCGCGAAGAAGATCGGGATCCCGCTCAGCCACCAGAGTTCGAATTCCACCGCCGCGCGCCCTTGCCTAGCCCTCGGCGGGGCTGGGCGGGACCGGCGCCGCCGCATCACCGCGTCCCTGTCCGCGCCCGTCCTGGGCCGGCTCGAGACCGGCCTCCCGGCGCAGGCGCTGCAGTTCGCGGCGCTGGCGCAGCAGCAGCGCCACCGCCGCGGTGAGGCCCAGCAAGGCGCCGGCGGCGAAGAACGCCAGCAGCAGCGTCACCAGCGGCGCCTGCCAGGCGCTGTCGAAGAAGAAGCGCAGGGTGACCGGATCGGTGTTCTTGGCCGCGAAGGCGAGCAGCAGGATGAACAGCGCCAGCCTGATCGCCCAGGTGAGAATGCGCATGGCGGGAACCCGCGGCGGAACGCTGGGGGCGTTCCGCCGCTACCGGCTCAGGTTGCGGCCTGCCGCGGCCGCGGCGGCATGACCATGGTGGCGTCCGGGTCCATGCTGTCGACCCGCTCGCGCAGTTCCTTGCCGGCCTTGAAGTGCGGCACGTACTTCTCCGGCACCTGCACCTTCTCGCCCGACTTCGGGTTGCGCCCGGTGCGCGGCGGCCGGTAGTTCAGGCCGAAGCTGCCGAAGCCGCGGATCTCGATGCGGTTGCCCTCGAGCAGCGCGTGCGTCATCGCGTCGAGGATCATCTTCACCGCGTACTCCGCGTCCTTCGCCACCAGCTGCGGGTA
>JALHLN010000087.1 GCA_022844545.1 Burkholderiales bacterium | reverse complement strand
GCGCGCACGCGTCGTGCCCGCGGCGATGCTGCGGCGCTTCACCGTCCGCCGCCGCCGCCCCCAGGCCCCGGGCAGCATCCTGGTCGCGCATCACCTGCTGCTGGGCGACACCCTGATGCTCGCGCCGCTGCTCGCCAAGTTGCGCGCGCAGCATCCGGTGGCGCGTATCGCGATGACCGTGCGCAAGGCCGCGGCGCCGCTGTATTCCGGGCGGCCCTACGGCGTGGAGCCGATCGCCTTCGATCCGCGCGATCCCGGCACGCTCGCCGCGCTGCTCGACGGCCCGGGGTTCGACCTCGCCTACGTGCCGGGGGACAACCGCTACAGCTGGCTCGCCGCCGCCGCGGGCGCGCGCTGGATCGTGGCGCACGCCGGCGACCGCCCCGAGTACAAGAACTGGCCGGTGGACGAGCTGCGGCCCTGGCCCGATGTGCCCGCCGCATGGGGCGACATGGTGGCGGCGCTGGCCGACGGCCCGCCGCCGCAGCCGTACAACGCCGCGGACTGGCCCGATCCGGTGCATGCGCCGTTCGCCCTGCCCGAGGGACGCTATGCGGTGCTGCACGTCGGCGCGAGCACGCCGCTCAAGCGCTGGGGACCGGAGAAATGGCGCCTGCTTGCCGACGGGCTGTCCGCGAAGGGCTTCGCCATCGTCTGGAGCGCGGGCCCCGGCGAGGAAGCGGAAGTGGCGATGGTCGATCCCGCCGGGCGGGAGCGGTCCTTCGCCGGGCGGCTCGACCTGGCGCAACTGTGGCACCTGGTGAAGGGCGCGTCCTTGCTGGTCTGCCCGGACACCGGTGTCGCGCACCTTGGGCGCCTCGCCGGCACGCCGACGGTGACGCTGTTCGGCCCGGGCTCCGCGGTGCTCTGCGGCGCGGGCGAGTTCTGGCGCGCGTCGCCCTACCGCGCGGTCACCATCGAGGACTTCGATTGCCGCGACCAGCGGGCGCTCTTCAAGCGCGACATCGCGTGGGTGCGGCGCTGCGGCCGCTCGATCGCCGAATGCCCGGCGCCGCGCTGCATGCAGGCCATCGGCGTCGAGGCCGTCGCCGCCGCGGCGCAGGCGCTCGCGCGCGGCTAAACTGCGCGCCCATGCTCGCGGACCTGAAATCGACCCGCTACCCGGTGGAAGTCGGCCTACTGGTCGCGCTCGCGTTCTTCCTGCCGCTGCTGGAGGCGCCGAAGAACCTGGCGTGGCTGGGCTTCGCCGCGGCGTGGCTCTGGAACCGGGCGAGCGCGCGCGATTTCGGCGGCCGCTGGGACCTGTGGGACACGCTGATCGCGTGCTGGATCGCGTCTGCCTACGTGGTGGCCGCGTTCGCGCCGGTTTCCCAACAGGAATGGAAAGGCGCCAACGACGTCCTGCGCTACGGCAGCATCCTGTGGATGGTCAAGCGCGGGGGCTACGGCGCGGCCGAGTTGCGGCTGGTGCTGGGCGCGCTGCTCGTTTCGACGCTGGCGAGCCTGGTGCCGGGATGGTGGAACCATCTCACCAAGCAGTACGTCGCGCTGCAGTTGAAGTCGGTGGGTCACGTCAACCACAGCGCGATCTACCTGGCCATCGTGTTCGGGCTCGCCAGCGCGTGGCTGTTCGCGGAATGGTGCGCGTGGAACGCCGTGCGGCGCGCGGTGGCGCTCCTCGTCTGGGCGATCCTCGTTGCCTCGCTGGTCGCCACGGCGAGCCGTGGCGCGGTTGCGGCTGCGTTCGCGCTGGTGCTGTTGCTGGCGCTGGCGTGGTGGCCCCGCTGGCGCGCGCCGTTCTACGGCGCCATCGCAGTGGTCGCGACAACGCTCGCCCTTGCGGTGGCGCTGGATACCGAGCTGGTCGCGAAGCACGAGCGCGTCTCCGCCGAGGACAACGTCCTGAACGCCCGCGACCTCGTCTGGAACATGGGCTTCGCCGCCTGGGAGCGTTATCCCTGGTTCGGGGTCGGCCCCGACAACTACAGCACCATCTCGCTGGAGCGCGTGCAGGAGTGGCGCCGCCTCGCGGGCAAGCCCTTCGACGCGAAGCAGTACGCCGGCACCAATCACGCGCACAGCCTTTACGTGAACACCCTCGTCGAACGCGGTGTCGTCGGCGCCCTGGCGCTCGGCGCGGTCCTGCTCGCCTGGGCGGCGTGGCTGGTCCGCCGCCGGCCGCGCGCGCACGACAGCGACCTCGACTGGCTGCTGTGGGGCGGGGCGCTGAGCGGCCTGGTCATCACCGCCACCGTCGGGCTGGTCAACACCACGCTGCACCACGAGCACGGCATCCTCGCGACGCTCCTCCTCGGACTATGGCTGACGAACCTGCCCAGGCATCCGCGCCGCGCATCCTGATCCTGCGGCGCGACAACATTGGCGACCTCGTCTGCACGACGCCGCTGATCGCCGCGCTGCGCGGTCAGCTTCCGGGGGCGTGGATCGGCGCGCTGGTGAACACCTACAACGCCGAAGTCCTGGCGCGCAACACCTTGCTCAACGAGGTGCTGGTCTACGAGAAGATGAAGCACCGCAGCAAGGGCGCGCTGGCGCTGTTCAAGGATCGCCTGAAGCTCCTGTCCTCGATCCGCGGCCGGCGCCTGGACGCGGTGCTGGTGCCCGCGCCCTCGGCGCAGTCGCTCAAGCTCGCCAACAGCCTGGGCGCGCGCAAGGTCGTGGTGGCGCGCGCCGACCTGCCGGCGGAGATGCACGAAGTGGAGCGCAGCTTCGAGACCGGGCGGGAACTCGGCATCACCGGCGCGCCGGGCAAGGTGCGCGTGTTCCCGGACCCTGCCGCGGTGGAGCGGGTGCGCGACCTTGCCGGCACCGGGCCGTTCGTTGCCATCCACATCAGCGCGCGCCGGCCGAAGCAGCGCTGGCCGCTGGAGCGCTATGCGGCGCTCGCCCGCGAGCTTGCGCGCGACAGCCACGTGATGCTGCTCTGGGCGCCGGGCCCAGCCGACGATCCGCGCCACCCGGGCGATGATGTCGCCGCGGCGAAGGTCCTCGAGCAATCGGGCGGCGGCAACGTCATCCCGGTGCCGACGCCGGACCTCGCCACGCTGATCGCGGCCCTGTCGCTTGCGCGGCTGGTGATCTGCCCCGACGGCGGCGCGATGCACCTTGCCGCCGCGCTGGGCAAGCCCGTGGTGGCGCTGTTCGGTGATTCCCCGGTGGCGCGCTGGCGGCCGTGGGGCGTGGAGCACCGCATCGTGCGGCCGGAGTCGGGGGACTTGGCGGATCTGGCGTTCGAGCCGGTGCTGGCGGCGGTGCGGGAAATGGTCCCCGACGCGGAACAGGATCAGGCCACGGCAACCCGATCCGTCTGACGGCAAAGGTCGAGATCGAACGTCAACCGGTGGATCGCCACTTCCGGCACCTTCGTCCTGCCGGCGCCGGACCGGAGCCGGACGAAGCCCGCGGCAGCGAGCTTGCCCAGCGTGCGGCTGACGTTCGGCTCGGCACGCCCGAGCAGCCGCGCCAGTTCGGCGACCGACACCGGCTTCTCGCGCTCGATCGCGGCCAGCAGCTGACGGTTCTCGGGCGTCAGCAGGCGCATCACGGCCTCGATCGACTCGAACGATGCCTGCCGCGCGCCGGCGGGCGCCTTGCGCTCGCCTCGCGCGACGGAAAGCATTTCGGCCCTGAGCTCGGACATCGACTGGATCTTCAGCTTCATGTCAACCCTCCTTCTCGTCTACGATCTCGAATGCCACGCCTTGGTCCTTCAGAATCCGCTCGGCTTCGCGGAAGAAATCTTCCAGCAACCGCTCGACCGATATGAACGCATACGGCCGGCCGCGGTCTCCCGTCGTGCGGTGCCAGTGGTCGGCTTCCTGCCTTCGCCTGACATGGCGACCGCCCCGATGGGGCGCCGGGTGCGCATTGTCGAACCCCAGGAGCCGCTTGCCCTTCGGCGCGTGAAGCGTCAGCGAGTAGGCGACGCCGTGAGGCACGCGTGGGGACTTCTCTACCGCCTTGACCTCGAACTTGAGGAAATGGCCGCTGGAGAAGTAATGCAGCCGACCGTCATAGGCCAGCAGCAGTTCAAGCGCGTACCCGGGGATCTCCACGTCGTATCCTATCACGTCATGATAGGATGTGTTTGCTGTGCGCCCGGTCCGACCCGGTGCGTCCGGCACCGCAGTCGCCGGGGCAGATGGAACCGGCGTAAAATCAGGCGCATGGATGATGCTGAGCGACAGCTGCCGTCGAGTTCAGACTGGACCCGCGCGCAGCGCGGCCCCGAGCGGAACGCGAAGGCCGATTCGAAGCCGCGCAGCCGCAGTCCCGACCTGTTCCCGGAGGACGACCCGGATGATCCGCCGGAGGCGGCCGAGTCAGGATTGGTGCAGCAGCAGCGTTGGTTTGCCTTGATCCGCCGCAAGCTGCAAGAGCGGCGATAGCGCGGGTGCGGCGGCTCCACGGATCAGTCCACGACCATTCCCCCATGACCAAATCCGCATTGATCACCGGCATCACCGGGCAGGACGGCGCCTACCTGGCGGAGTTCCTGCTCGAGAAGGGCTACGTGGTGCACGGCCTGAAGCGGCGCACGTCCCTGTTCAACACCGCGCGCATCGACCATCTCTACGAGGACCCGCACAAGACCGGGCGGCGCCTGGTGCTGCACTACGGGGACATGACCGATTCGCTGTCCGTGCTTCGCGTGGTGGAAGAAGCGCAGCCGGACGAGATCTACAACCTCGCTGCGCAGAGCCACGTCGCAGTCTCGTTCGAGGAGCCCGAGTACACCGCGAATGCGGACGGCCTGGGGGCGCTGCGCGTGCTGGAGGCGATCCGGGTCCTGCGCCTGAAGGACCGCACCCGGTTCTACCAGGCTTCGACCTCGGAGTTGTTCGGGCTGGTCAGGGAGACGCCGCAGAGGGAAACCACGCCATTCCACCCGCGCTCGCCCTATGGGGTTGCCAAGCTCTACGCACACTGGATCACGGTCAATTACCGCGAAGCCTACGGCATCTACGCCTGCAACGGCATCCTGTTCAACCACGAGTCCCCGATCCGGGGCGAGACTTTCGTCACCCGCAAGATCACCCGGGCGCTGGCGCGCATCAAGCTGGGCCTGCAGGACTGCCTGTACCTGGGCAACCTGAACGCTCGTCGCGACTGGGGCCATGCGCGCGACTATGTCGAGGCGATGTGGCGCATCCTGCAGCAGCCGGCACCCGAGGACTACGTGATCGCCACCGGCGAGCAGCACAGCGTGCGCGATTTCGTCGATGCCGCGGCGCGGGAACTGGGCATGGCGATCGAGTGGCGCGGCGCGGGAGCCGACGAGAAGGGCTACGACGAGCAGGGCCGCGCGATCGTCGCCGTGGATCCCCACTACTACCGGCCCGCCGAGGTGGACACGCTGCTGGGCGATGCGGGCAAGGCGCGCGACAAGCTGGGCTGGACGCCGAAGGTGAAGTTCAAGGAATTGGTGGCCGAGATGGCGCGAGAGGACCTGCGCGCCGCCGAGCGCGACGCGCTGGTGACCCGGCACGGCTACAGCGCGCCCGGCTCGCGGGAATAGCGCGCGTCAGCGTCAGCGATCGCCGGCCACCTTCATGGCGTGCCGCGTGATGTATATCATGGTAATATACATCTGTGATCGATTTCGACGCCGTTACCGGCTTCGACTGGGACGAGGGCAACGCTCTGAAGAACCTCGTCGAACATGAGGTGAGCCAGGCGGAGGCAGAGCAGGTGTTTCTGAACACGCTGCTGAAAGTCACCCCGGTCGACAGGCCAGGTCTGCCCGAGCCGCGCTATCGGGCGCTCGGCAAGTCGGCGCGCGACAGGCTGCTCACGGTCATTTTCACGCTTCGCGTCAAGGATACGAAGATTCGCGTGATTTCCGCCCGTGACATGCATCGAAAGGAGCGAATCGAGTATGAGCAAGAAGCAACTTAAGCCGGTTCCCCGTTTCAAGACGGAGGCCGAGGAGCGCCTGTTCTGGCTGAAACATGACACCACCGATTACGTCGATTCCGCCCGCACGATGCGCGCCGGTTTTCCGAATCTCAAACCCACCACGCAGTCCATTTCCCTCAGGCTGCCGCTGCACCTTCTCGAGATGATCAAGGTGGCGGCCAACCGGCGGGACATTCCGTATCAGTCCCTGATCAAGGTTTGGCTCGAGGAAAAGGCGAAGTCTTCCTAGGGACGCCGCGATGGAGCGCGATTCCCGGATCTACGTGGCCGGCCATTCTGGCCTTGCCGGCTCGGCGCTGGTGCGCGCGCTGCAAGCCTCCGGGTACCGCAACCTGCTGCTGCGCAGCCATGCCGAGCTCGAGCTGCGGGACGCGCGTGCCGTGGCGGCATTCTTCGAGCGCGAGCGCCCGGAGTATGTACTCGTCGCCGCCGCGAAAGTGGGCGGCATCCTGGCCAACGACCGCTTCCCGGCTGATTTCATCCGCGACAACCTCGCCATCGAGCTCAACGTGGTCTGCGAGGCGGCGCGCGCCGGGGTGAAGCGCCTGCTGCAGTTGGGTTCCTCGTGCATCTATCCGCGCGACTGCCCGCAGCCGATGAAGGAAGAGCACCTGCTCACCGGGCCGCTCGAATCCACCAACCGCCCCTACGCGGTGGCCAAGATCGCCGGCATTGAACTCTGCTGGTCCTACAACCGCCAGCACGGCACGCGCTTCCTGGCGGCGATGCCGACCAACCTTTTCGGCCCGGGCGACCACTACGACCTGGAAACCTCCCACGTCCTGCCCGCGCTCATCCGCAAGGTGCACGAGGCCAGGGCGCGCGGCGAGCGCACGGTCACGGTCTGGGGCAGCGGCAGGCCCAGGCGCGAGTTCCTCTACTCGGATGACATGGCCGAGGCCTGCGTGTTCCTGATGCGCCTGCCGGAGGCGGCGTTCGCGCGCCTGGCCGCGCCGGGCGCGGCGCCGCTTATCAATATCGGCGCCGGCAAGGATCTGTCCATCGCCGAGCTGGCGGCGCTGGTGGGCGAGGCCCTCGGCTACGCGAGCGGCTTCATCTACGACGCCTCGAAGCCCGACGGCACGCCCGGGAAGCTGCTGGACACCTCGCGCCTCGCCGCCCTGGGCTGGCAGCCGCGGATTGGGTTGCGCGAGGGCATCGCGCTGGCGTACCGGGATTTCCTCGCGCGCGGGGCGGCGGCATGACCCCCAAGCAGGCTCTGCTGGCGAAGATCGCCGACCGCGGCACCGTGATCGGCATCTGCGGCCTGGGCTATGTCGGGCTGCCGCTCGCGCTGCGCTTCGCGCAAGCGGGCTTCCGCGTGATCGGCTTCGACATCGACCGCGCCAAGATCGACGCGCTCAACGCGGGCCGAAGCTACATCGGGCACATCGGGGATGCGCCGGTGGCGGCGGCGCGCGCCGCCGGCTTCGAGGCCACGGATGACTTTGCGCGCGCGGGGGAAGCGGACGCGCTCATCCTCTGCGTGCCGACGCCGCTCGGGCACAACCGCGAGCCGGACCTCAGTTTCATCCTCGCGACCCTGGAGTCCCTCGCGCCGCACCTGCGAGCCGGGCAGTTGCTGTCCCTGGAGAGCACCACCTATCCCGGCACCACCGAGGAGGAGCTGCGGCCCCGGATCGAGCAGCGCGGCTTCACGGTGGGGAAGGACTTCTTTCTGGTGTTCTCCCCCGAGCGGGAGGACCCCGGCAACCCGGACTTCGACACCCGGCGGATCCCGAAGCTCTGCGGCGGCAGCACGCCGGATTGTCTCGAAGTCGGCGTCGCGCTCTACGGCGCGGCCATCGACCGCGTGGTGCCGGTGAGCTCGACGCGGGTGGCCGAGATGGCGAAGCTGCTGGAGAACATCCACCGCGCGGTGAACATCGGCCTGGTGAACGAGATGAAGGTGGTGGCCGACGCCATGGGCATCGACATCCACGAGGTGATCCGCGCCGCGGCCACCAAGCCCTTCGGCTTCGTGCCCTACTGGCCGGGCCCGGGCTTCGGCGGCCACTGCATCCCGATCGACCCCTACTACCTCGCCTGGAAGGCGAAGCAGCACGGCGTCGAGGCGCGCGGGCAGTCCCTCCCCGGCAGCCGGATCCTGGTGCTGGGGATCGCCTACAAGAAGAACATCGACGATACGCGCGAATCGCCCGCGGTCCAGATCATGGAGCTGCTGGTGCAGCGCGGGGCCACGGCGGCGTACTCGGACCCGCATGTGCCGTCGTTCCCGAAGATGCGGGAGCACCGCTTCGAGCTGGGCAGCGTCACGCTGACGCAGAAAGCGGTGGCCGGGTACGACGCGCTGGTGCTGGCGACGGATCATGACGCGTTTGACTATGCGATGCTGCTCAAGCACGCGCGGCTGATCGTGGATGCGCGGGGGGCGTACCGCAAGTCTGCCCCGAATCTCGTCCGCGCGTGAATGGGCACGGCCTCGCGCCGCGTAGCTGGACCGAAGTCTAGTAAAATCAAGGCCCTCTTCAGCCGGCACACAAGAAGACCTGATACATGAAGCTGCTCGTCACGGGCGCGGCGGGGTTCATTGGCATGCACGCCTGTGCACGGTTGCTGCAGCGCGGGCATCTGGTGCTCGGCATTGACAATCTCAGCCCCTACTACGACCCCGCGCTCAAGCAGGCGCGGCTGGATCGGCTGCATGCGCAAGCCGGGTTCGCGTTCGAGAAGCTCGACATCGCCGACGAGCGCGCCATGGCGGCAGTGTTCGGGGCGCAGCGCTTCGATGCCGTGCTGCACCTCGCCGCGCAGGCCGGCGTGCGCTACTCGCTCGAGAACCCGATGGCGTATGTGAACAGCAACGTCGCCGGGTTCCTGAACGTCATCGAAGGGTGCCGCGCGAGCGGAGTCGCTCACCTGTGCTATGCGAGCAGTTCCAGCGTCTACGGCGCCAACACCGAGCTTCCATTCCATGAGGGCCAGCGCGTCGACTCGCCCGTCAGCCTGTACGCGGCGACCAAGATCGCGAACGAATTGATGGCGCGGAGCTACGCCGAGTCCTTCGGGCTGGCGACGACAGGACTGCGGTTCTTCACGGTCTATGGCCCCTGGGGCCGGCCGGACATGGCGCTGTTCATCTTCACGCAGGCGATCCTCGAGGGGCGGCCGATCCGCGTCTTCAACGGCGGCGACATGCTGCGCGACTTCACCTACGTCGACGACATCGTGGACGCCGTGACCACGCTCGTCGAGCGGCCGCACCCGGGAGGCAAGGGCGCGGCGCTCGCCCGGTTGTTCAACATTGGCCGCGGGGCGCCGATGGAACTGATGGACTTCGTTCGCGCCATCGAGCGTGCCCTGGGTCGAACGGCGCAGATCGAGATGGCGCCGATGCAGCAGGGCGACGTGCGCGCCACCTACGCCTCGACCGACCGGCTGCGCGAGGCGATCGGCTACCAGCCCGCCACGACGGTGGAGGCGGGCGTCGGCCGCTTCGTTGACTGGTACCGCGAGCACTACGCCTCCAGGCAAGGGCTCGCAGCATGAGTGGCAAGCCGGTGATCGCGGTGGTCGGGCTGGGGTATGTCGGGCTGCCGCTTGCGGTGGCGTTCGGCCGGCTGTACGAAACGATCGGGTATGACCGGTCGCAGGATCGCGTGCAGTCCGTCGCCCGGGGCGAGGACTCGACCGGAGAGTTGAGCGCCACGGAGATGCGCGAGGCCGTGCATCTGCGCGCAACCACGGATGCCGCCGCGCTGGCGCGGGCGGATTTCGTGATCGTGGCCGTGCCGACCCCGGTGGACGCCGCGCGACGTCCCGACATGAGCCTGCTTGTGGCTGCCTCCCGCACCGTCGGCGCCAACCTGAAGCGCGGCGCGACGGTGGTGTATGAGTCCACCGTGTATCCCGGCGCGACGGCCGAGGTCTGCGTGCCGGCGCTCGAGGCGGAATCGGGCTTCGCCTGGAAGCGCGACTTCTTTGTCGGCTACTCGCCCGAGCGGATCAATCCCGGCGACCGCGAGCATTCGCTGGCGCGCATCGTCAAGGTCGTGTCGGGCGATACGGCCGATACCCTGGAGCGCGTGGCCGCGCTCTACGCCGCGATCGTGACCGCCGGCGTGCATCGCGCGCCGAGCATCGAGACCGCGGAAGCGGCAAAGGTGATCGAGAACACGCAGCGCGACCTCAACATCGCCCTGATGAACGAACTGGCGATCATTTTCGACCGCCTCGGGCTGGACACCGCGGAAGTACTCGCCGCGGCGGGCACGAAGTGGAACTTCCTGCCGTTTCGCCCCGGCCTGGTCGGCGGACATTGCATCGGCGTGGATCCCTATTACCTGACCCACCGCGCCGAGAGCGCCGGCTACCACCCCGAGGTGATCCTGGCCGGCCGGCGCATCAACGACGGCATGGCCCGGTTCGTCGCCGACAAGGCGGTCCGCATGATGGCGCTCGCGGGCAAGACCATCCGCGGCGCGAAGGTGAACCTGCTGGGCGTCACGTTCAAGGAGAACGTGACCGACCTGCGCAACTCGAAGGTCGCCGACCTGCGGACCGAACTCGCGGCCTACGGCTGCGAGGTGCACGCGCACGATCCGGTCGCGGACCCCGCGGAGGCCGCGCACGAGTACGGCATCGCCCTCGAGGCCTGGGATGCGCTGCCGCGCGCGGACGCGCTCGTGCTCGCGGTGCCCCATCGCGCGCTGCTCGCGCGCACAGCCGCCGAATACCTGGGGAAGCTGGCGCCGGGCGGCTGCGTCCTGGACGTGAAAAGCGCACTGGACCTGGGCGCGCTGCGCGCTGCCGGTCATGAATGCTGGAGGCTTTGACATGGCGCGAATCGCACTGATCACGGGAATCACCGGCCAGGACGGCGCGTACCTGGCGGAGTTCCTCCTCGGCAAGGGCTACACGGTCCACGGCATCAAGCGCCGGGCGTCGCTGTTCAACACCGACCGCATCGACCACCTTTACGAGGACCCGCACGTCAGGGATCGCAGGCTGATCCTGCATTTCGGCGACATGACCGATTCGCTCGCGTTGCTGCGCGTGATCGAGAGTGCGCAGCCGACCGAAATCTACAATCTGGCGGCGCAGAGCCACGTCGCGGTCTCCTTCGAGGAGCCGGAGTACACGGCGAACGCGGATGCGCTCGGCACGCTGCGCGTGCTGGAAGCGATCCGCGTGCTGGGGCTGGGCAAGCGCACCCGGTTCTACCAGGCTTCCACCTCCGAGCTCTTCGGCCTGGTGCAGGAGACGCCGCAGCGCGAATCGACACCGTTTTATCCGCGCTCTCCCTATGGCGTGGCGAAGCTGTACGCGCACTGGATCACGGTGAACTACCGCGAGGCCTACGGCATGCACGCCTCCAACGGGATCCTGTTCAACCACGAGAGCCCGGTCCGCGGCGAGACCTTCGTCACCCGCAAGATCACGCGCGGCCTGGCGCGCATCAAGCTCGGCTTGCAGAACCGGCTTTACCTGGGCAACCTCGACGCGAAGCGCGACTGGGGCCATGCCCGCGACTACGTGGAGGCAATGTGGCGCATCCTGCAGCAGCCGCGCCCGGACGATTACGTCATCGCGACCGGCGAGCAGCGGAGCGTGCGGGAGTTCGTCGACTCGGCGGCGCTGGAACTGGGGTTGAAGCTGCGCTGGAAGGGCAAGGGCGTGTCGGAGAAGGGCTACGACGCCTCCGGGCGCTGCCTTGTTGCGGTGGACCCGCGCTACTTCCGGCCCGCGGAGGTCGACTCGCTGCTGGGCGATGCGTCCAAGGCGCGCCGCAAGCTGAAGTGGAAGCCGCGCGTGCAGTTCGGCGAACTGGTCGCGGAAATGGCGCGCGAGGACCTCAAGGCCGCGGAACGCGACGCGCTGGTCCAGCGCCACGGCCACCGGTTGTACCGGCGGCACGAGTAGCATGCAGAGAAGCGACAAGATCTATGTCGCCGGGCATCGCGGGCTGGCGGGCTCGGCGCTGGTGCGCCGCCTCCGGGCCGGCGGCTACGCGAACATCGTCGGCCGCACCCACGCCGAACTGGACCTGATGGATGCGCAGGCGGTGCAGTCGTTCTTTGCCAGCGAGCGGCCACGGCACGTGCTGGTTGCGGCAGCCAAGGTCGGCGGCATCCTGGCCAACAACCAGTATCCGGCGGACTTCATCCACAGCAATATCGTCATCCAGTCAAACGTCATCCACGAGGCCTGGCGCAGCGGCGTCGAGCGCCTGCTGTTCCTCGGCTCCTCCTGCATCTATCCCAGGGACTGCCCGCAGCCGATCCGCGAGGACTACCTCCTCACCGGGCCGCTCGAGCCGACCAACCGGCCCTATGCCATTGCCAAGATCGCGGGCGTCGAGATGTGCTGGAGCTACAACCGGCAGCACGGCACGGGCTTCCTGGCCGTGATGCCCACCAACCTTTTCGGCCCCGGAGACAACTACGACCTGGAGACCTCCCACGTCCTGCCGGCGCTGATCCGCAAAATGCACGAGGCGGCGCAGCGGGGCGATGGCGAGGTGACGGTCTGGGGCACCGGCCGGCCGCGCCGGGAATTCATGTACAGCGACGACATGGCAGACGCCTGCGTGCACCTGATGGAGCTGCCGGATGCGCGCTTCGCGGAGCTGACTGGCGCCGAGCACGCGCCGCTGATCAACGTCGGCACCGGCATCGACGTGACGGTGCG
>JALHLN010000086.1 GCA_022844545.1 Burkholderiales bacterium | reverse complement strand
CTGTTCCTCGACGAGCCGACCGCCGGCCTGGATCCCGACAGCGCGGGCGGCGTCGACGAACTGGTGCTCCGGCTGCGCGACCAGTTCGGCCTCACCATCGTCATGATCACGCACGACCTCGACCTGCTGTGGCAGGTGGCCGACCGGGTCGCCGTGCTGGCCGATGGCAAGGTGCGGGGCGTCGGCTCGATGGACGAACTGTCGCGGATGGAACAGCCGGCGATCCGCCCGTACTTCGACGGTCCGCGAGGGAGGGCACCATCGAAACCAAGGTGAACTATGCCCTGGTCGGCGTGTTCGTCATCGTCCTGGGCGGCGCCCTGGTGGCCGGCGTGCTCTGGCTCGCCTCCGGCGGGGCCTGGCAGCAGAAGTTCGAGCTCTACCTCGCGGTCATGGACGAATCGGTCGCCGGCCTGAACCTGAACGCGCCGGTCAAGTACAGCGGCGTGGACGTTGGCCGGGTCCGGGAAATCCACCTCGATAAGGCCAACCCGGAGCGGGTGACCCTCCTCTTCGCGCTGGACCCGGGCACGCCGGTGACAGAAGGCACGGTCGCCGTGCTGAAGATCCAGGGCCTCACCGGCATCGCGTATGTCGAGCTGAGCGGCAGCACCTACGACGGCAAGCGGCTGCTCGCCACCGACGGGCTGCCCTATCCGTTGATCCCGACCAAGCCCTCTCTCACCGCGCGGCTGGAGAACGTGCTCAGCACCGTGCTGGCGAAACTCGACAGCACCTCCAGCAGCATCAACGCCATCCTCAGCGACGAGAACAAGGCTGCGTTCGCGAGCGCGCTGGGGGACATCGCGGTGGTGGCGAGGACGATCGCCGCGCGCAAGTCCACGCTCGACGCCGGCATGGCCGACGCCGCTCGCACCTTCGCCAGCGCGGCGCGGGCGACGGAACGGGCGGGACCGGTGATCGAACGCATCGGCCGCAGCGCCGACGCCCTTGCGAAGATGGGAGAAGAGATGGCCCTGGCCGGCGCGGGCGCCGGCAGGACCGTCGAAGCGGTCGGGGCGGACGTAACGCGATTCACAGGCGAAACCCTGCCGGAACTGGAACGCCTGCTCGGCGAATTGAGCGTCCTCGCGGTCGCGCTGCGCCGCTTGAGCGAGCAGACCGAACGCGATCCGCGTGGCCTGCTGTTCGGCCGAAAGCCGGTACCCGAGGGGCCGGGGGAGACAAAGCCAGTTCCGTGAAATCCACGCTGCTGTTCCATGCAGGTTTGCTCAGCGCCCTGGCGCTTGCGGGTTGCAGTGCCTTGTCGCCGTCCACGGCGCCACCGCCCTCCTTTTACACACTGGAGCTTGCCCGGGACGGCGCGGGACGCGCACCCCCTGCGTCTGCCGGCTCCGACGCCTCGCCGGCCCTGCCGGTGCTGATCGTAAGGCCGCCGCATGCTGGTTCAGGCTACGACAGCCAGCGCATCGTCTACCAGCGCGAGGCCCACAAGCTCGAGTACTTCGCGCACAGCGAATGGGTGGATACGCCGGCGCGCATGCTCACGCCCCTGCTCGTGACCGTGCTCGAGCGCAGCGGCGCGTTTCGTGCGGTCGCGCTCACGCCCAGTTCCGCCGCCGGCGACATCCGGCTGGATACCGAGGTGCTCGTGCTGCAACATGACTTCACCACGCGCCCCAGCCGCGTGCGCTTCGCGCTGCGCGCCACCCTGGTGGAGGAGCGCACGCGCCGCGTGCTGGCCTGGCGGGAATTCGAGTCCGAAGCGCCGGCGGTCAGCGAAGACCCGGCCGGTGGCGTCGCGGCCGCCAACCTTGCGGTGCAATCCGCCCTCGCGAGCCTGGCGGCCTTCTGCGCCGACGCCGCGAAACTGGCGCGGCCTGCGGCCGGCGCCCGCTGACTCAGCCGGGAGCGGCGGCGTCGGCGAGGCGCCTGGACGCCCAGAGCTTCGCCAGCGCCAGGCCGACGGCGAGGATCGGCGGGCCGATGAACAGGCCGATGAAGCCGAACGCGATCACGCCGCCGAACACGCCGAGCACCGTCAGCACCAGCGGCAGGTTGCTGGTGCGGCTGATCAGGTAGGGCTTCACAAGGTTGTCGATGGTGCTGATGGCGAGCAGGCCCCATGCGGCCATGAACACCGCCCAGCCCAGCTGGCCATCCATCGCGAGCCAGACCGTGGCGCCGCCCCAGACCAGCGGCGGTCCGATCGGGATGATGGACAGGAAGAAGGTCGCCGCGGCCAGCAGGAACGGTGCCGGGACGCCGGCGATCAGGAAACCCGCCAGGGCGACCAGTCCCTGCGCCAGCGCAGTGCCGAACACCGCGAGGATCACTCCGGTCACCGTGTTCTCGAGTGTCTCGAGCAGTTCGTTGCCCAGCTTGCCGGCGATCCGCTCCAGCGACCGGCGTGTCGCCAGCATCAGCGCATCGCCATCGCGGTACAGGAAGAAGGCGACGAAGCTCGCCAGCGCCAGTTGCAGCAGGCCCTCGCCCGTCTCCTTGCCAGCGCGGACCAGAAAGGCGCGCGCGCCATCGAGCAGGCCTTTCCATTCTCCGGCCAGATTGCCGCTGCCGGAGGCGAGGCGCCTCCAGTAGTCCGCCAGCAACTCGCCCGCTAACGGGACCTGCAGCAGCCAGGCCGGCGGTTCCATCGGGCCGTACTTCAACATGGCCTTGCCGGCCTCGAACAGGGCCGAGCCGTTGGACGCCAGGTTCGCGGCCAGCAGCACGCTGGGCCCGATCACCAGCACCAGCAGCATGAAGGTCATCGCGAGGGCGGCCAGCGCCGATCGCGACCACAGGGCCGCGCGCAGGCGCACGTACAGCGGCCAGGTCGCGGTGCAGACCACGGCCGCGAACAGGATCGCCGGCACTACCGGGTGCAGGACCAGGTAACAGCCGACGACGACGACCGCGACTGCGGCCGTCTGCGCATACCGGTGAAGCGGCTCGACCCCTGCGTCGGGCAAGGGGCCGTTGATGCCGGCTCCCGCTGGCTTAGCGCTGCTGCGGGACGATGATGACGGTGTCGCCGCCCTTCTTGCCGGTCTCGCCCGTGGCCCCGGTGGCGCCGGTGGCGCCGGTGTAGCCCGTGTTGCCGGTGTTGCCCGTGCTTCCGGTGCTTCCGGTGCTGCCCGTGGCACCGGTATCGCCGGTGGTTCCGGTCGCACCGGTGCCGCCGGTGGCGCCGGTCGCGCCTGCCGGTCCCGGAACCGGGACGGTTACCACGGCGGCCGGACGATCGCAGGCGCTCAGCGCCAGCGCGCCCAGGACTGCTGTAACCACGATCAGGTGTTTCATGTCATTTCCTTTGAGAAGCGGGGATGGACTACGGTTTGCTGTTGCGAAGGTGGTCGACGCGCTCCCACGCCGCCTTGGCCGCGGGACGTACGGCGCTCCAGTCGGGGTAGAGCTCGGTCTTGCTGACGTTGTAACCCGCGATCAGCGCGGGCTCCGCGTCCTCGAAGCTGCGGCCGTCGTGGCGCACGCGCCCTTCCCAGCCGGCGCGGAACGCGGGCGCGTAATAGCCCCAGGGCCTGCCCTGCTCGTAGTAGGGCTCGCGGATGAACGTCTCCCGCCAGTACTGTTCCTCCGCGGTCGGATTGACCGCCTCGGCTGCGCTCTTGCCGGCGAGGCCGCCGGCGACCGCACCGATGGCAGCGCCAATGACGCTCCCGGCAGGCCCGCCGGTTGCCATGCCGACCACCGCGCCGGCGACGCCGCCGGAGGCCGCCCCGGCGCCGGTGCCCAAAGGATGAGAACCTGGCGCGCCGGTGAGCGGGTCCTGGTTCAGATCCGCTTCGTTGGCCAGCACTTTCTTCGTGATCACTTCCGACATGGTCTAGCTCCTGTTGCGTTCAAGAAGGTCAAGGCGCAACGCTACTTGCGGGGACGGTGGCAGTCGGTGCGCTGGCGCGCACTCGCACCACTCGGCGGGCCTACTTCGCGGCGTTGAATTTCACCGGATCCTCGAGCACGCCCCAGATCGCCTCGCGCGAGCTCGCGAGCATCGCGGCCAGGGCGGGATCGCCTTCCCGGATGAGCGTGAGTACTTTCTGTACCAGCGCGTTGAAGGACTGTCGCAGCGCGTCGATGGCCGAGGGCTGGCCGCCGGCGTGGTGGGCGCGGAACCGCTCGACCAGCGCATCGACCTGGCTGCGCAGCTCGATCTTCGCCATCAGGCCGATCGCCGCGGTCTCTCTCAGCCGCGCCCTGAGAGCATCCAGGTCCAGCGGCGCCGCAGGCGCTGGCGCTGCTACCGGCGCAGGGCTCGGCTTGGATGGAATCGCAATGGCGACCGGGGTTGGCGTGGCGGCTGTCGGCTTGGGCTTGTCCGTGGACGGTGCTGCCTTCGCGACCAGTGCGGCCTTCTCGTCGGATGACGCCGGCGTCGACGCCGCCTCCGCGGGCATCTGCCGGGGCAGAGAGATCGACTCCCGGGGCTCGGGCAGGACGACGGCCTCCGGAGACGGCGATGGAAGGTGCACGGCCTGCCCGGCTAGAAGCGGATGCACGTTCGCGCACCCTGCCGCGAGCCCGACCAGCAGTGCAACTAGGATGCGCATCGCCAGGCCATTGTCGTCGTCGCTCAGCATATGCATGGAATTCTAGGAATCCGCGTGGCGCGTTCCGTTCGTTGGCGCACAAACAAGGCCGGATCAGCGCTGGAACATCAGCATCACATAGGCGAGGAACACCACCAGGTGCACCGCGCCCAGCAGCACGTTGGTGCGGCTGCTCGACAGCGTGGTGGCGCTCAGCACCAGCGTCAGCGCGAGCAGGGTCACGTTCGCCGGGTCCAGGCCGAGGATGACCGGGTACCCGGTCACCAGGCCGTAGACCAGCATCGCCGGGATGGTGAGGCCGATGCTGGCAAGCGCCGAGCCCAGCAGGATGTTGACCGACCGCTGCAGGTCGTTGCCGAGGGCGGCGCGGACCGAGACCACGGACTCGGGCGAGAGCACAATCACGGCGATGAGGAATCCGGCCACTGCAGCCGGCGCGCCGAGCCCGCGCACCATGTAGTCGATCGGCACCGCGAGTTGCTCGGCCAGCACCACCAGCGGGCCGAGGTAGGCGAGCAGCAGCAGCGCGTGGTACTGCGCGCTGTTCGCGCTCTTGGCGGCACGCACGGGCCGCTGCGTGGTCGCAACGGCGGGCGACTGCCGGAAGTAGGCGCGGTGCTGGAAGTTCTGGATGGTCAGGAACACGCCGTACAGCGACAGGAACACCAGCGTCAGGAACCCCGCCTGCGCGGGCGAGAAGGTCTTGTCCGGCGAGGACAGGGTGTGATTGGGCAGGATCAGGCCCATCACGGCAAGGGGCAGGATCACGGCGAGGAACGCGTTGGCGCCCTGCAGGTTGTAGTCCTGCTCGCGGTACTTCAGGCCCCCCACCAGCAGGGTCAGGCCGACCATGCCGTTGAGCACGATCATGATCACCGCGAAGGTCGTGTCGCGCGCCAGCGTCGGGCTGCCGTGCCCTGTGGACATCGTGGCGACGATGATCATCACCTCGATGCCGGTGATCGCCAGCGTCAGGACCAGGGTGCCCAGGGGCTCGCCCAGCTTCGCCGCCACCCGCTCCGCGTGGCGCACCACGGCGAACACCGCGAGCAGGATGGAACCGAGCAGCCAGGCGAGGACGAGCGCGAATCGCAGTCCGTGCGCCAGGTCGGCCAGCAACTGCTGACCGAACGCGAGGAACAGCGCCATGGTGACGAAGTTCGCCGCCACCGGCCACTCCCGCCGCAGGAACGGCGCCAGCCGGCTCGCCGCGCCGGCCGGGGCGGTCGTGCTCACGTGCCCGGGTTCAGTACCCGAACGGAGGCCCGGGCGGCCGCGGCTTCTGCTGCGGGACCGGCTCGCCGGCGTCGCGCGCCCTCTGGTACCAGATGATGGACTGGGAGTAATCGCGCTCGACCGCGGCGTTGCCGTTGTCGTAGATCTCGCCCAGCTTGCGCAGGGCCGGCGGATGGCCGCCCTCGGCGGCTTCCAGGAAGGCGACGAACGCGCCGTGGTCGTTGCCACGCTTCTCAAGCGCGACGCCTTCGGCGTGGCGGCGGGCGGCGGCATCACCGGCAAAGGCGGATTGTCCCTGCGCATGGGCAAGCGGAATGGTCGCCAGGAGCGCAAGCGACGCAGCGGCGAGGAAAGTGCGAGTGGATGTCATGCGCGCATGCTGGGACCCTGCCCGATCCAGGTCTGTACGTCAGCCCACACCGGGGCAAAGATGCCTGCCGAACAGACGCCATCCCCTGCGCTCGACAGGCTGCGCGGATGAAAACCACAAACCTGATTCTGAAAACTGCGCTGGCACTCGCGTTCGCGGGCATGTTCGCGGCGGGTCCGGCTTCTGCCGATAACGACAGCAAAGGAAACAAGGGCGGCAAGGGACACCCGCAACAGCGCCATGACAATGACGATCGCAAAGGCGATCACAAGGGCGGCAAGGGCAACGACGACCGGCGCGGTGAATGGCGCGACCATCGCTTCCAGGACAACCACCGCATGGCGGCCCGCGACTACTACGACCGCAACTACCGCGGCAGCCGCTGCCCGCCGGGACTGGCGAAGAAGAACAACGGCTGCGTGCCCCCGGGCCTCGCAAGGAAATGGCAGCAGGGCCACTCGCTGCCGCGCAACGTGACTTACTACTCCGTGCCGCAGCCCCTGGTCCTGCAGCTGGGACAGCCGCCGGCCGGATACCAGTACGTGCGCGTGTCCTCGGACATCCTGCTGATGGAAATGGCGACCCGGATGATCGTCGATTCGATCCTGGACTTGGGCCGCAGCTGACCCGGACCTAGCGCACGCCGCGCCGGTCGTCGCTCCAGGCCTGGCGCGGCGCCGGCTTCTTCACCGCCAGTTCGCGCGCGCGCCGGGCCTTGGACCGGGTGGAGAGCGAGATCATCCACCAGAAAATCATCGCGAACACGGCCACAACGATGCCGATGTCGAGGTACTGCAGGCCGGTGCTCATGGCGGTACTCCAGGTTGGGTGCAGGGAACCAGTGTTCACCCTGCACCACCTGGCGGCCAGCACTCAATTGAAACAGTCTGTGTCCGCGTTTGCCCTGTGTTGGGCCGCGGCGACTAGTCGCGTCGGTCGTCGTCCCGCGCGCGGCGATTCTCGCGGCAGCCGATGATGCCGTCGCGCTCGTAGTAGCGCAGGCCATTGCCGCACTGCAGTTCGACCTCCGGCTTGGCGGTGCAGTAGAAAGCGCCGGTGCGCCGGTTCACCGAGCGCTCGTTCAGCGCCCAGCCCTCCGGGCACGCTGGCGGCGTCCACGCTGCTGCCGTCGCCGCTGCGACGACGGTCACCTGCGTGCTGGCCTGGCCGTTGCAGGCGAGCGTCGTCTTATGGCGACGGCCGCTGGCCTCGATCGTGTAGGTTCCCGGATTGACGAAGGTCCGCTGGTGCGGGCGCGAGAACTGGCCGCTGGTCTTGCTGATGACGCGCGAGTCGCCGGCATTGCCGTCCCCGTACTCCACGAAGTAGCCGCAACTCTCGTTGCCGGCGGCCCTGCCGCCCACCGAGAAGTTCACCACCGCCTTGCCGCTCTGGAGCGTGATGCTCGAGGCGCTGGGCTGGATGCTGGAAATGTCCCCTGCGATCGCCGCGGCCATGCCGAAAGCGAGGCAGGCGCCTGCGGCCAGGCCGGCTGGAGTTCCTGGATTCATGGTTCTGCTCCTCCGAGTTCTGTTTCGCGCCGACTCCGCGCGCAGGGATCATTCTCGCGATCGTGGCCCCGGCGTCTGTACGCCATCGAACCAAGGTCCCGGCTGCCGGCTGGCGCGGGGGTATGTGCGATGACGCACCGAATCCCGCGGGCGCGCGGCGTAGCTTGGGTTCCGGAAGCAAAGGAATGCGCGCATGACGGTGTCGGGCTGGTCGAATTGGATGAGGCAGGCAGCTCTCGCATGCCTGCTTGCGGGCGCCTGCGCCATCGCGCACGCGCAGGCCGTCGGCAAGGCCCTGATCCTGGTTGCCGCGCCGTCGTTGCAGGGTCCTTACGGCCAGACGACGCTGCTCGCGGTCCAGGTCGGCGACACGCACCTGGGCTTCATCCTCAACCGCGCCTCCGGCGTGAAGCTCTCGGCACTGTTTCCGGACAAGAAGCCTTCGGCCAAGGGCGCCGGGAGCGTCTCTCCCGAGGTGTATTTCGGCGGTCCCGTGCAGAGCGAATCGCTGTTCGCCGTGCTGCGCCGTGACCCGGGCGGCTCGTCGCTGCCATTGTTCGGCGGCCTGTACGTCACCGGCAAGGCCGAATCCATCAAGGCCATCATCGAGAAGACGCCGGAGGACGCGCGCTACTTCGCCGGATTCGTCGGCTGGCTCGCCGGGGAACTGGAGAACGAGATCGCGCGCGGCTTCTGGCAGGTGGCGGAACCGGACGCCAAGCTGGTGTTCCGCCAGGACACCAGCGGCATGTGGGAGGAACTTTCGCGCGGATTGGGCAACACGCTGCCGCCGCGGCCGGGGCAGATCCGGACCCGATCGGGATCCTGAATGCCTCATCTGGCGCCGTTATGTTCGGTACCGAACGGACCGGCCTTCCGTCCGCAGCGAGCATGGGTCCGGGCGCCCAGGCCCGCCTCCCTGACGAGCCAACTCTCCCTAGATGGGCGCCTGATGTACCGGGGCCCGGTCGCGGCGATCCCGCACCGGGCCCCATCTCTTTCCAAGGAGTCCGCAATGCCCTCCATCCGTTACAGCGCAGCCGCGCTTGCCGCATCCCTGGTCCTGGCCTCCGTCGCAGTGGGTGCGGCACCGCGATCCGAAGCACAGTCAACGTACCTGCGCGACCGCACCGCCTGCCTCGCCAACACTACCGGTGAGGCGCGCGCCACCTGCATGCGGGAAGCCGCGGCTGCGCTGCAGGAAGCGCGGCGCGGCGGACTGGAAGACGGCAACGCGCAGTTCGAGCGCAACAGGCTGTTGCGCTGCGAGCGGCAGCCCGTGGAGGACCGCGAGGACTGCGTGAGGCGGATGAAAGGGGAAGGCACCGCCACCGGCACCGTCGAGGGCGGAGGCATCCTCCGCGAACTCGTGACGCCGGCGGCGCCTTCCGGACGCTAGTCCCGCTGGGTCAGTAGCGGTTCGGATTGTCCGGCGCCCGCGACGGCGGAGCCGGACGTCGCCGCGCTTAAGGCGCAACCGGGTATGTACGGTGGCGCACGGATGCGATGGGCGTGCGCGGATGACAATCCGCCGTGCGCCGGACAGTCGATGAGATCAACCAGAAGGCTGGACGCTGGCTGCAGAATGTCGCGGCGCTGTCCGGCCGCCGCCGGCGCCCCGGCCACGAGGCGGAGGAAACGCCGCTGCGCTCCGAGCTGTTCAGCGCCGACCAGATGGCGCTGCACGGCAAGGCGCTCGCGGGCGCGCACCGGCTGGGCGCCAAGCGCTCGCGCGACCTGCTGCTCGCGCGCCTGGTGGACAACGAGCGCGTCCTGCTGCGCACCTGCCGGCTCCTGACCGCCGCCATCCGGGACAAGCGCCCCGGAACCCCGGCGGGCGAATGGCTGCTGGACAACTTCCACCTTGTCGAAGAGCAGATCCGCACCGCGCGCCGGCACCTGCCCAAGGACTACAGCCGGGAGCTGCCGCGACTCGAGCGCGGTCCCTCGGCCGGCCTGCCGCGCGTCTACGACATCGCGCTCGAGGCGATCGCGCACGGCGACGGCCAGGTCGATCCCGAGAGCTTCAGCCGCTTCATCGCGGCCTACCAGACGCACGCCGCGCTGACCCTGGGCGAGCTGTGGGCGATCCCGATCATGCTGCGCCTGGCGCTGATCGAGAACCTGCGGCGGGCCGCCACCCGGATCATTTCGCACCGCATCGGCCGCGACCTGGCGGATTTCTGGGCCGGCCGGATGTCAAGCGTCGCCCAGGACGATCCCAAGAGCCTGATCCTGGTGGTCGCGGACATGGCGCGCTCCGAGCCGCCGATGAACGGCGCCTTCGTCGCCGAACTGGCGCGGCGCCTGCAGGGCCAGAGCGCGGCGTTGGCGATGCCGGTCAACTGGATCGAGCAGCGGCTGTCCGAACTCGGCCTCACCATCGCGCAACTGGTGCAGGCGGAGAACCAGCAGCAGGCCGCCGACCAGGTTTCCATCAGCAACAGCATCGGCAGCCTGCGCCTGCTGGGAGCGACCGACTGGCATGCGTTCGTCGAGACCATGAGCGCCGTGGAGCGGATGCTGCGGCGGGATCCGGGCGGCGTGTACGGCCGGATGGATTTCGCCACCAGGGACCGGTACCGGCACTCGGTGGAGGCGCTCTCCAGGCGCAGCGGCCTCGCCGAGGACGCTGTCGCCGGCCGATGCGTCGCGCTCGCTCGGGAAGCACTGGATGGCGACGCGCAGGACGGGCGGCGCTCCCATGTCGGCTACTACCTCGTCGACAAGGGCTTGCCGGTGCTGGAGGCCGCCGCCGGCGCGCGGCCGCCCCTGTTGCGGGCCTGGTTGGAAGGACGGGCCGTTGCGGCGTACCTCGGCGCCATCGGAGTGGCGACGCTGCTGTTCGCGGCCTTCCTGCTCGCGCTTGCGCACGCCGCAGGCGCGCGCGGCTGGTTCCTCGCCGTCATCGACCTGCTGGCGCTGCTGGCTGCCAGCCAGCTGGCGGTCACGCTGGTCAACTGGATCGCCATGCAGCTCGTGGCGCCGAAGCCGCTGCCGCGAATGGATTTCTCGAAAGGCATCGCGCCCGAGGCGAGGACGCTGGTGGTGGTGCCGACGCTCCTCGCCAGCGCGCAGGGCGTGGAGGCCCTGGTGGAGAAGCTGGAGGTGCGCTTCCTCGCCAACCGGGACCCCTGCCTGCAGTTCGCCCTGCTCACGGATTTCGCCGATGCGCGCGAGGCTGTGCTTCCAGGGGACGAGGCCCTGCTCCAGCTGGCGACGCGGCGCATCGGGGAGCTCAATCGCAGGCATGCCGATGCCTTCCACCTGCTCCATCGTCCGCGACTGTGGAATCCGGCCGAAGGCACGTGGATCGGCCGTGAGCGCAAGCGCGGCAAGCTGGAGGACCTGAACGCGCTGCTGCGCGGCGGCGGCGCCGATGCGTTCTCCCATGTCGCCGGCCGGACGGCCTCGCTCGCGGGCGTGCGCTATGTCATCACCCTGGACACCGACACCGAGTTGCCGCGGGATGCCGCGCGGGAACTGGTCGGCGCGATGGCGCATCCGCTGAACCGGCCGCGGCACGACGACGCCGACGGCCGGGTGACGGACGGCTACGGCATCCTGCAGCCGCGCATGGCCGCCAGCCTGGGCGAGTCGGGCCGCTCGCGCTATGCGCGCATGCACGGCGACGACGCCGGCATCGATCCCTACACGCGCATGGTGTCCGACGTCTACCAGGACCTGTTCGGCGAAGGCTCGTTCATCGGCAAGGGCATCTACGAGGTCGACGCGTTCGAGCGCGCCCTGCGCGGGCGCCTGCGGGACAACCGCATCCTGAGCCACGACCTGATCGAGGGTTGCCACGCGCGCTCCGGGCTGCTCGGCGATGTCTGCCTGTACGAATCGGACCCGGCCAGTTCCATCGCCGATGCCGGCCGCCGCCATCGCTGGATCCGCGGCGACTGGCAGCTGGCGGGCTGGCTGCTGCGGTGGCGCGGGGCGCTTGCGCTCCTGTCGCAATGGAAGATCCTCGACAACCTGCGCCGGAGCCTCGTGGCCCCGGCGCTCTCGGGCCTGCTGCTGGCGGGCTGGTTCATGCTGACCGCGGCCGGGGCCTGGACCTTCGCCGTGCTTGCGGTGGTGATACTGCCGGCGCTCTGCGCCACGCTGGTGGATCTGCTGCGCTGGCCGGGCGATGTCCGGTTGCATGCGCACCTGGCGGGCGTGCTCCGTTCCGCGGGGCGCCGCCTCTCGCAGGCGGCGTTCGCGCTCGCCTGCCTGCCGTTCGACGCCTGGACCAGCCTCGACGCGGTGATCCGCACGCTCGTGCGCATGCTGGTCACGCGCCGGCGCCTGCTGCAGTGGACGCCCAGCCACGCCTTCGGCGGCGGCACCTCCTTTCCGGCATTCCTGCGCGCGATGTGGGTCGCGCCCGTCCTGTCCTCGGGCGTCGCGACTGCGCTGCTGGCGTGGCGTCCCGGGTCCCTGTCCGCCGCCGCGCCAGTGCTGTTGCTGTGGTTCGCCTCGCCGCTGTTCGCGTGGTGGCTCAGCCAGCCGGTCGCGCGGCCAACCGCGAAGCTCTCTGCAGCGCAGACGGCGTTCCTGCGCCTGGTCGCCCGCAAGACCTGGAGCTATTTCGAGACCTTCGTCGGTCCCGCGGACCACTGGCTGCCGCCGGACAACTTCCAGGAAGGACCGGTGGCCAGGGTGGCGCACCGGACCTCTCCGACCAACATGGGCCTCGCCCTGCTGGCGAACCTGACCGCCTACGACCTTGGCTATGCGCCGGCCGGAAAGGTCCTTGACCGCACGCGGCATGCCTTCGACACCATGCAGGGCCTCGAGCGCCACCACGGCCACTTCTGCAACTGGTACGACACGCGAACGCTGCGGCCGCTGCCGCCGGTCTACCTCTCGACGGTGGACAGCGGCAACCTGGCCGGCCACCTGCTGACGTTGCGGGCGGGCCTCGCCGCGCTCGCCGATGAGCCGGTACTGGCGCCACGCTGGCTGGAGGGGCTCGCCGACACGCACCAGGTCTTCGCCGTCGCGACGGGCGAGGCGCCCGCGGCCGGCGTGCGCGCATTCGGCGACGAACTGCAGGCCGCGCTGGCGCGCCCGCCGCACGGG
>JALHLN010000085.1 GCA_022844545.1 Burkholderiales bacterium | reverse complement strand
GGCTTCTCGCGCAACCGCAACGGCGCGGTCAACATGCACGCCGCGCTGTGCATCGCCGCGGTGACCGGCGCCTGGCGCCACGAGGGCGGCGGCGCCTTCCACAACAACGGCGCGATCTACCACTGGAACAAGACCATGATCGAGGGACTGGACGCCCTCGATCCGACGGTCCGCGTGCTCGACCAGTCGCGCATCGGCGCGGTGCTGGCCGGCGATGCCGGCGCGCTCAAGGGCAGGCCGCCGGTGGACGCCCTCTTCATCCAGAACACCAACCCGATGATGGTGGCGCCGGACCTGAACGTGGTGCATCGCGGCTTCGCGCGTCCCGACCTGTTCGTCTGCGTGCACGAGCAATTCATGACCGAGACCGCGCAGATGGCCGACGTGGTGCTGCCGGCCACCATGTTCACCGAGCACGACGACCTGTACCAGGGCGGCGGGCACCAGCACATCATGCTGGGGCCCAGGGTGGTCGATGCACCTGAGGGCTGCCGCTCGAACCACGAGGTGATCTGCGCGCTGGCCCGGCGCCTGGGCGCGAAGCACCCGGGCTTCGACATGAGCGTGCGCGAGCTCATCGACTGGACCCTGGTGAACTCGGGCTGGCGCGGCCTCGCGGACCTGGAGCGCGAGAAGTGGTTCGACGTGCAGCCGGCGTTCGAGGCTGCGCATTACCTGAAGGGCTTCGCCTGGCCGGAGGGCAAGTTCCGCTTCAAGGCCGACTGGGCGGGCGTCAAGCCGCAGGGCTTCGGGCCGGCCGACGGGTTGCCTTCGCTGCCCGATCATCACGAGGCGATCGAGGAGCCGACCGTCGAGATGCCATTCCGGCTGGCGACCTCGCCGGCGCGCAACTTCCTCAATTCGAGCTTTACCGAGACGCGCTCGTCGGTGAAGCGGGAAGGGCGGCCGACGGTGCTGGTGCATCCGTCGGATGCGGCACGCGCCGGGGTGACCGACGGCGCCCGGGTGAGGCTCGGCAACACGCGCGGCACGGTGGTCGTGCATGCCAGGCTGTTCGATGGCGTGCGCGAGGGCGTGCTGGTGGTGGAGGGCATCTGGCCGAACGCGGCCTTCGAGGAAGGCATCGGCATCAATGCGCTCACCGGCGCGGACCCGATCGGCCCGGTGGGCGGCGCGGCGTTCCACGACAACCGCGTCTGGCTGCGGGCGGCCTGAGCGGCGGCGCGGGGGCCGCAGCGCGGTATTCCGGCCGCATCGACGCCGAACGGATCTGGCATGGTAGCCGCTCCGGCCCGGAGAACGCGAGCCCTGCAGTCCACCCGGTGCCATGTGCTGTTCGGCGAGCAGATCGAGCACCCGTCGCGCGCGGTCCGCGCACGGGTCTGGCGCTAGCACCAGACGCTGCCGGCGTGTCTGGCGTGCCGAGCTGCCTGCGCGCGCTCGCGGCGATGTGCTACTGCGGCTTGATGCCGGCCTCTTTCGACAGCACCCGCCAGCGCTCGATGTCCTTCCGGATCCGCGCCGCGACCTCCTCGGTCCCGAGCCATTCCACGATCGCGCCCTGCGCCAGGTAACCCTCCACGAGGTCCTTCTGCGCCAGCACCGCCTTCAGGGCCGCGCTGATGCGCGCGATCGCCGCCGGCGGGGTTCCGCCGGTGGCGAGCAGGAACAGGTCGTTGGTCGCGACGAAGCCCGGCAGGCCCTCGGACATGGTCGCCACGTTGGGGGCGCTCGCGATCCGCTCCCGGCTGGTGATGCCGATAACGCGCACCTTGCCGCTGGGCGCCTGGCCCAGGGCCGCGGTCGCGCTGGTGATGGCGAGCGGAATCTGGCCGCCGATGAGGTCCACGAGCGCCGGCGCGGCGCCCTTGTACGGGATGTGCGTCATGCGGATCCCGGTCTGCTTCTTCACCAGCTCGGCGCTGAGGTGATGCAGCGTGCCGATGCCGGGCGAGCCGTAGCTGTACTTGTCCGGACTGGCCTTGAGCAGCGCGATCAGTTCCGCGGGCGTGCTCGCCGCGATCGACGGATGGACCGAATACGCCAGGGGCAACGCGGCAATGTTCGCGACCGGGGCGATGTCGGCCACTGGATCGTAGGGCAGCTTCTCGAAAATGCCGGGGGAGGTGACGAAGCCGGCGTCGGAGTAGTAAAGGGTCAGGCCGTCGGGCGGCGCCTTGGCCAGGATGCCCGCGGCGATGGTGCCCCCCGCGCCGGGCCGGTTGTCGATGATGATCGATTGCCCGAGCGCTTCGGCGAGCTTCGGCGCCAGCAGTCGGGCGAGGATGTCCGCGCCGCCGCCGGCGGCGTAGCCCACCAGCATCCGGATCGGCTTGCCCTGCTGCGCCTGCGCGAACGCGCTGCCGCAGGCGAGGGCAAGGATGATTGCCAGCAGTTGGACGGCGGGACGTTTCATGGCCTAGTCCTCCCTTTCGATGCCGAAGTACACGATCATCCGGCCAAGCGCGATGTACATCCCGATGGCCCAGACCAGTTCGAGGAGCTGCGGGTCGGTGAAGTGCCGGCGCATGCGCTCGCGCAGGGCGGTGTTGCGGCCGGCTTCCGCGGCGTTGTTCCAGATCGCCTCGGCGAGGTCGAACGCGGCGAGTTCCTGCTCGGTGAACAGGCCCGGCGGCCGATGCTCGAGCTCCGCGATGTGGGTATCGGTGACGCCCTGCTTCTCCGCCAGCGGCGAGAGCGAGCCAAGGCAATAGCGGCAGGTGTTGAGCCGCGCCAGGCGCAGCCGCACCAGTTCCTTGAGCTTCGCCGGGAGCAGGCCATCGCCCCGCATGCGCATGTAGAAGTCGAAGAACGCCGGCACCAGGTCGGCACGGTAATTCAGCATGCGGATGAAGGTGGTGTCGCTGCCCATCGCCTTCCAGTCGGCGGCCAGCTTGCCGATGTCGCCGGTCAGGGCCTCAAAGGGCGGCAGATCGATTCGTGCGTTCATGGTTCTCCTCCCGCGAGGTACGTCTGTTCCAGGATCGGCCATCAAACCAGATCGTCTAATTATTATACAATTTGATCGCCGGTTACCCGCAACTCGTCAGCCGCCGCCCGCGCCCCGCATGAGCCTGGATCGCATCGAAGTCGTAGGCACGACGCTCCTCCCCGAACGCATCGCCAGCACGCTGCGCAAGGCGATCGTGGGCAGCGTGCTGGCGCCCGGCGCGCGCCTGGAGGAGCAGCGCCTCGCGAAACGCCTTGGCGTCAGCCGCGTGCCCCTGCGCGAGGCGTTTCGCATGCTCGCCGGCGAGGGCCTGGTCGTGATCCAGCCCAATCGCGGCGCCGTGGTCAGCGAACGCTCCGAATGTGAACTGCACGAGCTTTTCGCGGTGCGTGGCATGTTCGAAGCCGAGGCGGCGCGCCTGCTGGCCCGATCGCGTCCCCGGCCCGTGCTCGAGGCGCTGGAGGCGATGATCGCCGACATGAAGCGGGCGGTGCGAGCCCGCAAGCACGATGAGTATGGGCGAATCGCCGCGCAGTTCCACGACCTGATGGTGGCGGAGTGCGGCAACCGCTTGATTGCGCAGTTCTATGACCGGATTCGCACCAATCTGCGCCGCTACCAGCTGATGATGGCCGATCTTCCCGGCTCTCCCGCCCAATCGATCCGCGAGCACGAGACGATCCTCGCGGCGATCCGGTCGGGCAAGGCGGCGGCGGCGGCGCGCGCGGCCAGCGTGCACGTCGGCGAACTGGTCCGCCGCTTCGAGCGCCACCGCAACACCTACCCGAAGAAAGCCTGACATGCCGGAGCCTTCATCCCTGCCGCTCGCCGGTCTGCGCGTCTTGGACCTCTCAAGGGCGCTCGCCGGCCCATTCTGCGCCACGATCCTCGCCGACCTGGGCGCCGACGTCATCAAGGTCGAGCCGACGCCGGCCGGCGAGATGGTGCGCGGCTGGGGGCCGTTCGCCGACGGCATCAGCGTCTACTACCTGAGCATCCACCGCAACAAGCGCAGCCTCGCGGTCAACTTCCGCGACCCGGAAGGGCTGGAGCTGATCCGCACCCTGGCCGACAAGGTCGATATCGTCGTCGAGAACTTCAAGCCTGGCGCGATGGCCGGCATGGGGATGGACTACGCGACGCTGGCTGCGCGCAATCCCCGGCTGATCTTTGCCTCGATCACGGGATTCGGCACCACCGGGCCCTACGGCGAGTGGCCGGGCGTCGACCAGATCGCGCAAGGCATGTCCGGCCTCATGAGCCTCACCGGCCACAAGGAAACCGGCCCGGTCCGGGTCGGGATTCCGATCGGCGACGTCGTCGGGGGCATGTGGGCGGCGCTCGGCGTCCAGGCGGCGGTGATCCAGCGCATGGCGACCGGACGCGGCCAGCTGGTCGAGACCTCGCTGCTGGCGGGCCTGATCGGATTGCTCACCGTGCAGGGCCAGCGGCAATTGTCCCTGGGGGACACCCCCGGCGTGGCCGGCAACGACCACCCGGTCGTCTGCCCCTACGGCATGTTCGAGGCGAGCGATGGCCCGTTCAACATGGCGGCCGCCACCGAAGACATGTGGCTCAAGCTGTGCAAGCTGCTCGGCCACGAGGAGTGGGCCACGCACCCGGACTTCAAGGACAACGCCGCGCGCATGCGCAACCGCGCCGCCCTGAAGGCGAAGCTCAACGCCGTTTTCGCCACCCGCGGCAAGATGGAATGGACGCTCGACCTGGTCAAGCTCGGGCTGCCGGCCGGCCCGATTTTCACGCTCGACCAGGTATTCGAAGACCGGCATGTCAAGGAGACCGGCATCGTCGAGGAAGTCGACCATCCCACGCTTGGCAAGCTGCGCCTGGTGGCCAGCCCGATCCGCATGGCCGGCATGGGCGGTCGCTCGGTGCGCACCGCGCCGCCGCTGCTGGGCGCCGACAGCCGCCGGGTCCTCGCCGATTTCGGCGTTGGGCCCGCGCGCATCGATGCGCTTGTGGCCGCCAAGACCGTTCTTTGTTCAGGGGAGTGACCCGGATGCCCATGCCGCAGAAAGCCGCCGACCTTGCCTACCTGGCGCTGGTCGTCGATGAACCGCAAGCCAGCGCCGCGCGCTTCGAGAGGGACTTCGGCCTGCCGCGCCGCGACTTCAAGTGCGGCGGCTCGAGCGTCCCGCTGATCTCCGTCGGCGCGACGGCGCTGGCGCTGTTCGCGCAAACCGACCCGTTCCTGGGCCCGGAGCCGAAGAAGGGCGTCCATCACCTTGCCTTGAGCGCGGCCGAGCCGGAAGCCGCCGCCCGCGCCGCGGGCCTGCCAACCGCGGGCAGCCTGTCCAAGGGGCTGGACGGAAAGGCGCAGATCAGCCTGGCGCCCGCAGCCACCTGCGGCGTGCGCGTGCGGTTCACCGAACCTCTGGGCCTTGCCCCGGCCCGCTCCGACCTCATCGAGCGCATCGACCACATCGGCGTGGCTTCGGCCGACAACAAGGGCGCGCGCGCGGCGTTCATCGACCGGCTGGGCTGCGTCTACGAAAGCCAGCAGACCGACAGCGAGGTGGAGACCATATCCGAGAATTTCACCTCGGATACCCACCGCTACATATTCCACACCCGGCCGTCGCGACTGGTCGGCAGCGTGCGCGTGACGTTCATCACGGTCGGCGACTGCGAACTCGAGTTCCTCCAGGACCTGACCACCGATGTGAACGCCGATGCCGCAAGGCATGACGCGGCGGGCAATACCCGTGGCGATCGCAGCGCCATTGCGCGCTTTGTCGCTGCGCGCGGCGCCGGGCTGCACCACCTCGCGTTCAAGACGCCGGATATCGACTCGACCCTGGGCCGGCTCGGCAAGGCCGGTTACCGCCTGATCGACAAGGTCGGCCGCCCGGGTTCGCGCCGCGCCCGGATCGGGTTCATCCACCCCGCCGGCTTCGGCGGCGTGCTGGCGCATTTCGTCGAGCGAAGGGAGCTCTGATCATGGCGGGCTATGCGATGAGCTACGTGGCGCTGGTTGCGCGCGACGTGGGGCCGGTGTGCCGCTTCCTCGGCGATTCCCTCGGCTTGCGGCGCACCGATGTGCCGCTGCAGGGGCGCGCGGTTCCCTTCTACGGCATCGGCAAGTCCGCCCTGGCGGTGTTCGATGTCGATGATCCCTATCTGGACGAGCCGCGGTTTGCGGGCGTTCATCACATGGCCCTTGCGGCGGCAGACCCCGCGGCGACGGCGGCGCGGCACGCACTGCCCGTCTCCGGCGCCGGCGCCGGGCCGGAGGGCAAACGCTTCGTCTCGATCGATCCGGCCGCCACCGTCGGCATTCGCACCCGCTTCATCGAGCCGCTCGCGATTGCCGCCGGCGACGGGCCGGCCTACAAGATCGATCACCTGGGCATCGCGACCAACGACAACGACGCCACCGTGCGCGTCTTCACCGGCAATCTCGGCTGCCCGGTCGAAAGCACGCAAACCGACGTCGAGATCCGCAACGTCACCGAGAGTTTCATCTCCGACAAGTACGGCGCGGTCTACCATGCGCGCCCGCCGCAGATCCTGGGCGGCCTGCGCGATGTCTTCATCACCATCGGCGACTGCGAGCTGGAGCTCCTGATGGATTACGATCCGTCGATGAAGCCGAAGGCGCAGCTTGGCGAGGAGCGGGGCAACACCAAGGGCGACCAGAGCGCCATCGCCAAGTTCGTGGCCCGGCGCGGTCCGGGGCTCGCCCACGTCGCGTTCGCGACGCGCGACATCGACGCCATCCTTCCCAAGCTGGCCGGCGACGGCTGGCGCATGATCGACCTCGTCGGCCGTCCCGGCGGGCGCGGTTCGAAGATCGGCTTCGTGCACCCGTCGAATTTCGGCGGCGGCCTGCTCATGCACTTCGTCGAGCCCGAACTCGATGGCGGCTATGGCGGTACCGGTTCATCCAAGGAGGAACAGACATGAGACGCGCTATCCTGAATGGTCTTGCCGTGATTGCGGCGCTTTCCGCATCGACTGCTTCGGCGCAGGAGTATCCGACCAAGGGCCCGATCAAGCTGGTGGTCGGGTTCGCCACCGGCGGCGGCACCGACGCCATTGCACGTTCGCTCAACGTCCGCCTTGGGGAGATCCTGAAGCAGACGGTGGTGGTCGAGAATAGGCCGAGTGCCGGCGGCATCGTGGGAACCGATGCGGTCGCCCGGTCCGCGCCGGACGGCTACACCGTGAGCTTCAACGTCAACACGCACGCGATCAACCAGGCGCTCTATCCGAAGCTGCCCTACGACACCGAGCGCGACCTGCGCGGCGTGACGCTGGTTGGTTCGCTGGGCCAGATGCTGGCGGCGAACCCGAAGGCCGAGGCGAACACGCTGCAGGAGTTCCTCAAGCTCGAGGCGCCGAACGAGAACAGGAAGCGCATCCTCGCCAACGGCGGCGTCGGCTCGCCCGGGCATCTGGCGGCCGCCTACCTGGAGTCGCTGGCCGGGGCCAAGTTCACGCACGTGCCGTACCGCGGCGCCGGTCCGGGGATCACCGACGTGCTGGGCGGCCAGGTGCCCTACATCCTGTCGACCTCCGCCGGCCTGTTGCCCCATGTCCGCGCCGGCAAGCTGAAGGCGATCGCGGTGACCTCGCCGCAACGCTCGCCACTGCTGCCCAACGTGCCGACGATCGCCGAGAGCGGATTTCCCGGCTACGACATGGACACCTGGATCGCGATGTTCGTGCCGCGGGCGACGCCGAATTCGGTCGTGAAGGTGCTGCATGAAGCGACGCTGGAGGCGCTGAAGTCGCCTCAGGTGAGGGAGCGCATCGAGGCGCAGGCCGGGCGCATCATCGGCGGCTCGCCCGAGCAGCTCGATGCGCTGGTGGCCGAGGACATCAAGCGCTACACCAAGATCGTGAAGGACTTCGGCATCAAGGCCGAGTAGGCGCGCGTGGCGAAGCCGTCGGGCCAGCTGGTCCTCGCGGAGCGCCACGGCGGGGCGCTGGTCCTGCGGCTCAACCGGCCCGAGGCGGGCAACGCGATCAGCCGCGAGGTCGCGCTCGCGCTCGCGGACCAGGTGCGCGCCTGCGCCGCCGACCCGGCGCTTCGCGCGCTCATCCTGACCGGTGCCGGCACGCGCTATTTCTGCACCGGGGGCGACGTCAAGGCGTACGCGCGGCTGGCGACCGCGGAGGAGCTCGATCGGGTTTTCAACCTGATGCGCGAGGTCTGCGATGCGATTGAAGCGCTGCCTTTTCCCGCGATTGCCGCGATCAACGGTTTCTCGGTCGGCGGCGGTTCGGAGCTCGCCCTGGCGTGCGACCTGCGCGTCGCGGATGCTTCGGCGCAGATCGGCTTTCCGCAGTCGCGCCTGGGCATCATGCCGGGCTGGGACGGCCTGCCGCGCCTGTTGAGGACGGTCGGGCGCGCATCTGCAGCCCTTCTTCTCTATAGCGGCAAACGGGTAAGCGCCGCCGAGGCCCGCGACCTGGGCTTGGTCGATGAAGTCGTGGCGGACGGAAAAGCCCTCGAGCGCGCGCTCGAGATGGCCGCCACGTTCGCCGAAGTGGCACCGCTTTCCCTGCGCGCGATCAAGACGGCCCTGTTGGAAGCCGGGTCGGCGCAGGCAGGCACAGAGGCGCGGCGCAATGCGCGGGCGTCGTTCGCGCGCCTGTGGTTCACCGAAGACCACAAGGAAGCCGAGCGCGCCTTCGCGGAGAAGCGCGCGCCGCGCTTCCATGGCCGCTGAGCGGGCGCACGGGACAGGGGGAAGGCGATGCGGGCCCCGGTGAGGGCCGCAATGTAACCGATCGGTTACATCGTGGCACTCAGGCCGGCGCCATCTGCACCTTGGCCTGGTCGCGCGCCAGGTCCTCGCGCGTGGTGATGGCGCGGAACCAGATCGTCACCGCGCTCGAGGTGAGCACGATGAACAGGGAATACAGCACCGGGATCAGCAGCACCTGCTGCTGCATCTCGCCCGAGAAGGTGAGCACCACGATCAGCACGCCCAGGGGCCCGTTCTGGATCCCGGTCTCCAGCGAGATGGTGCGGGAGCGGCGCGGGTCCTGGCGCAGCAGCCGCGCCAGCCAGTAGCCGAGCAGCATGCCGAACAAGCCGATGCCGATCGCCGCGGCGTAGACGTCCGCCGGGGTGGTGGCGAGCAGCCGGTGGTTGCGCGGCACCCAGGTGAGGATCAGGAACAGGATCACCACCACGCCCAGCACGCCGCCCAGCAGCTCGACGGTGGCGCCCACGTTCGGGTTCCACTTGCGCAGCACCATGCCGATCAGCGTCGGAACCACCAGCACCACCAGGATCTGCGCCACGTTCTCCGCCGGGACCTTGTATTCGCTCGGCAGCTGGCGCAAGCCGGAATAGAACTCGAGCAGCACCGGCACCATGGCCACCGCCACCAGCGTGGAGCAGATGGTCATCATGATCGAGAGCGCGAGCACGCCCTTGCTGAAGTAGGTGAAGATGTTGGAGGTGGTGCCCCCCGGCATGCAGCCCATCAGGATCAGGCCGACCGCGAGCGGCGGCGACAGCCCCAGCAGCACCGCGAGCAGGTAGCCCAGGAACGGCATCAGGCCGTACTGGCACGCGAGGCCCACCAGGATGCCCTGGGGCTTGCGGAAGGCGATGCGGAAGTCCTTGAAGGTGAGCGAGGCGCCCATGCCGAGCATGATGAGCATCATCATCACCCCGAGCAGCTTCGTTTCCAGGTCGGTGAGCATCAGCGGGCCTCCTCGCGCAGGGCCTTCCTCAGGATCTTGCCGATCGGCGTCTTGGGCATCTCGGTTCTCAACTTGACGCTCTTCGGGACCTTGTAGTCGGTGAGGTACTTCCTGCAGTGCGCGCGCACCGCGGCCTCGTCGCAGCCGGCGCCCTGCGGCACGATGAAGGCGCGCACCGCCTCGCCCGACTGCGCGTCGGGCACCCCGACCACCGCCACCTCCAGCACCTCGTCCATGCGCGCGATGACGTCCTCGACCTCGTTCGGGTAAACGTTGAAGCCCGACACCAGGATCATGTCCTTCTTGCGGTCGACGATGCGGTAGTAGCCTTCGCTGTCCACCACGGCGACGTCGCCGGTGTGCAGCCAGCCGTCGCGCAGCGCCTGCGCGGTTTCATCGGGGCGTTGCCAGTAGCCCTGCATCACCTGCGGCCCGCGCACCAGCAGTTCGCCCGGTTGCCCCTGGGCGACGGGCTTGCCGGCGTCGTCCGCCAGGCGGATCTCGGTGCCGGCCACGGCGACGCCGATGGAATCGGGCTTGCGCACGCCCGAAATCGGGTTGAAGCACACCACCGGAGAAGCCTCGGTCAGGCCGTAGCCCTCCGCGATCACGGTCCCGGTGATGCGCTGCCAGCGCTCGGCCACGACGCCCTGCAGCGCGGCGCCGCCCGCCACGGCCGCCTTGAGGTGTTTGGGCGGGAACGCGGTGAACCATTCCTCGTTCAGCAGCGCGTTGAACAGCGTATTCACGCCGCTCACCCAGGTGATCGGGTAGTTGTCGAAGGCGCGCTGCAGGTTCTGCACCGGCCGCGGGCTGGGCACCAGCACGTTGCGCGCGCCGGCGGCGTAGAAGCACAGCAGATTGAACTGGAACGCGAAGATGTGATAAAGCGGCAGGGCTGTCAGCACGTACTCGCGGCCTTCCTCGATGTGCGAGGCGCCCATGGCGTAGGCCTGCTCCAGGTTCGAGAGCAGGTTGCCGTGCGTCAGCATCGCGCCCTTGCTGACCCCGGTGGTGCCGCCGGTGTACTGCAGCGCCGCCAGCGCCTCCAGGCCCTGGCCCTGGACATAGGAGGCGAGCGCCCCGGGCTTCACCTGCAGCGCGGTCTCGCCCTCGGCGAGCGCCTGGGCGAGGCGCACGTGCGGCACCACGACCGCCGGCAGGACGCGGTTCCACAGCTTCATCACCGCGCGGATCACCGCGCGGGGCACGACGCCGAAGAACTGCGTCACCTCGGCGACCACCACCTTGCGCACCTTGGTGTTGCCGAGGATGCCCTCCAGCTTGTTGGCGAACATGTCCACGATCACCAGCACCTCGGCGCCGGAGTCGCGCAGCTGGTGTTCCATCTCGGAGGGCGTGTACAGCGGATTGGTGTTCACCAGCACGCAGCCGGCCTTGAACACGCCGAAGGCCACCACCGGGTAGGCGAGGCAGTTGGGCGTCTGCAGCGCGATGCGCGCGCCGGCGGCGAGGCCCAGCGTCTCGCGCAGGTAGCCGGCGAAGGCGTCCGAGAGCCGGTCGACCTCCGCGTAGCTGAGCGAGCCGTGCATGCCGTTGGGCATGCAGGTGGTGAACGCGGTCTGGTTCGCAAAGCGCGCGGAAGACTTGCGCGCGAGGTCGGCGAGGTGGTTGAAACGCAGTGCGGGCAGTGGTGCCGTCATTGATCCCTCCAGCCTGAGGATAGCGCACCCGCCCCGATCGCCGCCAGCGCCGCTACCGCGCCGTAGGCGATGGCGTAGCTGCCCAGCGTGGTGACGATCGCGGTCGCGAGCGCAGGCAGCACCAGCACGCCGGCGAACATGGACGAGGATCCCAGCCCCGTCGCCTCGGTGCGGCGCGCGCCGCCCAGGCGCGCGAACTCGCCGTAGGCGATGCCGGTGTAGCCGCTGGCCGTGGCGCCGGCGGCGACGCAGGTGAGCAGGATCAGCCACGCCGGCCAGTCGGCGGCGAACTGCCCCGCCATCGCCGCCGCCGCGGCCATCACCACGCCCTGCAGCACGAGCAGGCGCCGCGCCGGCATGACGCGGTCGGCGAGCCAGCCCCAGACCGGGCGCGTGACCACGCCGCTGATCTGGTAGGCGGCCAGGGCCTGGCCCGCCGCGATGAGGTCGAAGCCGGCGCGGCTGGTGAGGTGCACCGTCATGAAGGCGATGAACACCAGCTGCGTGCCGGAGTAGATGAAGCTGGTGAAGGTCAGGCGCGCGAGCGCGGGATTTCCCGCCAGCAGCAAAAACGGCGCGCGCAGGTTCGCCAGCAGCGGCGCCGGGGCGCCCGACGCGACGCGCGAGCCTTCCCAGCTGCGGCGCGGTACTTCGAGCAGCACGATCAACAGGATCACCGGCACCACCTGCGCCAGCATCGCGTTCTGCCAGCCCAGCGCGAGCGCCACCGGCGGCAGCAGCAGCGCCCCCAGCACCCCGCCCAGCGGCACGCCGATCTGCCGGAGCGAGATCACGAAATTCATCATGCGCGGCGGCGTGCGCGGCACCAGCAGGTGCGTGGCCGAGGGCGCGGTCGCGCCGTAGCCGATGCCCAGGGCAATCGCGCCCAGCGCCACCGCGAGCAGGCCGCCCTGCGCGCAGATCAGCAGCATCGCCAGCGTCGCGAGCAGCACGAACTGGCAGGCGCGCACCGCGCCGTGGCGGTGGATGAAACTCGCGGCGAGCAGCGACGAGCCGATGCCCACGCCGTAGACCACCGAGACGAAGTAGCCGACCCAGGCGCCGTCCACCTTGAGGTCGGCGGCGACCATGGGCGCGAGCGCGGGCAGGGTGTAGGCCGCGAGGGTGGCGATGGTCTGCGTGGCCAGCGTGGCGAGGAGCGGCCAGAGGGGGAAGGACTGCGGCGGCGGGTTCGGCATCGACATCGCCGCCCGGTCAGAGCGCGTCGCGCAGCGGCATGAACACCCGCTGCAGGGACTCGCCCACGCTCGCCGCGGCGTGGTCGATCGCCCCGGCGTGCGCCTGGAGCAGGCCCGCCTCGAGCGCGCGCCGCTGCTCGTTCACCGCCTCGAGGATCTCGGCGCGCATCTTCTCCCGGAACAGCCGCTCGTCGATCGTGATCAGCGCCTTGTCCACGATCAGCCAGGCGGCGGCGCCGGCGGCGAGGCTGCACAGCAACGCCAGCGGTCCGCCGGGGGCGCAGGCCGCCGCCGCGCCGGCGGCCGAGGCCACGATGGTGCCGCC
>JALHLN010000084.1 GCA_022844545.1 Burkholderiales bacterium | reverse complement strand
TCGACGAAGCGCTCGCCGCCTTCGAGCGCGCCCGCGCCCTCGCCCCGGAGGACGCCGCGGCCCAGTTCAACGCCGCCTTCCTGCTGCAGCGGCTCGGGCGCCACGCCGAGGCGGTCGAGGGCTTCCGCCGCGCGCTGGCGCTCGACGCCGGCCTGGAGCGCGCGCGCACGGCACTGGCATGGTCCGAGGCCCGGCTTGACGCGCATTGAGGTCGCGCAGTCCCTGGCGGGCGTGAGCGCGGAGGAATGGGATGCGCTGGCAATGGGCAATCCCTTCGCCGGGCACGCCTTTCTCTCCGCGCTGCTCGAGACGGGTTGCGCAAGCGCGCGCACCGGCTGGCAGCCGCAGTTCCTGCTCCTGCGGCACCAGGGCGCGCTGGCCGCGGCGATGCCGCTTTTTCTCAAGTCGCACTCCTACGGCGAGTACGTGTTCGACTGGGCCTGGGCCGACGCCTATGCGCGCCACGGCCTGGAGTACTACCCCAAGCTGCTCTCGGCCATCCCCTTCACGCCCGTGGGCGGCCCCCGGCTGCTCGCGCGCGGCGACGACGAGCGCGCGGCGCTGCTGGGCGCGGCGCTGGAACTGGCGCGTCAGGCGTCCTCGCTGCACATCCTGTTTCCGCCGGCGTCGGAGGCCGCTCTGATGCAGCAGGCCGGCATGATGCTGCGCCGGACGGTGCAGTTCCACTGGCGCAACGTGAGGGAGAACGGCGGCTACGCCGACTTCGACGACTTCCTGTCGCGGCTGACGCGCCACCGGCGCAAGGTGATCCGGCAAGAGCGCCGCCGCGTGCGCGAGGCGGGCGTGACCATCCGCCGCCTGCAGGGGCCGGAGATCGGGCGCAGTGACTGGGAGTTCTTCGCCCGCTGCTACCGCCGCACCTATTCGGAGCACCGCTCCAGCCCGTACCTGAACCTGGAATTCTTCCTGCGCATCGGCGAAACCATGCCGGAGAACCTGGTGCTGATCCTCGCCGAGCGCGCCGGCCGGCCGATCGCTGCGGCGCTGGACGTAGCCTCGGCCGATGCCCTGTACGGCCGCTACTGGGGCGCGCTGGAGCATGTGCCGCTGCTGCACTTCGAGTGCTGCTACTACCAGGGCATCGAGCACGCCATCGAGCAGCGCCTGGCGCGCTTCGAGGGCGGCGCGCAAGGGGAGCACAAGCTGTTCCGCGGCCTGATGCCGGTGGAGACGCTGTCGGCGCACTGGCTGGCGCACCCGCAGTTCGCGCGCGCCATCGAGGACTATCTCGAGAAAGAGCGGTCGGGAATCGCGCGCTACGTCGACGAACTGAACGAGCTGTCGCCGTTCAGAACGGCGGCTTCTTCCTAGCCGCGTCGTAGCGCTTCACCCCGTTCAGGATCTCCCTGCGCGCGGCGGCGGCGCCGGTCCAGCCCTTCACCTTGACCCACTTGCCGCGCTCGAGATCCTTGTAGTGCTGGAAGAAATGCGTGATCGCGTTCAGGCGCGCCGGCGGCAGGTCGCGCGGCGAGCGGATGCCGCGGTACTGGCTGGTGAGGCGGTCGATGGGCACCGCGAGCAGCTTGGTGTCCTCGCCCGCCTCGTCGTCCATGCGCAGCATGCCCACCGGGCGGCAGCGCACCACCACCCCGGTGATGAGCGGATAGGGCGAGATCACCAGCACGTCCACCGGGTCGCCGTCGCCCGAGAGCGTGTGCGGGATGTAGCCGTAGTTGCAGGGGTAGTGCATGGCGGTGGACATGAAGCGGTCCACGAACACCGCGCCGGTGGCCTTGTCCACCTCGTACTTCACCGGGTCGGCGTTCATCGGGATCTCGATGACGACGTTGACGTCGTCCGGAACGGCACGGCCCGGGGTGACGCGCTCGAGGCTCATGCGGGGATTCTATAATGCAGCCTTCAACGGGAGGATGGGACATGAGACTCAAGGGCAAGGTCGCAGTCGTCACCGGCGCCGCCAGCGGCTTCGGCGTGGGCATCGCCAGGCGCTTCGCCGAGGAAGGCGCGGGCGTCGTGGTCGCGGACATCAACGACGCCGCCGGCCGGAAGGTGGCGGGCGAGATCGCGGGCGCCGGCGGCAAGGCGGTGTACCTGCACGCCGACGTCACGCGCGGCCAGGACTGGGCGAACCTGGTCGGCGGCGCGCAGTCCGCGTTCGGCCGCCTGGACATCGTGGTCAACAACGCCGGCTGGACCCATCGGCGCAAGCCCTACGTGGAGGTCACCGAGGCCGAGTTCGACAAGGTCTACGCCATCAACGTGAAGAGCATCTACCTCTCGGCGCTGCACGCGCTGCCCGCGTTCCGCAAGCAGGGCGGGGGCTGCTTCGTCAACATCGCCTCCACCGCCGGCCTGCGGCCGCGGCCCGGGTTGACGGTGTACAACAGCTCCAAGGGCGCGGTGATCATCCTGAGCAAGTCCATGGCCGCGGAGTTCGGCCCGGACAAGGTGCGCGTGAACTGCGTCAACCCGGTGTTCAGCCCGGACACGGCGCTGTCGGCGGAGTTCGCCGGCGGCGCGGTCACCGAGGAGGCGCGCAAGGCCTTCCTCGCCACCATCCCGCTCGGGCGGTTCTCGACCGCGCTGGATGTGGCCAATGCCTGCCTCTACCTCGCCTCCGACGAGGCGGCGATGGTGAGCGGCAGCTGCATCGAGGTGGACGGGGCGAGGTGCGTGTAACCGCGAGCTACGCCTTGCGGTGCCTCGGCTTGAGGCGCACGTAGAGCGTCTTGCGCACCCGGGCGACGACGGCGCCCGCTTCGTCCTTCACGTTGACGTGGAACTCGGGAAAGATCTTGCCGCCGCCCGCCGCCTGCGCGCGGACCTCGGCGATGCGGTTTTCGCTCAGGTGGAAATGCGCGCTCACGGTGCCGCGGCCGGGGGCGACGTACTCGATGTGCCCCGCCTTGTCCCAGACCAGGTACTCGGGGCCGAGGTTCTTCATCAGCATGATCATGAAGAACGGGTCGGTCATGGCGTAGAGGCTGCCGCCGAAGTGGGTGCCGACGTAGTTGCGGTTCAGGCGCCCGAGTTTCAGCACCACCACCGCGTCGCGGAAGTCCTCCGACAGGCTCTTGACGCTGATGCCGGCGCCGAGGAACGGCGGCCAGTACTGCATGCCCCGGCGCAGGAGCCGGGCCTCCATCTTCATGGGCCGATGCGCTTGCCGGTCGCCGGGTCGAACCAGTGCACGTGCTGCGGCGCGTAGCGCACCGGAAGCTTTCCCGCCTGGGCAGGCGCGCTCGCATGCAGGCGTGCCGCCACCCGCGCGCTCTCGCCATCTCCAATGTGCCCGTAGACCAGGATATCGGCGCCCAGCGGTTCGATCAGGTCAACCTCGATCGTGAGCATGGCCTCCGACGCGGCGCAGGGCTCCATGTGCTCCGGGCGCACCCCGAGCAGCTTGCCGTCCTTCGGGATCAGGTTCATCGGCGGCGAGCCGATGAAGCTGGCGACGAAGGTGGTGGCGGGCTTGGCGTACACCTCCAGCGGCGCGCCGATCTGCTCGGCGCGGCCGGCGTTCATCACGATCATGCGCTGGGCAAGCGTCATCGCCTCGACCTGGTCGTGGGTGACGAAGAGGCTCGTGGTGCCCAGTCTCCGGTGCAGCGACTGCAGTTCGCCCCGCATCTGCACGCGCAGCTTGGCGTCCAGGTTCGACAACGGCTCGTCGAACAGGAACACCTGGGGCTCCCTCACGATGGCGCGGCCCATGGCGACGCGCTGGCGCTGGCCGCCCGAGAGCGCGCGCGGCTTGCGCTCCAGGTACTGGCCCAGCTCCAGGATCCCGGCCGCCTTCTGCACCCGGGCGTCGATCTCGGACTTGGGCAGGCCGCGGATGCGCAGGCCGTAGGCCATGTTGTCGTACACGCTCATGTGCGGGTACAGGGCGTAGTTCTGGAACACCATCGCGATGTCCCGGTCCTTGGGCTCCAGGTTGTTGACCACCCGGTCGCCAATGGCGATCTCGCCGCCGCTGATGACCTCCAGCCCGGCGACCATGCGCAGCAGCGTGGACTTGCCGCAGCCCGAGGGCCCGAGGATGACGATGAACTCGCCGTCGGCGATTTCCATGGAGACGCCATGGATCACCTGCAGCTCGCCGTAGGACTTGAGAACGTTCCTGAGGGATACGCCGGCCATTATTTCTCCGTCTCGACTAGGCCCTTCACGAACCACTTCTGCATCAGCAGCACCACCAGCGCCGGCGGCAGCATGGCCAGCATCGCGGTGGCCATGATCAGGTTCCACTCGTTGGCCGCGTCGCTGCCCACGATCATGCGCTTGATGCCGATCACCGTGGTGTACATGGACTCGTCGGTGGTGATCAGCAGCGGCCACAGGTACTGGTTCCAGCCGTAGATGAACTGGATCACGAACAGGGCCGCGATGCTGGTCTTGGACAGCGGCAGCAGCACGTCCCGGAAGAACCGCATCGGCCCGGCGCCGTCCATGCGCGCGGCCTCCGCCAGCTCGTCGGGCACGGTCATGAAGAACTGCCGGAACAGGAACGTCGCCGTGGCCGAGGCGATCAGCGGGATGGTCAGGCCGGCATAGGAGTTCAGCATCCCGAGGTCGGCGATCACCTTGAAGGTGGGGATGATGCGCACCTCCACCGGCAGCATCAGGGTGATGAAGATGAGCCAGAAGAAGGTCATGCGGAACGGGAAGCGGAAGTAGACGATGGCGAACGCCGAGATGATCGAGATCGCGATCTTGCCCAGGGCGATCCCCAGCGCCATCACGGTGCTGTTGAGGAGCATCGTGGACACCGCCGCGGTCGAGCCCTTGGTCGAGCCGGCGGTGAGCACCTGGGTGTAGTTGGCGACGAACTGGTCCCCGGGCCACAGCGGCATCGGCACCGACATGATCTGCTCGAGCGTCAGCGTCGAGGCGACGAAGGTGACATAGACCGGAAACGCGATCACCACCACGCCCACGATCAGGATGGCGTGGGCGAGGAACGTCAGGAAGGGACGGTTCTCAACCATCTCAGTAGTTGACCTTGCGCTCGATGTAGCGGAACTGGACCACGGTGAGCGCGATGACGATCGCCATCAGGATCACCGATTGCGCCGAGGAGCCGCCGAGGTCCGCGGCCTTCACGCCGTCGTGGTAGACCTTGTAGACCAGGATCTGGGTCGAGGTGGCCGGCCCGCCCTGGGTGGTGGCGTCGATGATGCCGAAGGTGCCGAAGAAGGCGTAGACCACGTTCACCACCAGCAGGAAGAACGCCGTGGGCGAGAGCAGCGGGAAAATGATGGTCCAGAAGCGCCGGCCGGGACCCGCGCCGTCGATCGCCGCGGCCTCGATCAGGGACCTGGGGATCGACTGCAGGCCGGCGAGGAAGAAGAGGAAGTTGTAGCTGATCTGGTTCCACACCGCGGCCATCACCACCAGGATCATGGCGTCGGTGCCGTCGATCGCCCAGTTCCAGCTCACGCCCCAGCCCTTCAGCACGTAGCTGACGATGCCGATCGAGGGCGCGAACATGAACGCGTAGAGCACGCCCGCCACCGCCGCGGCCACCGCGTAGGGCCAGATCAGCAGCGTCTTGTAGGCGAAGGCGCCACGCACCACGCGGTCGGCCATGACCGCGAGCAGCAGCGACAGCGCGATGCCGATGCCCGCCACCAGCACGCTGAACACCGCGGTGGTGCGGAAGGAATCCAGGTAGTTGCTGTCCTTGAACAGGTTGCCGAAGTTCTGCAGGCCGACGAACTGCGTGTGCATCCCGAACGCGTCCTGCAGCTGGAACGAGAACCACAGCGCCTGCGACGCCGGCCAGAAGAAGAACACGAACGTGATCGCCAGCTGCGGCGCGACCAGCGCGTAGGGCAGCCACGCCGAGCGGAAGACGACGCGCTTTTCCATGTGGCGATCGTGGCAATAGAAGGAAGGGGCGCCGCGGCGCCCCTTCCCGGCTCAGTCCGCTACTTGTTGGCGGCCTGGAACTGCCTGAGGATCTCGTTGCCGCGCTTCACCGCGGCGTCCAGCCCCTCCTGGGCGCTCTTCTTGCCCGCGAAGATCGCCTCCAGTTCCTCCTCGATGACGCCGCGGCCCTGCACGAAGTTGCCGAAGCGCAGGCCCTTGGAGTTCGCCGTCGGCGCCTTGTTGGTGAGCTGCTTCACCGCCAGCTCGGCGCCCGGCTCCTTGTCGTAGAAGCCGGATTTCTTGGTCATCTCGTAGGCCGCCTGGGTAATCGGCACGTAGCCGGTCTTCTTGTGCCACTCCATCTGCACTTCGGGCTTGGAGAGGTAGGAGAAGAATTTCGCCACCGCCGCGTACTCCGCGGGCTTGCGGTCCTTGCTGGTCATCACCCAGAGGGAGGCCCCGCCGATGATGGAGTTCTGCGGCGCGCCCTTGATGTCGTCGTGGTACGGGATGAAGTTGATCGACCAGTCCACCTTGCCCGCCTTGCGGATGCCGCCCTGGGCGCCGGTCGAGCCGGTGAACATGGCGCACTCGCCGCTGGAGAACTTGGCGTCGCCCTGGTTGGTGCGGCCGGCGTAGGTGAACTGGCCCTTCTTCGCCATCTCCGCCAGCATCGAGATGTGCTTCACGTGCGCCGGCGAATTGATCCGGAACTCGGTGTCGAAGCCGCCGAAGCCGTTCTCCTTGGTGCCGATCGGCACGTTGTGCCAGGCGCTGAAGTTCTCGATGTGCTTCCACGACGGCCAGCTGGTGGTGTACACGCACTCCTGGCCCGCGGCTTTGAGCTTGTCCGCCGCGGCCTGCACTTCCTTCCAGGTGCGCGGCGGCTTGTTCGGGTCCAGGCCCGCCTTCTTGAACGCATCCTTGTTGATGTAGAACATCACCGTGGAGCTGTTGAAGGGGAACGACAGCATGTTGCCCTTCTGGTCGGTGTAGTAGCCGGTCACGCTGGGCAGGTAGGCCTTGGGATCGAACGGCTCCTTGGTCTCCCGCATCATCTGGTACACCGGCTTGACGGCGCCCTTGGCCGCCATCATGGTCGCCGTGCCGACCTCGAACACCTGCAGGATGTGCGGCGCCTGGCCGGCGCGGAACGCCGCGATCGCCGCGGTCATGGATTCCGGGTACGTGCCCTTGAACGAGGTCACGACCTTCACGTCCTTCTGGCTCGCGTTGTACGCGTTCGCCACCTCGTTCAGCGCCTCGCCGAGCGCCCCGCCCATCGAATGCCACCACTGGATCTCGACCTGGGCATGGGCGGGACCGCTGAACAGGCCGGCGCTGGCGAGCGCGGCCGCTATGAGTTTGATACGCATGGGTTTTCCTCTTCTCCTAGGGTCGTTCTGGAATGGATGCCCGGTCTTGGCGCCGGGCGATGCAAAAGTATAGCCATACACCGTTACAAATTCGCGACTTTCACTTTCCCGCAGCTTTTGCTGCATTGCGGGGCACCCGCGGCGCGCGCTTGGGCACCCCCGGCTCGGCCCCCGACCGGTGCTCGGCCTCGAACCTGCGCAGCAGCTCGTTGCCGCGCTCGGCGGCGTTGTCCAGCGCGAGCTTGGGCGCCTTGTCGCCCTTCCACACCGCTTCCAGCTCCTCCTCGATGATCGAGCGGATGGCGGGGAACTCCCCCAGGCGGATGCCGCGCGATTCGCGCGTCGGGGCGTTCAGCAGCAGCTGGTTGATCGCGATTTCCTGGCCCGGATTCTGCGCGTAGTAGCCCTGCTTGCGCGTGTGCTCGTACGCGGCGCGGGTCACCGGGACGAAGCCGGTGCGCTGGTGCCACTCGGCGGCGACCTCGGGCCGCGCGAGGTACGCCAGGAACTTCGCCGCGCCCCGGGCGTTGGCCGCCGGCTTGCCGGCCATCACCCACAGGCCGGCGCCGCCGATCATGCTGTGGTGCGGCGCGCCCTTGACGTCGTCGTAGTGCGGCAGCGGCGAGACGCCGAACTCGAACTTCGAATCGCGCCGCAGTTCGGCCACGCTGGCCGAGGAGGCGGTGAGCATGGCGCACTCGCCGGCGGCGAAGCGGCGCTCGGCCTCCAGGCGCCGCCCGCTGTAGGTGAAGTAGCCCGAGCGCGCCCAGGACGACAGCATGGAGACGTGGCGCACCATGAGGTGGCTGTTGAAGATCAGCTTCGCGTCCAGCCCGCCCAGGCCGTTGTCCTTCGTGGCGAAGTCCTGGTTGTGCCAGGTGCTCATGTTCTCGATGTGCACCCAGGCGGGCCAGGTGGTGGTGTAGGCGCACTCCAGGCCGGATTCCAGGATCTCGCCCATCACCGGCGGCATCTCGTACCAGGTGCGCGGCGGCTTGTCCGGATCCTGCTTCGCCTTGCGGAACGCGGTCTTGTTGTAGAACAGGATCGGGGTGGAAACGTTGAACGGCAGCCCGAGCAGGCGCCCGGCGTCGTCCGAGAAATAGCTCGCCACCGCCGGCAGATAGGCCTTCGGGTCCAGTTTCTCGCCCGCCTCGGCCATCACCTGCCACAGCGGCCGGTAGGCGCGCTTGGCCGCCATCAGGTGCGCGGTGCCCAGCTCGTAGACCTGCACCAGGTCCGGGCCGGCGCCGGCTTCCTGCGCCTTCATCGCCTGGATCAGGCTCCTCTCATAGCCGCCCTTGTGTTCCTCAAGGACGCGGACATCCTTCTGCGATTCGTTGAAGCGCTGCACCAGCGACTGCAGCACCTCGCCCAGCGCGCCGCTCATGGAGTGCCACAGGTGGATCTCGGTCTGCGCCTGCGCTGCGCAGGAGAAAACGACAATCACCGACAACAGGAGCTTGCGCATGGCGTCGCATTGTATGATGCAGCGCATGCCCGCCACGCACGAATTCACTGCGACTGAGGTTGCGGTGCAATATGCCTCCGGCGCCCTGTCGCCGGTCGAGTTCACCGAGGCTTGCCTCGCGCGCATCGAGGCCTGCGAGCCGAAGCTGAATGCGATGTACCGCACAGACCGCGACGGCGCGCTCGCGACAGCGCGGGCCTCCGAAGCGCGCTGGCGCGCGAAGCGCCCGCTGTCGCCGCTGGACGGCGTGCCGGTCACGATCAAGGAGAACATCTACACCAAGGGCGACCCCGCGCCCGTCGGCACGAAGGCGAACGATGACGCGGCGCCGCAACCGGCCGACGCGCCGCCCGCGGCGCGCCTCCGGGAGGCCGGCTGCGTGGTCCTGGGCAAGACCACCATGCCGGACTTCGGCATGCTCTCCTCGGGCCTGTCCAGCATCCATGGCATCACGCGCAATCCGTGGAATACCGCGCGCAACACCTCCGGCTCCAGTTCGGGCGCCGGCGCCGCTGCGGCCGCCGGCTATGCGCCGCTGCACCTGGGCACGGACATCGGCGGCTCGGTGCGCCTGCCCGCCACCCACTGCGGCATCTTCGCGCTCAAGCCTTCGCTGGGCCGCGTGCCGGTCTATCCGCCCTACATCGGCCGTGTCACCGGGCCGATGACGCGCGACGTCGCGGCGAGCGCGGCGCTGATGAACCTGCTGTCCAGGCCCGACGCACGCGACTTCATGAGCCTGCCATGGCAGGACACGGACTACACGAAGCTGGACGGGCTCGACGTGCGCAAGCTGCGCATCGGCCTGCTGCTGGACATGGGCGCCGGGCTTGCGCCGCACCCGGAGATCGTGGCGGCGGCGAAGGCCGCGGCAAGGGCGCTGGAATCCGCGGGCGCGGTGGTCGAGGAAATGAAATCCTTCCTCACCCCGGAACTGCTCGACGGCATGTCGCGCTTCTTCGAGGCGCGCTCGTACAACGACTTCGCGCAGCTGCCGCCGGCGAAGCAGGCGAAGATCCTGCCGTTCATCACCGAGTGGTGCACCTGGCGGGCGAAGGGCTTCAGCGGCCGCGACGTCATGGCGGCGTACAACGCCTACGTGACGCTGCGCGATGTCACCAACCAGGGAACCTCGCGGTACGACTTCGTCCTCTCGCCCACCTCGCCCATCCTGCCCTACGAGGCCGAGCTGCCGGCGCCGGGGAACGACCCGCGCAACGCGCTGCCGCACATCGCGTTCACGGTGCCCTACAACATGTCGGAGCAGCCGGCGGCTTCGTTGAACTGGACGTTCAGCTCCGAGGGATTGCCGATTGGGGTGCAGGTGATCGGGCGGAGGTTTGACGACCTCGGGGTATTGCGGCTGTCGGCGTGGCTGGAGAAGGCGCGGCCGAAGCAAAAGGACTATCCGACGCCCTGAGGCAGGGGTAAATGTGCACGATCGTGCACATTTGGAAAATCAGGGTCAGACCACGATTTCTTCCGGCGGGATTTCCACGACCCTGCCGTCACGCCAGATCACGATCGGTACCCCGAGTGCCTTGTGCAGGCGGCGAGCGTCGCGCGCGCCCTCCCGCAGGGCAGCTGTAACCTCCTCGATCGGCACCCCCATGATGCCGCCGCCCTTGCCATAGGCACGCTCATCCTCCCGGGCCTTGCTCGCTTTCTCGACCATTTGCCATCCCTCCCAATCGAGGACCACCTCCGGGCCGCCAAGCTCCCGCATAGCGATCACCCTGGCGTCCGACGAATTGTCGTGCAGACTCCAGGAGTCGGCAATCGGACGGTATAGACCCAGGAAGTTCGCGATCCCGCGGACGTAGCGCCTGCGCACCACCTCTGGCGGCACGTGATGGCCGCCGCGCTCCACGCGCCGGGCAACGCGTCGCACGGATTCCTCCGGGTCGGGTAACCAGAGGTAGAACAGGTGGAACCGGTAGCCGCGCTCGCGCCGCAGCCTCGCGATCCAGGGTGCGAAGCTGCGCGACGCCAGCGTGGTCTCGAAAGCAAAGCTCGCCCCTGCCGCGGCCAGCTCCTCGAGGCGCTTGAGCATGATCCGCCCCGCCTCGATGGCCACGCTCTCGGGGGCGTGCGCCGAGAGCCCCGCGGCGATGACATCCGCGTTGACGAATTCGGCGATGCCCAGCTTGCCGCCGATGAGCCGCGGCTCGGAAGTGGACTTCCCGGCGCCGTTCGGGCCGGCGATGACGACGAGGTCGGGCACGCTAGGGCGGAAAAATGTTACCGATCGGTAACATTTTGGGGCTCAGCAGGGTCATCGGCGACGCCGCGGTGTCCTTGAAGTACCTGATCTTCACGGCCTGAACCTCCGGTCGAAGAAGGCATTGTGCACCCTCGTGCCGCCCTTATCTGCGGCCCTCCAGCGTGTTCTTGCCCACGGTGTAGCAGTGCAGGCTGCAGGGGGAGAATTCGATTTCAACTCCACGAATCGTTTCTACGCCTGAGTAGGACCGCGTCGTCACCAGCGGTCGCCGTTGCAGCGCGTGCTTGCCGCAGAACTCGATCAGGCCCGCGAGGTCCCGCGGATCTTCTCGAACCCGGTCGGACCACTTGACCTCGACCGCAAAGCGCGGCTTCTGGCGCGCTGGATCAAGGCTGATGAAGTCAACCTCGCCTTTTTTCCACCGCGCGTAGTGCAGCGAATCAACGTAGGGCGTGTTGTGCAGCCACTGGCTGAGGACCGCGGTTTCCGCCTGCTGCCCGATCGCCTCATGCGTTTCGGTTACCGGCCCGAACAGCGCAGCCCGCATTGCGGGATTGGTGAGATAGACCTTGAACGTGGTCATGCGCTGGAAATGCCGGGCGTTGTCGTCCACGCGGCGCATGCGCCGGATAAGGAACGCCGCTTCGAGGTACTCCAAATAGCGCTGCAGGGTGTTCTTGGCGACGTGCGAGGTCTTGGAAAGATCCTCCAGCGCCAGCTCCCTTCCAGTGTTGTACGCAAGCGTGTTGAACAGGCTGTTCAGTTCCTGGATGTCGGAGATCCCATACAGGCTCGGCAGATCCCGAAGCAGGACCTTGTCGATGATGTCGCTCTTGATGTAGCGGCGGGGGTTGGCCTGGATCGGCCCGGAGAACACCGCCTCAGGAAAACCGCCGAAGTTCAGGTAGTTGATGAACTCGACGTTCAGCGCCGTAAGATCCAGGGCCTCGTACGCGCGTGGGCCGGAGCCCGAATCGACCTCGCGGATCAGCGTGTCCTCGCGGCCGATGAAGCGCAGGTACTCGGCGAACGTCAGGGGCGGCAGGCGAAATTCCGTAAAGCGGCCGGCCCCTGATTCCGCGCTGCGCGTTCGCAGCGCGGCGGCGGCCGACCCGGTGGCGACGAAGCAGACGTCGCGGTGCGTGTCGACCAGCGACTTGAGATGGATCTCCCAATCGTGCAGGTACTGGATTTCGTCCAGGAAGACGTACAGGCGGGTTCCCGCGGCGCGAGGAAACGCGTCGCGGAACCGCTTCAGCATTTCGTCGATCGAGAGCCCGGTGTAAATCGGCGTCTCAAGCGAGACGTAAAGAACGTCGCGCCCTGAGACGCCCCCTTCGTCCATGAGCTTCTGGATCGCGTGGTAAACGAGGATCGTCTTGCCGACCCGGCGCGGCCCCATCAGCACCACGGCCCGGCGGACGCTCTCCAGCCCCACCAGCTGCATGAAGGGGGCGAGGTAGGCGCGGCGGGGGAATTCGTCGATCTCAGGCTCGACACGGCCGTCGGCCGCCCACCAGCGATTGTCCAGGCGGAGCCTATTTTCTATTTCCCGATCAGATACTTGGAGCATTTTATCTAATAAGATCAGTTGATTGATCTTAGCTTAGCATAGCTAGCGTCAGTTGACTGCTCTTAGCTCTCATGTCGACGAACGCCCTGGAAAGCCTTTGTTAGCTCAGGGCACTACGTTCGCCCTCTGAACCATGGCCCGTGGCGTAGAGGACGCCTTGAATCTCTCGCCCTAAGAGAAGGTGATCGACCTGCTCATGCGCGTGACAACCGTGTCGGTTGAAACACAGCGGATTGTGGAGGCGATGAAGACGGCGACGCGCAGAGCGGGGCCCGGTAGGGCTCGAAATGTAACCGATCGGTTACATCTACCCCCCGAACACCGGCCCCAGCGGCCTCAGTCTCAAGCCCTTCCTCAGCCTCTTCCACGGAAACTCGGAAGGATCCGCCAGCGCCGGCCCGGGGGACTTCGCCACCAGCACCTCGCGCGCGATCGGCTCGAAATCGGCACGGAAATGCACCGAGCTCTTCAGCACCATCATGCGTTCGCGCACCGGCTCCACGCCGAGGTGGCGGAACATCTC
>JALHLN010000083.1 GCA_022844545.1 Burkholderiales bacterium | reverse complement strand
TCGCCGGCAGTTCCGCCTAGCCGCGCCCGCGTTGCCGGTTTTTTCCGCAGGTTTGATTTTTCGCCGGGGAACCCCTAACGTAGGGGCGCGTCCTACGGTGTAGTTGGCTACCCAGAGGCTCTCATGTCCGAACCCGCAACTCCAGGCACGCCAGGCATCCCCGCCCCCGCCGGCACCGCCACCCAGTACCCGCTGCTGCCGCTGCGGGACGTGGTGGTGTTCCCGCACATGGTGATCCCGCTGTTCGTCGGCCGGCCCAAGTCCATCAAGGCGATGGAAACGGCCATGGAAAGCGGCAAGTCCATCCTGCTGGTGGCGCAGCGCTCGGCGGCCAAGGACGACCCTTCGCCCGAGGACATGCACGAGATCGGCTGCATCTCCAGCATCCTGCAGATGCTCAAGCTCCCCGACGGCACCGTGAAGGTGCTGGTCGAGGGTGGCACCCGCGCCCGCATCAGCGGCGTCACCGACCTGCGCAGCCACTGGGTGGCCGAGGCGACGCCGATCCCGGCCGAGTCCGCGCCGCCGCCCGAGGTCGAGGCGATGCGCCGGGCCCTGCTGTCGGCGTTCGACCAGTACGTCAAGCTGAACAAGAAGATCCCGCCCGAGATCCTGACTTCGCTCTCGGGCATCGACGACGGCGGGCGCCTCGCCGACACCGTCGCCGCCCACCTGCCGCTCAAACTCGAGCAGAAGCAGCAGGTGCTGGAGATGTTCACCGTCAAGGGGCGCCTGGAGCACCTGCTCAGCCAGCTCGAGACCGAGATCGACATCCTGCAGGTGGAGAAGCGCATCCGCGGCCGCGTCAAGCGCCAGATGGAGAAGAGCCAGCGCGAGTACTACCTGAACGAGCAGGTGAAGGCGATCCAGAAGGAACTGGGCGAGGGCGAGGAGGGCGCCGACCTGGAGGAGATGGAGAAGCGCATCCGCAAGGCGCACATGCCCAAGGACGCGCGCCGGAAGGCCGAGTCCGAGCTGAAGAAGTTGAAGCTCATGTCGCCGATGTCGGCCGAGGCCACGGTGGTGCGCAACTACATCGAGACCCTGGTCAACCTGCCTTGGCGCAAGCGCTCCAAGATTTCCAAGGACATCCGGCAGGCGCAGGCGGTGCTGGACAAGGACCACTACGGCCTGGAGAAGGTGAAGGAGCGCATCGTCGAGTACCTGGCGGTGCAGACCCGCGTCGACAAGATGAAGGCGCCGATCCTGTGCCTGGTGGGCGCGCCCGGCGTGGGCAAGACCTCCCTGGGCCAGTCGATCGCCCGGGCCACCAACCGCAAGTTCGTGCGCATGTCGCTGGGCGGGGTGCGCGACGAGGCCGAGGTGCGCGGCCACCGCCGCACCTACATCGGCTCGATGCCGGGCAAGATCCTGCAGAACATGAGCAAGGTCGGGGTGCGCAACCCCCTGTTCCTGCTCGATGAGGTGGACAAGCTGGGCCAGGACTGGCGCGGCGACCCGTCCTCGGCGCTGCTCGAGGTGCTGGACCCGGAGCAGAACAACAGCTTCACCGACCACTACATCGAGGTCGAATACGATTTGTCGGAGGTGATGTTCATTGCCACGGCGAACACCTTGAACATCCCCGGCCCGCTGCTCGACCGGATGGAGGTGATCCGGCTCTCGGGCTACACCGAGGACGAGAAGGTGAACATCGCCGTGCAATACCTGCTGCCCAAGCAGGTCAAGAACAACGGCCTGAAGGAAGGCGAGCTGACGGTGTCCGAGCCCGCGATCCGCGACATCGTGCGCTACTACACGCGAGAGGCGGGCGTGCGCAGCCTGGAGCGTGAAATCTCCAAGGTCTGCCGCAAGGCGGTCAAGCAGCTGCTCACCGAGAAGCAGGACGGCGACAAGGCGCGGCGCATCAACGTCTCGCCGCGCAATCTCGACAAGTTCCTCGGCGTGCGCAAGTACACCTTCGGCATGGCGGAGAAGAACAACCAGGTCGGCCAGGTCACCGGACTCGCCTGGACCGAGGTGGGCGGGGAGCTCCTCACCATCGAAACGGTGACCATGCCCGGCAAGGGCAAGACCATCACCACCGGCAAGCTGGGCGAGGTGATGCAGGAGTCCATCCAGGCCGCGCTGTCGGTGGTGCGCAGCCGCACCCGGAAGCTGGGCGTGAACGAGGACTTCTACCAGAAGAACGACATCCACATCCACCTGCCCGAGGGCGCCACGCCCAAGGACGGGCCCAGCGCCGGCATCGGCATCGTCACCGCGATGGTCTCGGTGCTCACCGGCATCCCGGTGCGCGCCGATGTCGCCATGACCGGCGAGATCACGCTGCGCGGCGAGGTGCTGGCAATCGGCGGCCTGAAGGAGAAGCTGCTCGCGGCCCACCGCGGCGGCATCAAGACGGTGCTGATCCCGGAGGAGAACGTGAAGGACCTCACCGAGATACCGGACAACGTCAAGAACCGGCTCGAGATCGTGCCGGTGAAGTGGGTCGACCAGGTTCTGGAGCGGGCGCTGGAGCGCCAGCCCGAGCCCATGCCGGCGGCCGAGGCGGTCGCGGCGCTGCCGGCGACGGAGGCCGCCAAGACCGGGACCACGGCAGTCAAGCACTGACGGGCCGGCGATGAACAAGTCGGACCTGATCGAGCACATCGCACAGTCGGCGGAAATCTCGCGCTCGGCCGCCGAGCGTGCCGTGGACGCCACCATCGCGGCGGTGAAATCGAGCCTGAAGAAGGGCGACGAGGTCACCCTGGTGGGCTTCGGCACCTTCTACGTCGCCAGCCGGGAGGCCCGCACCGGTCGCAATCCGCGGACCGGGGAGGCCCTGAGCATCAAGGCGGCGAAAATTCCCCGCTTTCGCGCTGGCAAGGCGCTCAAGGACGCGATAAACTAGCGCCCCTTTTGCGGGTAGGCCGTCAGGCGGGTGCTTAGCTCAGCTGGCAGAGCGTCGCTCTTACACGGCGAATGTCGGCGGTTCGATCCCGTCAGCACCCACCAGCAATCCGGCCAGCACTCGGCCTGCAATGCGGCTTTTGTCCGGTTTGGAGCGGTAGTTCAGTTGGTTAGAATACCGGCCTGTCACGCCGGGGGTCGCGGGTTCGAGTCCCGTCCGCTCCGCCAACCATTTTCCTCCCGGGTCATCCAGGGCTGAGATGTTCGATCTGGTCACCAAGCACAAGCGCATCCTCCAGGTCTTCCTGGTGCTGTGCCTCGTCCCGTTCGCGTTCTTCGGCCTGGAGTCCTACACCCGCGCCGTCGGCGGCCGCGAGGAGGTGGCGAACGTCGAGGGCAGCCCGATCAGCCGCCGCGAGCTGGAGGACGCGCTGCGCGAGCAGATGGACCGCCTGCAGCAGATGTTCGGGCGCGACTTCGACCTCGCTGCGGTGGACACCCCCGATTTCCGCCAGCGCGTCCTGGAGGCGTTGATCGCGGACCGCGTCGTCACCCTGGAGGTGGCGCGCCACAACATGGTCCTTCCGCGCCAGGCGGTGATCGACGAGATCATGCGCGCCCCGGAGTTCCAGGAAGACGGCAGGTTCTCGCCGGCGCGCTACGAGGGTTACTTGCGCACCCGAGGGCTGTCGGATGCGGCCAATGTCGAGACGCTGCGGGTGCAGGCGCCTGCCTCGCGCCTGTTGTCGGCTGTATCCGCGACCGCGATCCAGCCGCGCGCGGTCGCCGAGCGCCTGCTCGAACTGGAAGGCCAGCGCCGCGAGGTCAGCGAGGCGGCATTCCCCGCCGAGGCCTACCTCTCCCAGGTCAGGCCCGACGAGGGCGCGCTGAAGGCCTACTACGATGCGAATCCTGACGAGTTCAAGGTCGCCGAGCGCGTGCGCGCGGAGTTCCTGGTGCTCTCGGCCGAGGACCTGGCGCGCGGCGAGGCGGTGTCCGAGGACGAGCTGAAGAAAGCCTACGACGAGCGCCTGGCGAGCGGCCGGCTGGGCGTGGCCGAGCAGCGCCGCGCCAGCCATATCCTGGTGAAGACGAAGGAAGAGGCGGACCGGCTGCTGGCGGAGGCGAAGAAGGCGCCGCAGCGCTTCGCCGACCTGGCGAAGAAGCATTCGCAGGACAGCGGGTCGGCGGAAAAAGGCGGCGACCTCGGGTTCTTCGCCGTCGGCGACATGGTCAAGCCCTTCGCCGAGGCGGTGTTCGCGATGAAGCCGGACGAGATCGCCGGGCCGGTGCAGTCCGAGTTCGGTTTCCACGTCGTGCGGCTCACCGGGATCCAGCCCGGCAAGGTCCGCAGCTTCGAGGACATGAAGGCGGAGCTCTCCGCGGAGCTGGGCAAGCAGAAGGCGGGGCATAAGTTCGCCGAATCCGCCGAGGGGTTCAACAACCTGGTCTACGAGCAGTCCGACAGCCTCAAGGCTGCGGCCGAGCGCTACAAGCTCAAGGTGCAGACTAGCGGCTGGATCTCGAAGGGGGCGCCGGCCGAGGGCCTGCTCAACCATCCCAAACTGCTGGCGGCGCTTTTCTCCTCCGATGCCGTCCAGCAGCGGCGCAACACGGATGCCGTCGAAGTCGCCCGCGGAACGCTGGTGGCGGCGCGCGTGCTCGAGCATCAGCCGGCCTCGCAACGCAAGTTCGAGGACGTGGGCACGGAGGTCGAGGCCAGGGTGAAGCGCCGGGAGGCCGCGGCGCTGGCGCGCAAGGAAGGTGCGGCGAAGCTGGCGCAGCTGCAGGCCTCGGGCGGCGACGCCGGCCTGAAGTGGAGCGCGCCGCTGCAGGTGTCGCGGCGCGCGGCGGCCGGCCTGTCGCCGGACGCGTTGCGTCTGGTGCTGTCGGCCGATGCCTCGAAGCTGCCGGCCCATGTCGGCGCGGATCGCGGCGAGCGCGGCTACGTCATCTACCGCCTGGTGCGCGTGCTGCCGCCCGACCCGGTGCCGGAGCAGCAGAAGAACGAGGAGCTGGCGCGCCTGGACCGGCAGGCCGGCGCGGCCCAGGTGGATGCCTATGTCGCGAGCCTGCGCGCGCGGGCGAAGATCGAGATCAACCCGGCCCAGCTCGAGAAGAAGCAGTAGAAGGCGCTACCCGCCGATCCCACCAATGACGCGGTTGAACCCGCCGTCCACGTAGACGATCTCGCCGGTGATGCCGGAGGCGAGGTCGGAGAGCAGGAATGCCGCGGCGTTGCCCACGTCGTCGATCGTCATGTTCCGCCGCAGCGGCGCGTTCTCCTCGACGAACTTCAGGATCCTGCCGAAGCCCGCGATGCCGGAGGCCGCGAGGGTCTTGATCGGTCCGGCGGAGATGGCGTTGGCGCGGATTCCCATCGGCCCGAGATTGGCGGCGAGGTAGCGCACCGCCGCCTCCAGGCTCGCCTTGGCGAGGCCCATGGTGTTGTAGTGCGGCACCACGCGCTCGGCGCCCAGGTACGACAGCGTCAGCACCGAGGCCTTGCGCCCCTGCATCAGCGGCAGCAGCGCCTTGGCGAGCGCGGGCAGGCTGTAGGCGGAAATGTCGTGCGCCTCGCGGAACGCCTCGCGCGACAGCCCGTCCAGCAGTTCGCCGGAGATGGCCTCGCGCTGCGCGAAGGCGATGGCGTGCACCAGCCCGTCGAGGCCGTCCCAGCGCTCGCGCAGCGCCGGGGCGAGGGCCGCGATCTCGGCGTCGCTGGCGACGTCGCAGGGCAACACCAGCGTGGCGCCGAAATCGGCCGCCAGCTCGGCGACGCGCTCCTTGAAGCGCTCGCCGACGTAGGTGAAGGCGAGTTCGGCGCCTTCGCGGTGCGCCGCGCGCGCGATGCCGTAGGCGATGGACCGGTTGCTGAGCACGCCGGTGACCAGTACTTTCCTGCCGCTGAGGAATCCCATGCGGGCATTATACTTTCGCCGTGCGCGTGATCCTGATTCCGGTGCTTTTCCTGTGCGGATGCGCGGAGGTGTGGAACGACCCGTATCCGGCGTCGGATCGCGGCCAGAGGGTCCTTTACTCGGTGTTCTCGGAGCGCCCCAAGCACCTCGACCCGGCCCAGTCCTACACCACGGACGAGTCGCAGTTCACCATGCAGGTCTACGAGCCGGTGCTGCAGTACCACTACCTCAAGCGTCCCTACCAGCTCATTCCCAACACCGCGGCGGCGCTGCCCGAGCCGCGCATCGAGCAGCGCGGCGGCGAAACCGTGAGCGTCTACGAGATCCGCATCAGGCCGGGGATCCGCTTCCAGCCGCATCCGGCGTTCGTCCCCGCCAACCTCGCCCTCGACCGGCGCCGGGTCGACGCGCTGGAGAGCCCCTACCAGCTGCCGCTCGGCACGCGCGAACTGACGGCGGACGACTACATCTACCAGATCAAGCGCCTCGCGCATCCGCAGCTGCACGTCCCGATCTTCGGCCTGATGTCGGAGTACATCGTCGGCCTCAAGGCCTACGCCGCGGCGCTGAAGGCGGCGGCACGCCCGGGCGAGTGGCTGGACCTGCGCCAGCACCCGCTGCCCGGCGTGGAGCGGGTCGATGCGCACACCTACCGCGTGATCCTGAAGGGCCGCTACCCGCAGTTCCAGTACTGGCTGGCGATGCATTTCTTCGCGCCCATCCCATGGGAGGCGGAGCGGTTCTTCCACCAGCCGGGGATGGCGGAGAAGAACTTCACCCTCGACTGGTGGCCGGTCGGGACCGGCCCCTTCATGCTCACCGAGAACAACCCCAATTCGCGCATGACTCTGGTGCGCAACCCGAACTACCGCGGCGAGCCCTATCCGTCGGAGGGTGAGGAGGGCGACGCCGCGGCGGGGCTGCTCGCCGACGCCGGCAAGCCGATGCCGTTCATCGACCGCGCGGTCTACACGCGGGAGAAGGAGGCGATCCCGCTGTGGAACAAGTTCCTGCAGGGCTATTACGACAGCTCGGGGATCAGCTCGGACAATTTCGACCAGGCGGTGCGCATTTCCCTGGAAGGCGAGCCGGGCCTGTCCCCCGAGATGGAGGCGAACGGCATCCGCATGGAGACCTCGGTGGAGCCCACGGTGTTCTACCTCGGGGCCAACTGGCTCGATCCCGTCGTGGGCGGCGCGATGGGCGGCGCGGACGCGGAGCGCGCGCGCAAGCTCCGCCAGGCGCTGGCGATCGCCATCGACTGGGAGGAGTACCTGCAGGTGTTCGCCAACGGCCGCGGCGTGCCCTCGCACGGCCCGATCGCGCCCGGCCTGTTCGGCTACCGCGAGGGCGAGCACGGCATCAATCCGCTGACCCACGAGTGGAAGGAGGGCAAGGCGGTGCGCCGGCCGCTGGAGGCGGCGAAGAAGCTGCTCGCCGAGGCGGGCTACCCGGACGGGCGCGACGAGCGCACCGGCCAGCCGCTGGTGCTCTACCTGGACACCACCACGCGCGGGCCGGGCGACAAGGCGCTGATGGACTGGTGGCGCAAGCAGTTCGCGCGCCTGTCAATCCAGTTCGAGCCGCGGCAGACCGACTGGAACCGCTTCCAGGAGAAGCTGAGGAAGGGCAACACCCAGCTCTTCATGGTGGGCTGGCGCGCCGACTATCCGGACCCGGAGAATTTCCTCTTCCTGCTCAACGGCGCGCAGTCCCGCGCCAAGACCCAGGGCGAGAATGCCTCCAACTACAGCAACCCGGAGTACGACGCGCTGTTCGCGCAGGTGCGCCACATGGCGAACACCCCGCAGCGCCAGCAGCTCATCGACCGCATGGTGGAGATCTTCCGCCGCGACGCGCCGTGGATCGGCGGCTTCCATCGCAAGACCTTCGGCCTGTACCACGGCTGGCTCGGCAACGTGAAGCCGAACGAGATGTCCGACAACAAGCTGAAGTACCTGAAGGTGGATCCCGAGCGGCGCGCGGCCATGCGCCTGGCCTGGAACCGGCCGGTGCTGTGGCCGGTGCTGCTCGGCATGCTGCTCGCCGCCGCCGCGGTAGTGCCGGCCTGGCTCGCCTACCGGCGGCGCGAGCGCATGGCGGCGCGGCCGGTACCCGCGGCCGGCGCCTGATGTTCGCCTACATCGTCCGCCGGGTCCTGTACGCGGTCCCGATCCTGGTCGGGGTCAACCTGCTCACCTTCCTGCTGTTCTTCGTCGTCAACACCCCGGAGGACATGGCGCGGATGCAGTTGGGCGCCAAGCGCGTGACGCCCGAGGCGATCGAGAAATGGAAGGCCGAGCGCGGCTACGACAAGCCGCTGCTGTGGAATGCGCAAGCCGGGGGGGCGGGGAAGGCGACGCAGACCGTGTTCTTCCAGAAATCGGTGCGCCTGTTCGCGTTCGACTTCGGCGCCTCGGAGGACAAGCGCGACATCGCGAGCGAGATCGGCGAGCGCATGTGGCCCAGCCTCGCGCTCGCGGTGCCGGTGTTCCTGGTGGGCCTGGCCGTCTGCGTCAGCTTCGCGCTCCTGATGGCCTTTTTCCGCGCCACCTACCTGGACCTCTGGGGCGTGGTGCTGTGCGTGGCGATGATGTCCATCTCGACCCTGTTCTACATCATCGGCGGCCAGTACCTCCTTTCCAAGCTCTTGCACCTGGTGCCGATCTCCGGCTACCAGGGCGGCGCGGACGCGCTGCGGTTCCTGTTCCTGCCGGTGTTCATCGGGGTCGTCGCCGGCATCGGCGCCAGCAGCCGCTGGTACCGCACCCTGTTCCTGGAGGAGATGGGCCGCGACTACGTGCGCACCGCGCGCGCCAAGGGACTGGCCGAGCGCGCGGTGCTGTTCGGCCACGTGCTGCAGAACGCCCTGATCCCGATCCTGACCGGCGTGGTGGCGGTGATCCCGCTCCTCTTCATGGGGAGCCTGCTGACGGAATCGTTCTTCGGCATCCCGGGCCTGGGCAGCTACACCATCGACGCCATCCAGGCGCAGGACTTCGCGGTGGTGCGCGCGATGGTGTTCATCGGCTCGGTGTTCTACATCGTGGGCCTGATCCTCACCGACATCTCCTACACCCTGGTCGATCCCAGGATCCGGCTGCAATAGCATGCCGGTCCTCCTCGCCACCGATGTCCTGGTCTGGCTGCTGGTCGCGGCCGCGGCGGGCTATGCGCTGTACTGCCGGCGCCATGCCCACCTCGCGGCGCCGTGGGCAAGGGTGTTCCGCAGTCCGCCGGCGATCGCCTCGGCGGTGGTGCTGGCGTTCTATGTCGGCGTCGGGCTGCTCGATTCGCTGCATTATCGGCCGCAGTTGCCGCAGAAGGCGGACGGCGGGCAGAAGGCCTATTCGGTCGAGGTGCTTTCGGTGCTCGACTGGTCGCTCGCGCACCTGCGCGGGCGCAACGAGAAGACCTACTCGGCGCCGCTCGCCATCCGGTCCTTTGCCAGGGAGCAGGTGGAACTGCCGGGGGGGAAGATCGCGCGGGAGTTTCCGCGGCTGCAGTTCGGCGGGGCGCATCTCGCGAAAGAAGAGCATTGGGCCAGTGACGTTGGCTGGCGCGTGTTCAAGGGGCTGGGTTTCGCCGCCGCGATACTGCTCGCGGCGGCGATCGGAATGAGAATCCTGCGCGTACGCTGGCCGGAGGTGCCGTGGCACGCAGCCGTTTGGGCGCTGGGCGGGGTGCTGGTGCTGCTGATGCCCGCGCTGGTGCTCTCTGGCGGCTACCACGTGCTGGGCACCGACAAGGTGGGCAACGACGTGTTCTACCAGGCGCTGAAGTCGATCCGCACCAGCCTGGTGATCGGCACCGTCACTACCCTGGTGCTGCTGCCGCTGGGGATCGCGCTGGGCATCATGGCGGGCTACTTCAGGGGCTGGGTGGACGACCTCATCCAGTACGTCTACACCACGCTCAACTCCATCCCGGGGGTGCTCCTGATCGCGGCCTCGGTGCTGATGATGCAGGTGGTGATCGACCGCCACCCGGAATGGTTCGCCACGGCCGCGCACCGCGCCGACGCCAAGCTGCTGGTGCTGTGCGCGATCCTGGGCCTGACCAGCTGGACCGGCCTCGCGCGCCTGCTTCGGGGCGAGACGCTGAAGCTCTCGGAGCTGGAGTACATCCAGGCCGCGCATGCGCTGGGGGTCAGGGGCGGCCGCGTCATCTCGCGCCACATCCTGCCCAACGTGGCGCACATCGTGATCATCGCCATGGTGATGGATTTTTCCGGCCTGGTGCTGGCCGAGGCGGTGCTGTCCTACGTCGGCGTCGGCGTCGACCCCTCGACCAGCAGCTTCGGCACCATGATCAACTCCGCGCGCATGGAGATGTCGCGCGAGCCCGTGGTCTGGTGGGCGCTCGCCACCGCATTCTGCTTCATGTTCGTGCTGGTGCTGGCGGCGAACCTGTTCGCCGACGCGGTGCGCGACGGCTTCGATCCCCGGGTGCGCGTGGGCGCACTGGCGAAGGCGGCGGCATGAGCGACATCTCCCTGGCGGTCGAGGGGCTGGCGACGCGGATCGACACCACCGCGGGCGAACTGCGCGCGGTCGACGGCATCGATTTCGAGCTGCGCAGGGGCGAATGCTTCGCGCTGGTGGGCGAATCCGGATGCGGCAAGTCCATGACCGCGCTGTCGCTGCTGCGCCTGCTGCCCGAGGCGGGCCGGATCGCCTCGGGCCGCGTGCTGCTGGAGGGTCACGACCTGCTCGCGCTGCCGGAGGCGGCGATGCGGGCGGTGCGGGGCCGGCGCGTGGCGATGATTTTCCAGGAGCCTTCCACGGCGCTCAACCCGGTGCTGACCGTCGGGCGCCAGATCCTCGAGGTCATCGACCGCCACCTGGGCATCGGCGGAGAGGAGGCGAAGGTGCGCGCCCTCGCGCTGCTGGACTCGGTGGGGATCCCGGACGCGGCGCGGCGCTTCGACGAATACCCGTTCCAGCTCTCCGGCGGCCTGAAGCAACGCGTCATGATCGCCGCCGCGCTGGCGGCGGATCCGGAGGTGCTGGTGGCCGACGAGCCGACCACGGCGCTCGACGTCACCATCCAGGCACAGATCCTGGAGCTGCTCGCCAGGCTCCAGGCCGAGCGCGGCATGGCGCTGCTGCTGATCACGCACGACCTCGCCATCGTGGCGCAGATGGCGCACCGGGTCGCGGTCATGTACGCCGGCCAGATCGTGGAACTGGCCACGCGCGAGCAGTTCTTCCGCGCCCCGCAGCACCCTTACTCCCGCAAGCTGTTCGACGCCGTGCCCACGCCGGAGAAGCGCTCGGGCGAGCTGGCGGTGATTCCCGGCCAGGTGCCCTCGCTGCTGGGCGAATTCCGCGGCTGCCGCTTCGCCGAGCGCTGCGACGAGGCCTTCGAGCGCTGCAAGTGGGTGGCGCCCAGCCTGGTGGCGCTCCCTGGCGGGCACCTGTCGCGCTGCCTGCTGCGGGAAAAGGGGCCGGCCGCGCCGCCGGGCGAGGTCACGGTGCTCGCCGGCAAGCGCAGTTCGACCGCCGGCGAGAGCGACGTGCTGCTCGACGTGGCGGACCTGAAAGTCCATTTCCCGATCCGGCGCGGCCTGTTCAAGCGCACCGTCGGCCACGTCAAGGCGGTCGATGGCGTCTCGCTGCAGATCCGCGAAGGCCGCACCCTCGCGCTGGTGGGCGAGTCCGGCTGCGGCAAGACCACGGTGGGCAAGGCCATCCTGCGGCTGCTGGCGCCAACCGGCGGGACCGTGCGCTACGGCGGCGCCGACCTCGCCGCGCTATCGGGCGAAGACCTGCGGCTGCGCCGGCGCGCGATGCAGATCGTGTTCCAGGATCCCTACGCCTCGCTCAATCCGCGCATGCGGGTGGGCGACATCCTGGCCGAGGGGATGCGGGCGCTGGGCGTGGGCGGGGACGAGGCCGGGCGCGCGGCGAGGATCGGCGTCCTGCTCGACCAGGTGGGGCTGCCGCGCGACGCGGTCGAGCGCTATCCGCACGAATTCTCCGGCGGCCAGCGCCAGCGCATCGCGATCGCGCGCGCGCTCGCGGTGGAGCCCCGGCTCATCATCTGCGACGAGCCGACCAGTGCGCTGGATGTCTCGGTGCAGGCGCAGATCCTCAACCTGCTGCGCGAGCTGCAGGCGCGGCTGGGTCTCGCCTACCTCTTCATCACCCACAACCTGTCGGTGGTCGAATACCTCGCCCACGACGTCGCGGTGATGTACCTTGGGCGGATCGTGGAGCAGGGCACGGTGGACGAGGTGCTGGGCTCGCCCAGGCATCCGTATACCGAGGCGCTGCTCTCGGCGGTGCCGCAGATCGAAGGGCAGCGGCGGATGGTGCGCCTGTCCGGGGACCTGCCGTCGCCGGCGAACCCGCCCGCCGGCTGCCATTTCCATCCCCGCTGCCCGAAGGCGCTGCCCGAATGCGCGCGGGATTGGCCGGAGACTGCGCGGCTGAGCCCGACGCGGACGGTGAACTGCCTGCTCTATCGCGCTTCGAGCGCGGCAAGCATCAACTGACCGAGGTCATCGGGCAGGGGCAGGAGTCCCTGGCGCAGCACCATGGTCAATTGTTCCTGCTCCTCCGGCGGCATGCCCGTGGTCGCGGCGCGGAATTCGGCCGCGATCATGCGCTTCTCATCCGGGGTCATCTGCGCCAGGCGCTGCTGCGCGGCGCGCACCGCCAGGGCGTGCTGCACGAAGTAGTCGATCATCGGCGCCCGCACCGCGGCGTTCCTCGGGCTGAGCAGGGCCTCGTTCAGGGCGGCGAAAATCTCGCCGCGCTGGGACGGGGACAGGTAGGCGAAGCACTCGTCGATCAGGCGCCGGATATGGTCGGGTTCGACCAGGGTGCCGGGGTAGACCAGCTCGAGGTCCACCAGCGGCACTTCCTGCTTCGGCCGGGGCTTGGTGACGTGGGCGATGACCATGTCGCGCGCGATCCCGAGCAGGAACATCAGGATCGGGTCCGCGGCTTGCGCACGGCCCGGCATGGCCAGGCCGGCCAGGAGGAGGGTGAAAAGGACAGCCCTGCGCAGACGGTGCATGGGCTCATTCTAGGAGACTTGGCGCCTCCACGACCCCGCGCCGCAACATGATGCAAGATCTAGCTTTAAGTTGGTACTCTAACTACCCGCTTTTCTTACTGTTTTCTTTGTTGGGGACGGCTTCGATTTGCCTGGGGCGGCCTTGCGCACCGGCTTCCCGGTCGGTGCCGCCCGGGTCTGGATCTTCAGCGCCTGGCCGACCTGGAGCCGGCCGATGGGGTTCCAGCGGCGCAGGTCCTCGACGCTGACGCGGTAGCGCGCCGCGATCGAGGCCAAGGTCTCGCCGGCCTTCACCCGGTGCACCGAGGTCCGCGGCTGCGGGGCGGCGATCGGGGGGGCGTACATGATCGG
>JALHLN010000082.1 GCA_022844545.1 Burkholderiales bacterium | reverse complement strand
GAGACCCCCGCCGCCCCCGCGGCGCTGATCAAGGCCTTTGCCGACGCCGGCATCCCCGCGGGCGTGCTGCAGCTGGTGTACGGCACGCCGGCGGAGATCTCGAACTACCTCATCCCGCACCCGGTGATCCGCAAGGTCACCTTCACCGGCTCGATCCCGGTGGGGAAGCAACTCGCCGCGCTCGCCGGCCAGCACATGAAGCGCGTCACCATGGAGCTGGGCGGCCACGCGCCGGTGATCGTGTGCGAGGACGCCGACATCGCGCTCGCCGTCAAGGCGGCCGCGGCGGCCAAGTTCCGCAACGCGGGCCAGGTCTGCATCTCGCCGACGCGGTTCCTCGTGCACAAGTCCGTCGCCGGGGACTTCGCGCAGGCGCTCGCCGAGCACGCCAGGGGCCTGAAGGTCGGCGACGGCCTCGCCGAAGGCACGCAGATGGGCCCGCTCGCCAACGCGCGCCGCGTCGAGGCCATGACCGCGTTCACCGAGGACGCGGTGAAGAAGGGCGCCAAGCTCCTCGCCGGCGGGCAGCGCATCGGCAAGGAGGGCAACTTCTGGCAACCCACGATCCTCGCCGACGTGCCCAAGGATGCCAAGGTGTTCAACGACGAGCCCTTCGGCCCGATGGCCGCTATCCGGCCGTTCGACACCCTGGAGGAGGCGATCACCGAGGCCAACCGCCTGCCCTATGGCCTCGCCGGCTACGCGTTCACCCGCTCGCTGAAGAATTCGGATCTCCTCGCGCGCCGGCTGGAAGTCGGCATGCTGTGGATGAACATGCCCGCGCTGCCTTCGGCCGAAATGCCCTTCGGCGGCGTGAAGGACTCGGGCTACGGGTCCGAAGGCGGCCCCGAGGCGATGGAGGCATACCTCAACTCGCGCGCGGTAGCGATCCAGAACGCCTGAGGGCGCCCGCGGATCGGCTATGGCTTGAAGACCAGGAAGTACTGGTGCGGGAGGAAGCCATGCTCCTGCGCCAGGCTGTAGCCGGCCGCGCCGAGTTCCGCTTTGACCTTGGCGGCGGGGATCCGCACGTGCTTCGGCGGCCCCATGGGCGCATCGGGGCGAAAGTCGATGATGGCGACGCGCCCGCCGGGCTTTAGCGAGGCGCGCAGCCTGCCGAAGTACTTCTCGCGCGCCTCGATGTGGTGGTGGACGTCGACGAAGAGGATGAGGTCGACTTTCTCCGGCAGCTTCGGGTCGTCGGGGGCGCCCTGCACCGCCTGCAGGTTCGGCTTGCCCTCGCGCTTTGCGCGCGCGGCGAGGTGCTTCACCATGTCGGGCTCGACGTCGACGGCGTAGACCCTGCCCTTCGCCAGCGTGGCGGCCAGACGCGCCGAGAAGTAACCGGTGCCCGCGCCGACATCCGCCACCACTGCGTCCGGGGACAGCCTCAGCGCCTGGATCACCTCGTGCGGCTTCTGCCACGCGTCGCGCTCGGGGTCGTCGAAGACGCGCGACCACTTCTCCGCGTCCTTGAAGTGGTGCTGGTGGGTATGCGGGGCCTGTCCGCAGGCGGGGACCGCAACCAGCAGCAACAGGGCCAGGAACGTTCTCATGTGACCTCCGCCGCTCTTGCGACGCTCCGGATCATCGAGGATCTTACTTGAAACGCCCGGGCCGGCGCAGGTCGACGCCCTGCACCGACGCGGCGAAGAGCGGATGCAGCGCGGTGAACGAAAGCGGCACCGGCTGGTGCGCGCTCAGTTCGGCTTCACGTTCGCCGCGCGCACCACCTTGCCCCATTTGTCGACTTCGTCGCGCAGGAAGCGGTCGGCCGCCTCGGGGGAGTTGCCGATGATGTTCGAGCCGCCGTCCAGCAGGCGCTTGCGCACGTCGGGAAGCTGCAGCGCTTTCAGCGTCTCGCCGTTCAGTTGCGCGACTACCCCGCCGGGCGTGCCGGCCGGCGCGACCAGGCCGAACCAGGCCACGGTCTCGAAGTCGCGCACGCCGGCTTCCTGCAGCGTCGGCACCTCGGGCAGGAGGTCGTGGCGCTTCGCGCTGGAGACCGCGAGCGCGCGCACCTTGCCGGACTTCACGTGCGGCATCAGCGCGACGATGTTGTCGAACATCAGCTGGATCTGGCCCCCCATCAGGTCGATGTGCGCCGGGCCGGAGCCCTTGTACGGCACGTGCACGAGGTCGATTCCAGTGTCGAGCTTGAACTTCTCCCCGGTGAGGTGGTGGGACGTGCCCACGCCGGCGGAGCCGAAGGCCACGCGGCCGGGATTCGCCCTGGCGTGCCGGACCAGCTCCTGCACCGTCTTCGCCGGGAAGTCCAGGTTCGCCGCGAGCAGCAGCGGCGAGTGCGAGATCACCGTCACCGAGGCGAAATCCTTCGCGGTGTCGTACTTCAGGTTGGGGAACACGTGCGCACTCACCGGCAGCGCGGCGGTGGACAGGAGCAGCGTGTAGCCGTCGGCTGCCGCGCGCGCCACCGACTCCGCGCCGATCGTGCCGCCGGCGCCGGTGCGGTTCTCCACCACGAAGGGCTGGCCCATCGCCTGGCCCAGCTTGTCGGCGAACATGCGCCCGATGATGTCGGAAGTGGTTCCGGGCGCGAAGGCGACGACGATGCGCACCGGGCGGTTGGGGAAGTTCTGGGCGATGGCGCCGGCACTGAAGGCCAGCGCGAAGACCGGGGCAAGCAGCAGGGCAAGGCGGGAACGCATGGGACTCCTCCGACGATGGTTATGAAACGGCGAGAATCATAAGGCAACCCTGAGACAGGGCCGTGACATGGACCGGTGCCCGCCGGCCTCGCCGGCCGGGAACCGACGGCAGCCTCGAGGGCTTGACCCTGCCACCATGGGAAGCCTGAGGATGGGCGCTTTACAGGAGAACGCCATGATCGAATTCAAGGTACCCGACATGACCTGCGGCCACTGCGCCAGCACCATCACCAAGGCGGTGAAGGAACTGGATGCCGGCGCGAAGCTGGACATTTCGCTCGCCGAGCACCTGGTGCGGGTGGACAGCAAGGCCTCGCGCGAGGACCTGCAGCACGCCATCGCCGAGGCGGGCTTTACCCCCGAGGCCGCCTAGGGGCCGCCTGCGGCCCGCAATGTAACCGATCGGTTACATCAGGCCGGCATCCGCCGCCCCAGGTCGCGCAGCACCTCGCGCGCGCAGTTGTGTCCCGGCGCGCCGGTGACCCCGCCGCCGGGATGGGCGCCGGAGCCGCACAGGTACAGGCCCTTCACCGGCGTGCGGTAGTCGGCGTGCCCCAGCACCGGCCGCGCCGACCAGAGCTGGTCGAGCGACAGCTGGCCGTGGAAGATATCGCCGCCGGTGAGGCCGAACTCGCGCTCCAGGTCCGCCGGCGACAACGCGCTGTGCCCGACCACGCTCCGCCGGAATCCCGGCGCATGGCGTTCCACCACGTCGAGGATCCGGTCGACCGCCTCCTGCTTGCGCGTCGCCCAGTCCGCCTCCGGATCGAAGTGCTGGCAGAACAGGCTCGCCACATGGGCGCCCTTCGGCGCCAGTGAATCGTCCAGCGTGCTCGGGATCACCATCTCCACGATCGGCTCTCGGGCGATGCCTCCGGCGCGCGCGTCCAGGTAGGCGCGGTCCATGTAGGCAAGCGACGGGGCCATGATGATGCCGGCGCCGTGGTGCGGGCCCTCTTCCGGCAGGACGGAGAAGCGCGGCAGTTCGGACAGGGCGACGTTCATGCGGAAGGTCGCCGAGCCGCACTTGTAGCGCTGCATGCGCTCGCGGAAATCGCGCTCCAGCAGGGCGCCGTCCACCAGCTTGAGGAACAGCAGCTTCGGGTTGACGTTGGCGACGATGGCGCGGCCCGCGAACTCGCGCCCGTCTTCCAGGACCACGCTGCCCGGGCCCACCTTCGCGACCGGCGCTTCGCACTCGATTTCCACGCCCAGCCGCCGCGCCTCCGCCGCAAGCGCCTCGCTGATGGCGCCCATGCCGCCGATGGCATGGCCCCACTGGCCTCGCTTCCCGTTCACCTCGCCGAAGCAGTGATGCAGCAGGACATACGCGGTGCCCGGATGGAACGGGCTGGCATAGGCGCCCACCACCGCGTCGAACCCGAATACCGCCTGCGCCGGTTCCGACTCGAACCAGTCGCCCAGCCAGTCGGCGGCGCTGCGGGTGAACAGGCCCAGCAGGTCGCGTTGAACCTCGACAGGAAGGCCTTTCATCTTCCACCCGGTGCGCAGGAACCCCAGGAGATCCCTGGCGCCACCCCCGGCATTCGGCGGCGTCTCCAGCACCGTCGCCCGCAGCACGTCGGCGACCTTCTCCAGCGCCTCCCAGTAGGCGGGCAGCCGCTGCGCATCGCGGGCGGAGAACTTCGTGAACTGGGCCTGCGTCGCTTCCGCGCCGCCGCCCACCTTGAGGTAGCCCGATTCAAGCGGCAGGAAGTTGGACAACGGCCGCTCGACGATGCGCAGGCCGTGCGCGGCGAGGCCAAGGTCGCGGATCACCTTCGCCTGCAGCAGGCTGACGGTGTAGGACGCGGTGGAATTGCGGAAGCCCGGATGGAATTCCTCCGTGACCGCGGCGCCGCCCACCACCTTGCGCCGTTCCAGCACCTTGACCTTGAGCCCGGCGCGCGCGAGGTAGCAGGCGCAGGTGAGGCCGTTGTGGCCGGCGCCGACGACGATGGCGTCCACGTCTTCTCCCGCCCTCAGGCCAGCAGCCAGTAAGGAATCCAGATCATGGAACGTCTCTTGCGCCCGGCATAGGCCAGGACTATGCGCGCGGCAGGATAACGCCGCAGGAATGCGCCGGCGCTCCCCAGGGACTTCGGGGCCGGTTCCTCCAGCGTCGTGGCGAGGAACCCCAGGCGACCCCGTGGGAGATCGAACACCAACGGCATTTCGGCATCGTGCCGGGTGCGCCAGTGGCTGATGCGGCCGCCGAGTTCGGGGCGGTAGTGAGGCCGAGGACGCCGACGACCGGGCTGTAGGACAGCGCACGGGAAATCGCGGCGGCGAGATACCGGCGGCGGGCGTGGGGCATGGCGGGACGCTACCCCCCTTCGGAAGAAATGGAAAGGCCCCTTTCTCTTTCCTCCGAAGGGTTTCTGCCACTACCTGCTGGCAGACTTACTCCACCGTGACCGACTTGGCCAGGTTCCTGGGTTTGTCCACGTCGGTGCCGCGGGCGAGGGCGGTGTGGTAGGCGAGCAGCTGCAGCGGCACCACGTGCAGGATGGGCGAGAGCGCGCCGTAGTGCTCCGGCAGGCGAATGACGTTGACGCCCTCTTCCGCGCCGATCTTCGTGCCGGCATCGGCGAGCACGTACAGTTCGCCGCCGCGGGCGCGCACTTCCTGCATGTTGGACTTGAGCTTCTCCAGCAGCGCGTCGTTCGGCGCCACGGTCACCACCGGCATCTCGGCAGTCACCAGCGCGAGCGGCCCGTGCTTGAGTTCGCCCGCCGGGTAGGCCTCGGCGTGGATGTAGGAGATCTCCTTCAGCTTCAGCGCGCCCTCCAGGGCGATGGGGTAGTGCAGCCCGCGCCCCAGGAACAGCGCGTGCTCCCGCTTGGCGAAGCGCGCCGACCAGGAAATGATTTGCGGCTCCAGGGCCAGCGCGGCCGCGATCGCCTTGGGCAGGTGCCGCAGCAGGCGTAGCTGCAGGCGCTCTTCCTTCGCGGGCAGCCTGCGCCGCAGCTTGGCGAGCGTAAGCGAAAGCAGGAACAGCGCCACCAGCTGGGTGGTGAAGGCTTTGGTCGACGCCACGCCGATTTCCACACCGGCATGGGTGAGGAAGCGCAGCTTCGTCTCGCGCATCATGGCGCTGGAGGCAACGTTGCAGATGGCAAGGGTGCGCTTCTGGCCCAGCGAGCGGGCATGCCGGAGCGCCGCCAATGTGTCCGCGGTCTCGCCGGACTGGGACACCACCACGACCAGCGCATTGGGGTTAGGGATGCTGTCGCGGTAGCGGTACTCGCTCGCGATCTCGACCTGGGTCGGCAACCGGGCAATGGATTCGAACCATCCCTTCGCCGTCAGCCCCGAGTAGTAGCTGGTGCCGCAGGCGAGGATCAGGACCGAATCGACCTTGCGCAGGACGGCGCCTTTCGGGTCGTTGAACAGGGACGGCGCGATGCCCACGACGCCTTGCAGCGTATCGGCCACCGCGCGCGGCTGCTCGAAGATCTCCTTCTGCATGAAATGCCGGTAGGGGCCGAGATCGGCGGCGGCCTCGGCCACTTTCACCGTCTTCACGGGGCGCTTCGCGTCGCGGCCGGCGCCGTCGCGCACGCGGAATTCCTCCAGCGCGATCTCGGCGACATCGCCCTCCTCGAGGAAGGCGATGCGGTCGGTGGTGCCGGCGAGCGCGAGCGCGTCCGAGGCGAGGAACATCTCGCCCTTGCCGACGCCAACCACGAGCGGGCTGCCGGCGCGCGCCCCGACCACGCGGTGCGGCTCGCGCCTGGCCACCACCGCGATGGCATAGGCGCCGGCGAGCCGCTTCACCGCGCGGCCCACCGCGTCGAATAGGCTGCCCTTGTACAGGCTGTGGACCAGGTGGGCAATGACCTCGGTGTCGGTCTGGGTCTCGAAGGCGTAGCCCTTTGCCTTCAGCTCGGCGCGCAGGTCCTCGTGGTTCTCGATGATGCCGTTGTGCACCAGCGCGATTTCGCCCTTCGAGAAGATCGGGTGCGCGTTGTTGGTCACCGGGGCGCCGTGGGTCGCCCATCGCGTGTGCGCGATGCCGGTCTCGGCCGCCAGCTTCTGCTTTGCCACGCGCGCGCCGAGAGCGGCGACGCGCTCCACGCTGCGCACGCGGGCGAGGCCGCCTTCGCCGAGCGTGGCGACACCGCAGGAGTCATAGCCGCGATACTCCAGTCGCCGCAGGCCTTCTATGAGCACCGGCACGATGTCGCGCCGCGCGGCCGCCCCCACGATCCCGCACATGGCTAGGCCTTCCTCTTCGGTTTCCACCCCGGCAGCGAAACCTGCTTCGCGCGCGCCACGGTCAGCTGTCCCGCGGGGGTGTCCTTGCTGATGGTCGAGCCGGCGCCGATGTAGGAGCCCCTGGCGATCCGCACTGGCGCCACCAGCGTCGCATCCGAACCGATGAAGCAGTCATCCTCGATCACGGTCCGGTGCTTGGCCACGCCGTCGTAGTTGCAGGTAATGGTGCCCGCGCCGACGTTGACCCGCGCGCCAATCTCCGCGTCGCCGATGTAGGACAGGTGGTTCGCCTTGGAGCCGGCGCCGATGCGGCTCGCCTTCACTTCGACGAAATTGCCGATATGGACGTCCCGCGCCAGCTTCGCGCCCGGACGCAGCCGGGCGTAGGGTCCGATGCGGCAGCGCGCGCCGACTTCGGCGTCCTCCAGCAGCGAGAACGCATGGACTTCGGTTCCGGTTGCGACACTGACGTTGCGCAGCACGCAGTTGGGCCCGACGCGCACGCCGTCGCCCAGCTTCACCCTGCCCTCGAACACGCAGTTCACGTCGATGAAGACATCAGTGCCGCACTCGAGTTCGCCGCGCACGTCCACGCGCCACAGGTCGGCCAGCGCGACCCCGGCATCGAGCAGGCGCCGCGACTGCGCGTTCTGGAACGCGCGCTCCAGGATCGCCAGTTCGTGGCGGGAATTGACGCCGGCGACTTCCCAGGTCTCGCTGGCCTTGATCGCGGTCACCTGCGCGCCGGAGCCGGCGGCGATGCCGATGACGTCGGTGAGGTAGTACTCCTTCTGCGCGTTGCGGTTGGCGACCTTCGCCAGCCAGCCGGCGAGGCGCGAAGCATGGCCAGCCAGGAATCCGGCATACCACTCGCGGATGGCGAGTTCCTTCGGTCTTGCGTCGCGGTGCTCGACGATGCGCTGCACGCGGCCCCGCGCGTCGCGGACGACGCGGCCGTAGCCGGCGGGATCGGACAGCTCGCTGGTGGCGATGGCGAGGCCCTTGCCGGAGGCCCTGACCAGCTTGCGCAGCGTATCGGCGCTCACCATCGGCACGTCGCCGTTGAGCACCAGCACCGTGGCCGCGCGCGACACCTTGGGCAGCGCCTGCTGCAGCGCATGGCCGGTGCCGAGCTGGCGCGCCTGCTCCACCCATTCGATGCGCTCGCCGGTGAACGCGGCCTTGACCGCCTCGCCGCCATGCCCGTGCACGACGTGGATCTTCGCCGGCTTCAGCGCGCGCGCGGCGGCGATGACATGGGCGAGCAGCGGGCGGCCCGCCAGGCGATGCAACACCTTGGGCAGGTCGGAGCGCATGCGCTTGCCCTGCCCGGCGGCGAGGATGACGACTTCTAGCGCCATGGGGCGCCGATTGTAACTGCGAACTGCGCGCTAGGCGCGCAGCGCGAGCACGTTGTAGGCCGGGACCGGACGATGGATCCCCTTGAGGGTCAGGACCCCGACGTGCTCGGCCTCGATGCGCTCCTCGATCTTGCCGTAGACCCGCTGCGACACCAGGACCTGGTCCGCGCCCGCCTCGGCGCATAACCGCGCCGAGAGATTGGTCACCGGACCCACCGCGCCGTAGTCGCGCCGCCCCTCGAAGCCGATCGCGCCCAGCGTGGCATAGCCGTTGGCGATGCCGACGCCGAAGCCCAGGTCGTGGCCACGCTTGCGCCAGCCCGCCGCAAGACCGGCGACTTCGAGACGCATCTCGAGGGCCATGCGCACGGCGGCCAGCTCGGGTTCCGGCAATGGCATCGGGTCGTTGAACAGGATCATCACCCCGTCGCCGGAGAAGTGCTCGACCGTGCCCTCGTGCGCCATGACGATGCGGCCCAGCGTGGCGTGGTATTCGCGCAGCACCCCCATTACTTCCTCCGGCTCGGCGGTTTCCGAGAACGCCGTGAAGCCGCGCAGGTCGGTGAACACCACGGTGATCTCGCGCCGCCGCGTCTGCAGCGGATCGTCCACCTCGCCCGACAGGATCAGTTCACCGACGCGCGGCGAAACGAAGCGCTGCAGGCGCGCGAGGCGCTCGATCTGCGCCACCTGCTCGGCAACCCGCTTCTCCAGCCCGGCGTTGAGCGACTCCAGCTCGTCGTGCAGCTGCTTGACGCGCAAGAGCGACTTGACGCGCGCGAACAGCTCCGGCTGGTTCACCGGCTTGGACAGGAAATCGTCGGCACCGGCCTCGATGCCGTTGACGCGCTCCTGCTGCGGATCGAGCGAGGTGCACATCACCACCGGCAGCAGGGCGGTGGCGGGCTCCGCCCGGATCCTGCGGCAGACGTCGTAGCCGGACAGACCGGGCATCATCACGTCGAGCAGCACCAGGTCGGGCCTGCGCTGCGCGATGGCGGCCAGCGCCGAGGCGCCATCGGCGGCGGTCTCCACCTCGTAGCCGCGTGAACCGAGCAGCCCGCTCAGCAGCTTGAGGTTGGCCGGCGTGTCATCCACCACCAGGATGCGCGCCGCGCTCATGCGCGGGGTTCCTCCAGCAGCCGCTTCACCGTGTCGAGGAACTCCTTGAGCGCGATCGGCTTGCCGAGGAAGGCGTCGAAGCCGGCGCGCGTGATTTCCGAGCGGTCGGTGGGCGTCACCGAGGCGGTCAGGGCCGCCACCGGAATCGCCGCCGTGGCCGGGTCGGCGCGCAGTTGCCGGAAGGCCTCGATGCCGTTGATGCCGGGCAACTGGATGTCCATGAGGACGAGGTCCGGTTTGCGCTCCTTCGCCAGCCGCACCCCCTCCTCGCCGGTCACTGCCTCCAGCGTGGCGTAGCCCTTTACCTGCAGCACGTCGCGCGCCAGCTTCATGTTCTTCTCGTTGTCTTCGACGATCAGGACCAGGTTCATGTGCGCACCGGTATCGTGAATGTGAATGTGGAGCCCTTGCCCGGCTCGCTGCTCAGGCGAATCGAGCCGCCGTGCAATTCGACGAAGCGCTTGGTCAGCGCCAGGCCCAGTCCCGTGCCCTCGGCCTTGCGGGTGTAGTCCCGGCCGACCTGCTTGAACTCCTCGAACACGCTCGCCTGGTCTTCGGCCGCGATGCCGATGCCGGTGTCCGACACGGCAACCTCGACCGCGCCGGCGGTCGGCGCCGCGCGCACGCCGACCCGGCCGTTCTGCGGCGTGAACTTCACCGCGTTCGACAGCAGGTTGAGCAGGATCTGCTTGAACTTGCGCTCATCCGCCGTGACCGTGCTCAAGGCCGGGTCCACCTCAAGCGAAAGTTCTATGCCGTTGCGCTGAGCCCGCTCCTTCACCAGCGTCATGGCGTTCTGCAGCGCCGAGGGCAGGTCGAATTCGGCCAGGTCCAATTCCATCCGCCCGGCCTCGATCTTGGACAGGTCGAGGATGTCGTTGATGAGGGACAACAGGTGCTTGCCGGAGGAATGGATGTCCTTCAGGTAGTCGAGTTGCCGCTCGTTCACATCGCCGAACATCTTCTCCAGCAGCACCTCGGAGAAACCGATGATGGCGTTGAGCGGCGTGCGCAGCTCGTGCGACATGTTGGCGAGGAAGTCGGACTTGTGCTTGTTGGCGATCTCGAGTTGCGCGCTCTTCTCCTGGATCTCGCGGAACAGTTCGGCGTTCTGGATCGCGATCACGGCCTGGTCGGCGAAGGCCCTGAGCAGCGCGATCTGCTTCTCCGTGAAGGCGCCGGGCTCGGTGAAGGAGGTCGTGATGCAGCCGATCGCCTCGCCCTCGCGCATCATCGGCACCGCGAGGATCGCGCGCAAGCCGGTTCTTTCCGCTACTTCCGCGTTCACCTCCCGAGGCTCGGGATCTGCCAGGACGTCCGGCATGTGGATGACGCGCTTCTCGAGGATCGCCGCGCCGGCGTAGCTGGACTTCGCCAGCGGCGCCGGAAAAAGGCCGGCGAGGCGCCGCGACTGCTCCTCGCTCAGCCCGGTGCCGCCGACGTGGTGCAGCTCTCCGTTTCTGACCAGGAACAGCTGGACCCGCGCATTCTGGATCACGCCCGCCGCGGCGCGCGCGATGGCGTCGAACACCGGCTTGGCGTCCGCGACCGAGCCGGCGATGATGCCGAGGATTCCCGCAGAGGCACTCTGGTGCTCGAACGCCTCCTTCAGTTCCGCGGTCCGCTCCTCGACCTTGCGCTCCAGCCCGGCGTAGGATTCGCGCAGCTGGGCGGTCATCTGGTTGAACTGCTCGGCGAGCGCCTCCAGCTCGTCGCCGCTGCGCACCTCGATCCGCTGGTCGAGATCCCCCGCCCCGATGCGCGCGGCGCTCTCCTGCATCGTCCGGATCGGCCTCACCAGGCCGCGCGCGAGCCAGAGGGCCACCAGCATCGAGATCAGCAGGCCCGCGACCAGCAGCCCCACGGTGCGCAGGATGGCCGCGTTCAGCGTCGCGTAGACCTCCGACACCGGCTGCTCGACGAACACCTTCCAGCCCAGTCCGGCGATGCTGGCGTAGGCGGTGAGCACCTCCTCCCCGCCCAGGCCGATGGCCACCAGCGCGCGCGAATCGTCGGCGCCCTTCGACAGCGCGAACTGCACATGGGGCAGCTTCGAGAGGTCGGTCTTGCGCAGTACCAGGCCGATGTCCGGGTCCGCCACCAGGTGGCCGGTTTCATCCACCACGTAGGCCTTGCCCTTCTTGCCGATCTTGATCCGCGTCACCACGTCCCAGATGAACTTGAGGTTGACATCCGCAACCGTGACCGGGCCTCCCGCCCTGGAGCGCACGGCGATCTGCATGTACGGCTCGGTCTCCTTGCGGAAGCTCACCGGACCGAACCAGGTCTGCTTCTCCTTGGCGAGGCGGAACGCGGGCTCGGCCGAGCGGTCCGCGCCGGAGCCGGCCGTGCCGATGCCCAGGCGCGATTCCAGCAGCTGCTCGCGCCCCTGGGCATCTATGTAGGCGATGTCGGTGACCGCCTGCACCAGCTTGATGAGCTTGATGAACTCCAGGCGGCGCTGGTCGGTGCCGTCGGCGCCCAGCTGGTGCATCGCCGCGTTCTCCACCTGGAGCTCGATCTGGCGCATGAAGTCCTCGATGCGGGCCGCGGCGTTGAGCGCCTTGTCGCGCTGCAGGCTGGAGAGCGCGACCTTGTTCTCCTGGTACGAGAAGTACAGCCCGATCGCGCCCGAGATCAGCAGCGCGCCGCAGACCAGGCCGAGGATCGACAGGAAATACTTTCGGAACAGGCGGCCGCGGTGGATGCGGCGGACCAGGATCGGCTCCTCGACGATGAAATCGGCAGGCTTCAGGCGGGCTCCCTCTGCCTTTCTCGGCACAAGACAGTGCCATGATAGCCCCGCCTTGCGCCTTTCATTCGATCACCTAGTCGGCGCGCAGCAGGATCGCCTGCGGAAACCTGAAGCCTTGCTCGCGCGCGGCCTTGAGGTTGATCGCGAGCTGGAAATGCGTCGGCTCCTGCACCGGCAGGTCGGCGGGCTTCGCGCCGCGCAGGATCTTGTCGACGTAGTCTGCCGCGCGGCGGAACTGGTCCTGCACGTTCGTGCCGAAGGACGCCAGCCCGCCCGCCTCGACGAAGCCATTCACCGTATAAATCGCCGTCAGCCGCAGGCGGCCGGCGTGGGCGACAAGTTCCTTGCGCGCCCGGTTCTGGAACGAGTCTGCAATGTTGAGCAACCCCTGCATCCGCTCGCTTTCCAACCGGTCGAAGGCACGCAGCAGCTCTGCCTCCGATCTCGCGTCGTACGGTCTCACTTCGATGCCGAACTTGCGCGCCTCCGCCGTGTAGTTTTCAAGATAGAAATTGGTGATTCCGGGGCTGTCGGGGTTCGCCAGCATCGCGATGCGGCGTACGCCGGGCGTGATCTCGCGCATCAGCTCGATGCGCTTGCCAATCAGCTCCGCGTCGCGCGTCGAGACGCCGGTGACGTTGCCGCCGGGCCGGGCGAGGCTCGCGACCAGACCCGACTTCTCCGGGTTGCTCGCGATCGCGAACACGATCGGCACGTCCCTGGTCAGCTTCATGGCCACCTGCGTCATGGCGGTGAAGACGACGACCAGGACCTCCGGCTTCTTCGCCAGCAGCTCCGCGAGCATCGGCTCCCAGCGCGTGGCGTCGTCGTGCGCGTAGCCCCGCAGGTACTCGATCGTGCGGCCCTCGATCCAGCCGAATTCTTCCATTCGCGGAATCAGGAAGCTCGGCTGTTGCGGATTGGGCCTGCCAGGCGAGGCGATGGCGACGCGGCGCAGGCGCTGGGCCTGCGCGCGGGCGAGCGACGTCAGCGCGAGCGCCGTGGAGGCGAGCAGCCAGTCGCGCCGCCTCATCCGATCGCCTCGGTCGCCGCCGTGTTACACTTGGCATACAAATTCCTGCCGACGAAGGACTTTGCCATGACACTGTCCGTGAGGCTCGACCCGGCGCTGGAGCGCCTGCTCGACCGGGCGTGCCGGCAGCGCAGGCAGTCGCGCTCCGCCCTGGTGCAGGAGGCGCTGCGCGAATACCTGAA
>JALHLN010000081.1 GCA_022844545.1 Burkholderiales bacterium | reverse complement strand
ACCTCGACCGCCGCATGCACGAGAAGCGCATCTTCCCGGCCATCAACGTCAACCGCTCCGGCACCCGGCGCGAGGAACTGCTGATCGCCAAGGACCTGCTGCAGAAGATCTGGGTGCTGCGCAAGCTCCTGTACCCGATGGACGAGCTCGAGGCGGCCGAATTCCTCATCGACAAGGTGCGCGCCACAAAGTCCAACGGCGAGTTCTTCGACTCCATGACCGCGCGCCGGAGTTGAGCCCCCGCCCTTGCGCTAAGCCGCTGATTTACGTATACTTCGCGCCCTTTTCCGACCACCCATTTTCGAGCCCGCCATGAAATCCGGAATCCATCCGCAGTACCAGCCGGTGATCTTCCTCGACACCGCCTCCAACCACTCGTTCCTCACCCGCTCGGCGATCGACACCAAGGGCCGCGAGACCATGAAGTGGCAGGACGGCAAGGAGTACCCGGTGGTCAAGGTCGAGGTGTCCTCGGAATCGCATTCGTTCTACACCGGCAAGCAGAAGGTGATGGACACCGCCGGCCGGATCGAGAAGTTCAAGCGCCGCTACACCAAGAAAGCGGCCGCCTGAGGGTCCCTCCGGACCGCGACCAAGGGCAGCTTCGGCTGCCCTTTTTTGTTGCCCTGCCGGAGAATAACGGCCCATGATCCCGCGGCTCGCCCTCCCGCCCTCGCACGCGGTGCTGGTGCTGCTCGCGCTCGCCTTCGTCCTGCCCGGCCCGGCCGGCCACGACCCCTGGAAGACCTACGACGTGGTGGCGATCGAGATCGCGCACCAGATGCGCGCCACCGGCGACTGGCTGCTGCCCCGGGTGGCGGGCGAGCCCTGGCCGGAGGACCCGCCCTTCTACCACTGGCTGGCGCTCGCCTTCGGTGGCGCGCTGGGCTGGGCAATGCCGTTCCATAACGCCGCGCGCCTGGCGAGCGGGCTGTGCATGCTGGCGGCGTTCTGGTTCGTGTACCTCGCCGCGCGCCACGCCGCGCACGGCGCAGAGGCGCCGGCGCAGGACGCCCTCGGCGCCTCGAAGGCGCGCTACAGCGCGCGCGCGGTGGGGGCGTCGGCAACGCTGCTCCTGGCCGGTTCCACCGGCCTCATCGTGCACGCGCACGAAGCGGCGCCGGACCTGGCCACGCTTGCGGCCACCTGCGCGGCGCTGCTGTTCCTGTCGCGCGCGGCGCGCCGGCCGCTCGCCTCGGGCGTCGCGTTCGGCGCCGCGGCCGGGATCGCCTTCCTCTCCACCGGCCTCGCCGCCCCCGTGGTGCTGTTGGCGGCGGCGCTGGCGGCGCACCTGGCCTGCGACGAACTGCGCACCCGCCGTGCGCTGCGCTTCCTCGTCCCGGCATTTGCCCTGCCGCTCGCTGCCGCAGCCGGCTGGGCGCTCGCGCTCAAGCTGCGCGCTCCGGAACTCGCACCGGCCTGGTGGGGCGCGGCCCTGGAGGGCCGGGGCCCGTTCCTCCCGGCGCTGCGCTACTACCTGGTCACCGCCAGCTGGTACGCCTGGCCCGCCTGGCCGCTCGCGCTGTGGGCGGCGTGGTCGCTGCGCGCGCAGTGGCGCAGCACCCGGGTGTTCGTGCCGCTCGCCGCCGCGCTGCTCGCGCTGCCAGCGATTGCATGGGGCGGACAGACGCAGGACATCAACGCCACTTTGCTCCTCTCCCCCCTGGCTCTGCTGGGAGCGCTCGGCGTGGAACGCCTGCGCCGCGGCGCGGCCAACGCGCTCGACTGGTTCGGGGTCATGACCTTCGGCTTTTTCGCCGCGCTGGTCTGGCTGGGCTATGCCGCCATGATGACCGGGCTGCCGCCGAGGATCGCCAACAACTTCGCCAAGACCGCGCCCGGCTTCCTGCCGCAGTTCGAGTGGCTGCCGTTCCTCGCCGCCGCGGCGCTGACGCTCGCCTGGCTGTGGTGCGCGTTCTTCACCGCGCCCTCGCCCACGCGCGGCGTGCTGCGCTGGGCCGCGGGGGTCGCGCTGCTGTGGGGGACCTTCGCCATGCTGTGGATGCCCTGGGCCGACTACCAGAAGAGCTACCAGGGCGTGGCGCTGCAGCTGAAGTCCCGCCTGCCGGCGGCGCCGGGCTGCATCTCCGGCAGCGGCTTCGGCCTGCCGCAGCGCGCCGCGCTCAGCTACCACGCCGGCATCCGCACGGTTGCGCCCCGCGACGAATGCCGGTATTTCCTCGTCCAGGGACAGGCGCGCCACGAACTGGGCGCGCCGCGCGGGCGCTGGGAGAAGCTGGCCGACGTCGGCCGCCCCGGCGACAAGTCCGAGCGCTACCGGCTCTACAGGCGACTGTGACCACGTGAATACGACGCCACCCACCGACTGCCGCGCCTGGACCCGCATCGCCGCGCACGCGGAGACCTGGAGGCACGCGCGCATCGGCGAGCTCTTGCAGAACGACCCCGGGCGCGCGGCGGCCTTCGTCGCCGAAGGCGCGGGCCTGAAGCTCGACTACTCGCGCCAGCGCCTGGGCGGGCTGACCCTCGGGCTGCTGGCGCAACTGCTGCAGGAGCGCGGTTTCGAGGACTGGCGTGCCGCGCTGCTCGAAGGCCGGGTCGTCAATCCGACCGAGAAGCGGCCCGCCTGGCACACCGCGCTGCGTGCCGGCGAGGCGGCGCCGGAGGAAGTGAAGACCGCGCTCGGGCGAATGACGCAGCTGGCCGAGGGGCTTTCCGGCATCCGCCGCATCGTCAACCTGGGCATCGGCGGCTCGGATTTCGGCCCGCGCCTGGTCTACGGCGCGCTGCGCGCGCAGCGCATCCGCGAGGCGCGCTTCGTCGCCAGTCCCGACCCGGCGGCGCTGGCGGGCGCCCTGGAGGGCGCCGAGCCGGACTCGACGCTGTTCGTGGTGGTGTCCAAGACCTTCACCACGGCCGAGACCCTGGCCAACGCCCAAGCCGCGAAGCGCTGGGGCGCGAAGCACTTCATCGCAGTATCGAACAACGTCGACGCGGCCAGGCGCTTCGGCGCCGCCGAGGTGCTGCCGATGCCCGAGTGGGTCGGCGGCCGGTACTCGCTCTGGTCCGCGGCCGGCTTTGCAGCCTTCGCCGCGCTGGGCGCGGCGCGCTTCGGCGAGCTGCTGGCCGGCGCACGCGACATGGACTGGCATTTCGCCTCGGCGCCCGTGCCGAAGAACCTGCCGGTGCTGATGGCGCTGATCGGGACCTGGAACGTGAACTTCCTCGGCTGCGGCACGCACGCGGTGCTGCCCTACGCGCACGCGTTGCGCCTGCTGCCGGCGCACCTGCAGCAGCTGGAAATGGAATCCAACGGCAAGCGCGTGGACCACCGCGGCGAGGAGCTTGCCTACGCCACCGCGCCGGTGGTCTGGGGCGCCGAGGGCACGCCCAGCCAGCATTCCTTCCATCAACTGCTGCACCAGGGCACGCAGGTGGTGCCGGCGGACTTCATCGATGCCGGCCTCGATCCGCTGCTCTCTGCGAACGCCCGCGCGCAGGCCGACGCCTTGGCGCTGGGAACGCAGGATCCCGCCCTGCCGCCGCACCGCCGGCACCCGGGCAACCGGCCTTCCAGCATCCTGGCGCTGCCGGGCCTGGGCGCGCGCGCGCTGGGCGCGCTGCTCGCCGCCTGGGAGCACAAGGTGTTCACGCAGGGCGTGCTCTGGAACATCGACAGCTTCGACCAGTGGGGCGTCGAGCTCGGAAAGAAACTCGCCAACGACTTGCTAAAGGGAGGCCGCTAATGGACCAGGAAACCTTCAACCTCAGCATCCGCAAGCTGCTGAAGATGGTGGGCGTGAACTCGCAGCGCGAGATCGAGCAGGCGGTGCACAGGGCGCTCGCCGAGGGGCGGCTGAAAGGCGAGGAGGCCTTCGCCGCGCGCGTGACGCTGGAGATCCCGTCGCTGGGGGTGAAGGTGCCGTTCGAGGGGGAAATCAGACTAAAATAATCGCTTGCGGAGGGTCAGAATGAACAAGGCACGCGAATTCGACCAGACGGTCGTCACCGAACTGCAGGCGCTGCTGGGCGAGCGGGTCTCCACCTCGGCCGCGGTGCGCGAGCACCACGGCAAGGACGAGTCCTACTTCCCCTACGCGCCCCCCGACGCGGTGGTGTTCCCGCATTCCACCGAAGAGGTCCGCGACGTGGTGAACATCTGCCGCCGCCACCGCGTGCCCATGATCCCCTTCGGCGTCGGCACCTCGCTCGAGGGCCACATCCTGGCGGTGAAGGGCGGGGTCTGCATCGACCTGTCGCAGATGAACAAGATCGTCGAAGTGCACGAGTCGGACCTGGACGCCGTGGTGCAGGCGGGCGTCACCCGCAAGCAGTTGAACGAGCACATCAAGCACACCGGCCTCTTCTTCCCGGTGGACCCGGGCGCGGACGCGACCCTGGGCGGCATGGCGGCGACGCGCGCCTCGGGCACCAACGCGGTGCGCTACGGCACCATGCGCGAGAACGTGATCTCGCTCAAGGTGGTGCTGGCCGACGGCCGCGTCATCCAGACCGCGCGGCGGGCGAAGAAATCCGCCGCCGGCTACGACCTGACGCGCCTGTTCGTGGGCTCGGAGGGGACCCTCGGCATCATCACCGAGGTGACGGTGCGCCTGTACCCGGTGCAGGAGGCGATGTCGGCCGCGGTCTGCGCCTTCGAATCGGTGGACGGCTGCACCAACACCGTGATCCAGACCATCCAGGCCGGCGTGCCCATCGCGCGCTGCGACATCGTCTGCGAGAAGACGGTGGACGCGATCAACAAGTACAAGAAGACCGACTACCGCGTCGCGCCGACCGTGTTCTTCGAGTTCCACGGCTCGGCCGCGAGCGTTGTCGAGCAGGCCGAGATCGTGCAGGCGATCGCGAAGGACAACGGCGGCATGGATTTCCAGTGGGCGACCAAGGCCGAGGACCGCACCCGGCTCTGGGACGCGCGCCACAACGCCTACTTCGCCTGCATCCAGTCGCGCCCGGGCTCGCGCGCCATCTCCACCGACGTCTGCGTGCCGATCTCGCGCCTCGCCGAGTGCGTGGCCGAGACCATGGAGGACTGCAAGGACTACTTCGCGCCGGTGCCGCTGCTGGGGCACATCGGCGACGGCAACTTCCACCTCATGCTGTTCGTCGATCCCGCCAGACCCGAGGAGGCCGAGCAGGCCAAGACGTTCAACAAGCGCGTGGTCGACCGCGCGCTGCGCATGGAGGGCACCTGCACCGGCGAACATGGGGTTGGCTTGGGCAAGATCGGCTCCATGACCCGCGAGCTGGGCGAGGACGTGGTGTCCCTCATGGTGGACATCAAGAAGGTGTTCGATCCCGAGAACCTGATGAATCCCGGAAAGGTCGTTCCGATCCAATGAGCGCCGAAAAGAAGCTGAAGGAACTGGGCATCGACCTGGGCAAGGTGTCCTCGCCGGTCGCCAACTACGTCAACGCGGTGCGCACCGGGAACCTGCTGTTCCTCGCCGGCAAGGGCCCGCGCGCCGAGAACGGCGTGCGCCCGAAAGGCAAAGTGGGGCGCGAGTACACCGTCGAGCAGGGCTACCAGCACGCGCGCACGGTGGGCCTGGACCTGCTCGCGGTGATGCAGTCCGAACTGGGGAGCCTCGACCGCGTGAAGCGCGTGGTGAAGGTGCTGGGGATGGTGAACGCGACCCCGGAGTTCGAGGACCAGCCCAAGGTGATCAACGGCTGCTCGGACCTGTTCGTGGAGGTGCTCGGCGAGCGTGGCAAGCACGCCCGCTCGGCGGTCGGCATGGGCTCCCTGCCCATGGGCATCCCGGTCGAGATCGAGTGCATCGTCGAGGTCGGACCGGCGCCGAAGAAGAAGGCGGCAAAGAAGAACAAGCGGAAAAAATAGGGACAGACCCCGATTTCCCGGGCCGCCCCGCCCCGCCGATGTAACCGCTCGGTTACATCGGACGGCAATTCAGATGGTCATGACGGTCCGGCGGTAGTACTTCAGCTCCTCGATGGACTCGAGGATGTCGGCCAGGGCCTCGTGCTTGCCCTCCTTCTTCAGCGCCCGGGCGATCTCCGGCTTCCAGCGCCGCACCAGTTCCTTGAGCGTGGACACGTCCAGGTTCCGGTACAGGAAATGCGCCTCCAGCCGCGGCATCCAGCGCGCCAGGAAGCGCCGGTCCTGGCACACCGAGTTGCCGCACATCGGCGACACCCCCTTGGGCACGTGCTGCTCGAGGAACGCGAGCGACAGGCGCTCGGCCTCGGCCTCGGCCAGCGTCGAGGCCCGCACCTTGTCCACCAGCCCGGACTTGGCGTGCACGCTGCGGTTCCAGGAGTCCATCGCCGCCAGCACCTCGTCGGGCTGGTGCAGCACCAGCACCGGGCCCTCGGCCACCAGGTTCAGCTCCGAATCGGTGACGATGAAGGCCATCTCCAGGATGCGGTCGGTATCGGGCGCGAGGCCCGACATTTCCATGTCGATCCAGATAAGGTTGTTGCCATCCACGGCCATGCTTTATTCTCTCACGGCGCATGAACGAATCCGCCACCGCCAGCTTCACCTGGGTCTTCCTCGCCGCGCTCGCGGCGGCCACCGCCACGCGCCTGTGGCTGGCGGCGCGCCAGATGCGCCACGTGCGCGCGCATCGCGACGCGGTGCCGCCCTCCTTCGCCGGCGCCATCCCGCTCGAGGCGCACCAGAAGGCCGCCGACTACAGCGTCGCCAAGGGCCGCCTCGGCGTGATCGAACTGCTGGTGGGCGTGGCGATGCTGCTGGTACTCACGCTGGGCGGGCTGCTGGAGCTGCTGGCGCGGACCTGGGCGCAGTGGCTCGAGCCCGGCGGCATCGCGCACGGCGTGGCGCTGATCCTGTCGGTGGTGGTGCTGCTCTCGGCGGTGGACCTGCCCTTCGCGGTGTACCGGACCTTCGTGGTGGAGGCGCGCTTCGGCTTCAACCGGATGACGCCGGCGCTGTTCGTCGCGGACCTCGCCAAGCAGACCGCCGTGGGCGCCGCGCTCGGGGTGCCGCTGCTCGCGCTGGTGCTGTGGCTGATGGCGCAGATGGGCGAGCTGTGGTGGGCCTGGGTCTGGGCGGCCTGGACCGCCTTCAACCTGCTCATCCTGCTCGCGTACCCGACCTTCATCGCGCCGCTGTTCAACAAGTTCAGCCCGCTGGAGGACGCCGCGCTCGCCGACCGGGTGCGGGCCCTCCTTGAGCGCTGCGGCTTCCGCTCCAGCGGCCTGTACGTGATGGACGGCTCGAAGCGCTCCAGCCACGGCAACGCCTACTTCACCGGTTTCGGCGCCGCCAAGCGCATCGTGTTCTTCGACACCCTGCTCGCGCGCCTGGCGCCGGCCGAGATCGAGGCGGTGCTGGCGCACGAGCTGGGACACTACAAGCGCCACCACGTCTGGAAGCGCGTGTTGCTGCTGTTCGCCGCCTCCTTCGGCCTGCTGTGGGCGCTGGGGCAGCTGATCCGGCAGGACTGGTTCTACGCCGGGCTTGGGGTGGACTCGCAGGGCACCGCCACCGCGCTGATGCTGTTCTTCCTCGTCATGCCGGTGTTCACCTTCTTCCTGCAACCGCTGTCGAGCCTGTACTCGCGCAAGCACGAGTTCGAGGCCGACGCCTATGCCGCGGCGCACGCGAGCGCGCCGGAGCTGGTGAAGGCGCTGGTGAAGCTGTACCAGGACAACGCCGCCACCCTGACCCCGGACCCGCTGCACTCGGCCTTCTACGACTCGCACCCGCCGGCGGCGACGCGCATCGCCCGGCTCACGGCATGAGCCGCCCCGCCCGCCTCGGCGCGCGCGAGGCCGCGGAACGGCTCGCGGCCCTCAAGGGCTGGGCAATCGAGGGCGACACCCTCGCCAAGACCTTCGCCTTCAAGGACTACCACCGCACCATGGCGTTCGTGAACGCGGTGGCCTGGATCGCGCACCGCGCCGATCACCACCCGGACCTCGCGGTGGGTTACAACCGCTGCCGCATCGCCTGGTCGACGCACGACGCCGGCGGGCTGACCGAATACGACTTCGCCTGCGCCGCGCAATGCGACGCCCTGCTGCCGATCCCTTGATTGACGGCTGACACCGGCCTCGTCGTCGCCGGCTTCGGCCGCGTCTCTCTGGTGCGCACGGGCGAGGGCCTGCTGGTCCAGGCGCGCGCCCGCAGCCGCCGCGTCATCGCCGTCGCCGGCGACCAGATCGAGCTGCTCGAGGGCGGCTTCATCGGCGCGGTGGCCCCGCGCCGCAACCTGATCGCACGAACCAGCGCGTTCCGCTCCAAGCTGATCGCCGCCAACGTCTCGCAACTGGTGCTGGTGGCGGCCTGCGAGCCGCCCTTCTCAGACGAGCTGCTGTGCCGCGCCCTCGTCGCCGCGCACCGCGCCGGCGCCGAGGCGCTGATCGCCCTGAACAAGATCGACCTGAAGGCCGGGCGCGAGCAGGCCCGCGCGCGCCTGGCGCCGTTCCGCGCCGCGGGCGTGGAAGTGATCGAGCTCGCGGCGATGCTCGACCCCTCCCCGCTCGCAGACCGGCTGCGCGGGCGGCGCAGCGTGCTGATCGGCCAGTCCGGCATGGGCAAATCCACGCTGCTGAAGGCGCTGGTGCCGGAGGCGGAAGTCCGCATCCGCGAGATCTCGGCCTTCCTCTCCTCGGGCAAGCAATCGACCACCGCCTCGCGCCTGTACGCGATCGACGCCTCCACCGAGCTGATCGACACCCCGGGCCTCGCGGAGTTCGGCCTCGCCGGCCTCAGCACCCAGGACATCGCCGAGGGATTCGCCGACATCGCGCCGCTCGCGGCGCAGTGCCGCTTCCGCGACTGCCGCCATCTCAGCGAGCCCGGTTGCGCGGTGAGCGCGGCCGCGGCCGCGGGTGCGCTCTCCACGAGGCGCCTCGAGCTCTACCGGCGCATCGTCGCCGCGCCATGAGGTGGAAGGCATGAAGCGCGTCTTCAGTTCCTTCGACCGCATCGCGGTGTTCCATGCCCGCAACCTGCTCGAGACCGAGGGCATCCGCGTCACGGTGAGGAACGAGATGCTGTCCTCCGCCATGGGCGAGCTGCCGCCGGCGGAGTGCCAGGCCGAGGTCTGGGTGACGGACGATGCCGAGGCGGCGCGCGCCGAGCGGGTGCTGCGCGAGGGATCGGCGCCGGCGGGCGGCGCGCCGTGGACCTGCGCCTGCGGCGAGGCGCTGGAAGGCCAGTTCCTGCAGTGCTGGCGCTGCGGCGGCAGCCGGGGCGCCTAGAAGACGCGCGCGAGCGCCACCAGCCCCAGCACGAACACCCAGACCACCACCGCGCGCCAGAGCAGGCCCACGGTGCTGTCGAGAAACGCGACCTCCGCTGCCTCGCCGATGCCCAGCTCCGGGCGCGGCTGCAGGCCGTCGATTTCCGCCAGCGGCATGCCGAGCTTGACGCCCATGGCGCCGGCGCCTGAGGCGAGCACGATGCCGACGTTCGGGTCCGGCCACGCCGCGGCCTGGGTGCGCCAGCAGTAGATCGCGTCCTCGAAGTCTCCCACCACCGCGAACGCGGACGCGGTCAGGCGCGCAGTGGGCCACTCGAGCACGTAAAGGGCGCGGTTGGCGAGCTGGCCGAACGCCCCGGCGCCGCCCCAGCGCCGCTGCAGGAACGAGGCCATGCGGTACAGGATCGCCCCCGAGGGCCCGGGCAGGACGATGAACCAGAACAGCACCGCGAACACGTGCCGGTGCGAGGCCGAGATCGCCTCCTCGATCGCCAGCCGCGCGACTTCCTCGCGGCTGCGGTGCTGCGCGGGCTCGCCGCGCCAGGCGCCGATCAGCTCGCGCGCGCGGTCGGCGTCGCCCTCCTTGAGCGCGGTCTGGATGCCGGTGAACCAGTGGCTGAACTGGCGAAAGCCGAGCGTCAGGTACAGCGCGGCGACGTTCACCGCCAGGCCCAGCGCCGGGCTCAGCCACCACGCGAGGTAGTACAGCGCCAGCGCCGCGGCCACCGGGACCAGCGCCGCGACCAGCCAGGCGATGGTGCCGTGGCGGCGCTCGCCGGCATTGAAGCTGCGCTCCAGCCAGTCGGCCCAGGATGCGAGCAGCGCGAAGTACGCCTTGCGGTCGCCCAGCGGGCGCCACTGCTCCAGGACCAGCGCGGCGATGATCGCGAGTACGCCCATCGGGGGCATTCTATACAATGGCGCACGATGAAAATCACCGTGCCCTGGGGTTACGACGAAATCGTCCCGCTGCAGAAGCAGCACAAGGTGCTGCTGAGCGGCGGCGGCACGCCCGCGTTCTGCCGCGCCACCAACGGGCTGCAGCTGTCGTTCGCCGAGTTCGTGGTCGCGGCGCGCGACTACCCGATCGTGTTTGCACGTGGTGGCGGCGCCGCCGGCGAGGGCTACGTCCCCGTGATGGTGCTGGGCCTCGCCGACCGCAGCAACCTTTTCCTCAACGCGGCCGGCGACTGGGACCCGGCCTGCTACCTGCCCGCCTACGTGCGCCGCTACCCGTTCTGCATCTCCAAGGTATACGACGCCGAGGGCAAGCCCGGCAGCGAGCGCATCGTCTGCATCGCGAAGACTTACCTGGACCCGGGGGGCGTGGCGCTGTTCGACGCCGAAGGCAAGCCCGGCGCGCAGTGGCAGGGGATCGAGCGCCTGCTCACCGAGTACGAGAACGACCTCGACCGCACCGCGGAAATGTGCGCCGCGCTGCAGCGCCTGGACATCTTCGTCCCGTTCAGCATGGAAGTGACCGAGAACGGCCGCAAGTCGACCCGGCTGAAGGACATGTTCCGCGTCGACGAGGCGAAGCTCTCCGAATTGAAGCCCGCGGCGCACAAGGCGCTGGTGGCGAAGGGCTTCATGGGCCGCATCTACGCCCACCTGCATTCGCTGGAGAACTTCGCGCGCCTGTACGCCAGGGAAAACGCGGCGCGCGCCGCTCAGCGACCGGGCGCGGCGAGGTAGCGGTAGAGGTTGACTACCATGCCCGCGGTGGCGCCCCAGATGGTGTGGCCGCCGTAGTCCATGGTGTAGAACCAGCGCATCTCTCCCTGCCACTGGCGCGAGTCCCGGCGGTGGTTCGCGGGGTCCATCAGGAACGCGAGCGGCACCTCGAAGATCCGCTCCACCTCGTTGAAGTCGGGCACGAGTTCGAATGGCGGCTCGACCAACCCGACCACCGGCGTGATGCGGAATCCGGTCCGGGTGTGGTAGTCGGGCAGCCGCCCGAGCAATTCGACATGCCGCGGATGCAGGCCGATCTCCTCCTGCGTTTCCCGCAGCGCGGTGGCCTCCGGCCCGGGGTCGTGCGGCTCGGCGCGCCCGCCGGGGAAAGCCACCTGCCCTGAATGCGCCTTCAGGTGCGCGGTGCGCTGCGTGAACAGCACCGCCATCCCCGCCGCGCGCGGCACGATGGGCACCAGCACCGAGGCGGGAGTCAGCACCGAGGCCTCGGGCCGGGTGCCGTGGTCGCCATAGATGGCCTCGGCGGGAGCCGGCGCCGTCGCAAAATGGCGACGCAGCCACTCCGGGGCGAGTGCGGGAGGCATGCTAGGCTTCCTGCGCCCCGCCAACCCGGAATGGAGGAACCATGAAACGCACTGCCCTGTTTTGCGCACTGATGCTGTCCGGCGGCGTTGCCCTGGCGCACAACTGCCCCAACGAGATGAAGGCGATCGACGCCGCGCTGCCAGCCGCGAAGCTCACGCCGGCCCAGTTGGCCGAGGTGAAGAAGCTGCGCGCCGAAGGCGAGGCGTCGCACAAGGCAGGCAAGCACGCCGAGTCCATGGCGGCGCTGGGCAAGGCGAAGGGCCTGCTGGGCATCAAGTAGTCCGAGCCAGGCAAGAAAACGCCGCCCCGCGGGCGGCGTTCTTCTTCCGCAGGCGGGGCGGCCCTGCGCGCGGCGTTCACGGTACCAGGATCACCGACCCCGTGGTCTTGCGCGACTCCAGGTCGGTGTGGCACTTCGCCGCGTCGGCGAGCTTGTACTTGCCGGTGGTCTCGATCTTCACCTTGCCCGACTGCACGATGCCGAACAGGGCGTCGCTGCGCGCCACTAGGTCCGCGCGAGTGGCGATGTGCGTCGCCAGCGTTGGCCGCGTGACGTAGAGCGAGCCCTTGGTGGAGAGGATGCCCAGGTTCACCGGCGGCACCGCCCCGGAGGCGTTGCCGAAGGAGGCGATCAGGCCGCGCGGCTGCAGGCAGTCCAGGGTCCCTTCCCAAGTCGACTTGCCCACCGAGTCGTACACCACCGGCACGCCCTTGCCGCCGGTGAGCGCCTTCACCTTCTCGACGAAGTTGTCCTTCGAGTAATTGATGACGTGCGTGGCGCCGTGCGCCTTGGCGAGCGCGCACTTCTCGTCCGAGCCGGCGGTGCCGATCACCGTCACCCCGAGCGCCTTCAGCCACTGGCAGGCGATCAGGCCGACGCCGCCCGCGGCGGCGTGCCACAGCACGGTCTCGCCCGCCTTCACCGCGTAGGTGCTGAAGATGAGGTAGTGCACGGTGAGGCCCTTGAGCAGCATCGAGGCGGCCTGCTCGTCGGTGATGCCCGCCGGCAGCTTGACCAGCCGGTCCGCCGGCACCAGGCGCTGCTCGCAATACGAGCCGATCAAGCCGGTGTAGCAGACGCGGTCGCCGGCCTTGAGCTCGGTGACGCCGGCGCCCACCGCCTCCACCACGCCCGCGGCCTCGTTGCCGGCGACCTGCGGCAGCGGCATCGGGTAGAGCCCGGAGCGCTGGTAGGTGTCGACGAAATTGACCCCGATCGCGGTGTGGCGGATGCGCGCCTGGCCCGGTCCGGGCTCGCCGACCTGGACCTCGTCCAGCTGCAGCACCTCGGGCCCGCCGGTCTTGTGGAAGCGAATTGCCTTTGCCATGTCTTCGTTCTCCTGTCTGGGTTCTCGAGCTAGGGTTTCCTGTCCGCGTTGCCAGCTGGCGGGGTGCCCATGGTCATCGCCTGCTGCATCGCCGTCAACCCGGCTTTCTGCATTTCCAGTCCCTGGATCGACATTCGCAGCATGTTGAGGTTCATCGACAGCCACATCTCGACCGACTTCAGCTCGCCGATGCGCTTGTCGATCTCCTGCGGGTCCAGCGTCGGCATCGCCATGCCGGGCACCGGCACCCCGAGCGGGCCCCACAGGCGGCGGAACATCTCGAACGGGTCCTGCGGCGCCTTGGCGTCCTCGCTCATGTCGGGCCTCCGTCGGTTTCCTTGAAGAATTCGAGCACTTCCTTCTCCCGCGACGCGGTGTCCTGGTAGCCCAGGTCGATCAGGGCGCGGCAGAACGGCTCCTCGAACAGGAGGTATGACGCGAGGTTGGAGCCGGAGCGGTTGAGCGCCCCCGTGGGCCTGAGGATGAAGCGCACGCTGCGCGGCAGCTCGTGCACGAAGCGCGCCGCGATGCGCTCAATCGGCTGCGAGGGCGTGATGAACAGGATTTTCACCGGCCGCAGCGACACCCCGGCGGCGGCGAGCTTGTCCGCCGGCACCAGGCTGACGGTGCGGTTGATGCGCTCCAGGCGCTCGAT
>JALHLN010000080.1 GCA_022844545.1 Burkholderiales bacterium | reverse complement strand
GCGTCGTCGGCGCCGACGAAATGCACCTCGTGCCCCTGCATGCGCTGGAAGCGCACCCAGATGTCGGCCTGGATGTACTCCATGATGTGGCCGATGTGGAACGCGCCGTTGGCGTAGGGCAGGGCGGTGGTGACGAAAAGCTTGCGGGGTTGCATCTGACGCTCGAAACCTGCGCGGGAAAGCAATGATCTTAGCTTACCCGCCAAGCGCGGTCGCGAAGCGTCTCGACAGGACACTTCCGGCGAATTTCATGAGCGGTTCTTGCAAGCCGAACCGGAGGCAATGTAATATGCGTATTACAGTGCGAACACGCTACCACGCCCCATGACCCTCACCGTCCGTCTCGACCCGGAACTGGAGCGCAGGCTGGAGTCGGTCTGCGAACGCCGTCGCACCACCAAAACGGCGGTCGTGACCGAGCTGGTACGGGAGTTCGTCGCGCGCGAGCCCGAAGCCAGTTCCTACGAGGTCGCGGTGAGGCTGGGCCTGATCGGCAGCGTCGCGGGCGGACCGCCGGACCTGTCGAGGAACGCGAAGAAGTACGTCCGGCGCGCCATCCGTGAGAAACATCGTCGCTGACACGGGGCCGCTGGTGGCGCTTTTCTATCGGCGCGACCGGAACCATGTCCGGGTGCGGGAGTTCCTGCGCGACAACCCCTGCCTGCTGGTGACCACCTGGGCGGTCGCGACCGAGGTCTGGCACCTGCTGCCGCGTTCCGCAAGACTCGAATTCATGCGCTGGGTCGCGGTGCGCGGAGTGGCGGTACTGGAAATCGGGCCGGACGATGGCTCGTCCATGCTTGCCATGCTGGAGAAGTACCACGACCGGCCGATGGATCTCGCCGATGCGTCGCTGGTGGTGGTGGCCGAGCGGCTCGGTATCACCGAAATACTGACCGTGGATAGCGCGGACTTCGATGTGTACCGGCTGTCGGGCAACCGCCGGTTCGTCCAGGTGCTCTGCGCCTGAAGGAGCGCATTTGACGCCCGGTTTTTCGCTTACACTCCGCGCATGCCAATCAGTGAATCGCAAGCACAAGCGGTACTCGCCAAACTCGTTGACCCCAACACCGGCAAGGACTTCGTCGCCACGCGCTCGGTGAAGGGCCTCAAGGTCTCGGGCGACGCGGTCACGCTCGAGATCGAACTGGGCTATCCGGGCAAGAGCCAGTTCGAGACCATCCGGCGCCAGGCCATCGAAGCGCTCAAGGCCGCGGGCGCCTCGGGCGCCACCGTCACCGTGCGCTCGAAGGTGGTGTCGCACGCGGTGCAGCGCGGGGTGAAGCTCATCCCGGGCATCAAGAACATCATCGCGGTGGCCTCGGGCAAGGGCGGCGTGGGCAAGTCCACCACGGCGGTGAACCTGGCGCTCGCGCTTGCGGCCGAGGGCGCCTCGGTGGGTATCCTCGACGCGGACATCTACGGCCCGTCGCAACCCATGATGCTGGGCATTTCCGGCCGGCCGGAATCCAAGGACGGCAAGAGCCTGGAGCCGATGGAGGCCCACGGCCTGCAGGCGATCTCGATCGGCTTCCTGATCGACGTCGACACGCCGATGGTCTGGCGCGGCCCCATGGTCACGCAGGCGCTGGAGCAGCTGTTGAAGGACACGCGCTGGCGCGACCTCGACTACCTGGTGGTGGACCTGCCTCCCGGCACCGGCGACATCCAGCTGACGCTCGCCCAGAAGGTCCCGGTCACCGGCGCGGTGATCGTCACCACGCCGCAGGACATCGCGCTCATTGACGCCCGCAAGGGCCTCAAGATGTTCGAGAAGGTCGGCATCCCGATCCTGGGCGTGGTGGAGAACATGTCCATCCACATCTGCCCGAAATGCGGCCACCAGAGTCACATTTTCGGCGAGGGCGGCGGCGCGCGCATGTGCAAGGACTACGGCACCGAGCTGCTGGGGCACCTGCCGCTGGACTCGGCGATCCGCGAGCAGGCCGATTCGGGCAAGCCGACGCTGGTGTCCGACCCGGATGGCGCGGTGTCGGCCGCCTACAAGGCGATCGCGCGGCGCTGCGCGGTGCGCATCGCCGAATCGCAGAAGGACATGACCGCGAAGTTTCCCAACATCGTGGTGCAGAACACATGACCATCAAGTCCGACAAGTGGATCCGCCGCATGGCGGCGCGGGGAATGATCGAGCCTTTCGAGCCCGGGCAGGTGAAGGCGGTGGATGGCAAGCGGATCGTGTCCTACGGCACTTCCAGCTACGGCTACGACATCCGCTGCTCGACCGAATTCAAGATCTTTACCAACATCAATTCGACCATCGTCGACCCCAAGGCCTTCGACGAGAAGTCCTTCGTCGACTTCAGCGGCCCGGTGTGCATCATCCCGCCCAATTCCTTCGCCCTGGCGCGCACGGTGGAGTACTTCCGCATCCCGCGCAGCGTGTTGACGGTGTGCCTCGGCAAGTCCACCTACGCCCGCTGCGGCATCATCGTCAACGTCACCCCGCTGGAGCCGGAGTGGGAGGGCCATGTGACGCTGGAGTTCTCCAACACCACGCCGCTGCCGGCGAAGATCTACGCCAACGAAGGCGTCGCGCAGGTGATTTTCCTCGAGTCGGACGAGACCTGCGAGACCTCCTACAAGGACCGCGGCGGCAAGTACCAGGGCCAGACCGGTGTCACGCCACCCCGGATCTGAACACCGATTGGTAGCGTGCGGGCTGGGTTACGGCCCCAACCTATAGTGGTTTATCAGAACCGGCGCCGCCGCGCGCCCTCTGTCGCGCCGGCGCAAATGGCGCCGCGAATCCCTTGACACCCCGGGGGTCATACCTATAATCGCGTCAAGTTTTCCGGGAATTTCCCTGAGGACTCAACAGGCTAAAAGGAGGTCATCATGAGAGGACAAAGGAACTCGGGCGGTCCGGTCGGCGATCTTGACCTTCCAGAAACCTAGGTATCCCGGGAGACACTGAGATGGGCGTACGCCCCAGCAGCAGCATCGGACGCAACAGCAAGCAGGACTCGCAAGCGCAAGAGCAGATCTTCGACACGCACCCGGAATCGAGCCTCGATTTCGAGGTCGTGCGCCAGGCCGCCCGGCAGAAGTACACGCGGCCGTTCCTGATCCTCGACAACGCCATCGTGCGCCAGAAGGCGCGCCGCTTCCGCGCCGTCATGCCGCGCGTGCGGCCGCACTACGCCGTCAAGGCCAATCCCGACCGCCGCGTCCTCAGGGTGCTGGCGCAGGAGGGTTGCGGCTTCGAGATCGCCTCCACCGCCGAGCTGGACATGCTGCTCGCGCTCGGGGTGCCGGCTGCCGAGGTGTTCTATTCCAACCCGATGAAGTCGCGCGACGCCATCGCCTACGCCGCCGCCAGGGGCGTGGAGTGGTTCGTGATCGACAGCGTCGACGAACTGCGCCGCGTGCACGAAGTGCGCGCCGACGCCAAGATGTACCTGCGCGTGTCCACGCCCAACATCGGCAGCGACTGGCCGCTGTCGGGCAAGTTCGGCGCCGGGGCCGCGGAAACGCGCGAGATCATCGCCACCGCCGCGCGGCGCGGCGCCGACCTCGCCGGGGTCACGTTCCATGCCGGTTCGCAATGCCGCAATCCGGAGAACTGGCGTGTCGGCATCGAGAAGGCGCGCACCGTGTTCGACGCCATGGCCAAGGCGGGCCTCAAGCCACGCCTGCTGGACATCGGCGGCGGCTTCCCGGTGCGGCACGTCAAGCCGATTCCCTCCATCGAGGTGATCGGCGAGGTGGTGAACGAGGCGCTGAAGGCGTTCCCCGAGGAGGTGCGCGTGATCGCCGAGCCGGGGCGCTACATGACCTCGGACGCCGGCTACTTCGTCTGCCGCGTCATCGGCACCACCACGCGCGGCGGCAAGCGCTGGATGCACTGGGACGCGGGACTGTTCGGCGGCGTCATCGAGACCACCGAGGGCCTGAAGTACAGGATCCGCAGCGACCGCTCCGGGCCGGACGTGCCCTGGCACGTGGCAGGTCCGACCTGCGACTCGGTGGACGTGATCCTGCGCGACGAGCCGCTGCCTTCGGACCTGCAGGAGGGCGATTTCATCTACATCCGGAACGCCGGCGCCTACACCACCGCGTACGCGAGCGAGTTCAACGGCTTCCCGCTGCCCGAGGTGCGGATCTTCGAGTCGAAGAACCGCGGCTAGGGCCGCCTTTCGTAGAGCACGAAGTCGAAGCGCAGGCCGTCGGCGGCGGCCTGCGGCTTCCTCTGCGTCTCGCGCCAGGGCGCGCGGTCCCAGTCCGGGAAGCGCGTGTCGCCCTCGTAGTCGCGCTGGATCTCGGTAAGCACCAAGCCGTGCGCCAGCGGCAGCGCCGCGCGGTAAAGCTCGCCGCCGCCGATCACGAACACCACCGCCTCGCCGGCGCAGAGCGCGAGCGCCGCGCCCAGCGACGAAGCCACGCTGGCGCCAGGGGCAACAAAGCCTGCGAGTCGGGAAACTACGATGTTCTCGCGCCCGGGCAGCGGCTTGCCGATGGATTCCCAAGTGCGCCGGCCCATGATGACCGGGTGGCCGAGCGTGAGTGATCTGAAGTGGCGCAGGTCCTCCGGGAGGTGCCAGGGCATCCTGCCGTTGGCCCCGATCACGCCGTTCGCCGCGATCGCGGCGACCAGGTAGATCCGAGGCCCGTCCTGCGCGACCGGCGGCGGGAGCACCGCGCCATTGTGTGACATACGTCCTCGTCCTGACGTTTCTTTGCGCGGATTATAGGCGCATGAAAACCGCCACCCTATCCGCACTGAACTCGCCGGCGGCGAATGCCGCGGGCGAGGCGCAGTCCTGGCGCGACGGCATCGTCACCCGCTCGCCCGCGATGGAGAAGCTGCTGGCCCAGGCAAGGCGCGTCGCCCTGTCGGAGGCCGCGGTCTGCATCCATGGCGCGAGCGGCACTGGCAAGGAACTGCTGGCGCGTTCCATCCATCGCGCCGGGCCCAGGGCCGAGGCGCCATTCGTCGCCGTGAACTGCGGCGCGATCCCCGAGGGCCTGCTCGAGTCGGAGCTGTTCGGGCATCGCAAGGGCGCGTTCACTGGGGCGATCCAGGACCGCCGCGGACTGTTCCAGGCCGCCGCCGGGGGGACGTTGTTCCTCGATGAAATCGGCGACATGCCGCTCGCGCTGCAGGTCAAGCTGCTGCGCGCGCTTGAGGAAGGCGCAGTGCGGCCGGTGGGTGCCTCGGACGAGGTCAAAGTGGATGTCCGCATCATCTCGGCCACCAACCGCAGGCTCGAGGAGCGCATCGCCTCGGGCGAATTCCGCGAGGACCTCTACTACCGCCTGAACGTGGTCAAGCTCGAGCTGCCGACGCTCTCGGAGCGTCGCGAGGATATCCCGCCGCTGGTGACGCTGGTCCTGGCGCGCTTCGCCGCCCAGTACAAGCGGCCCCGGCTGGCGATGTCCGCCGAGGCCATGGACCTGCTCGTGGCGGCGCCCTGGCCGGGCAACGTGCGGCAACTGCTCAACGTCATGGAGCAGGTGGTGGCGCTCACCTCCGCCGACTGGATTCCGGCCTCCGCGGTGCGCCAGGCGCTGGGCGACACGCCGCAGAACCTGACGCCGCTGGACGAGGCGCGGCGCGCGTTCGAACGCGACTACCTGGTCCGCATCCTGAAGATCACCGCGGGCAATGTCACGCGCGCGGCGCGTCTCGCGGGCCGCAACCGCACCGAGTTCTACCGGCTGCTCGAACGCCACGGCCTGACGCCGAGGATGTTCAAGCCGACGCCGGAAGGCGACAGCGCGAATCAAAGCGCATCAACGGGTTCCGCCGACCGCGGCTGAACGCGTCGCCGCGAGGCGACGAATCGCGGTCTGGAACTGCTTCGCGGCGGGAGCGCAAGTCCTTGAGGCGGCGCGAATTCGATGTCATGGCACGTCACTTGCACCAGTTTTCCCTGAAATCACTTGGCGCGGAGGATGTCATGGAGCCGGGAAAGTCGCTGAAGCCGCAGGGCGACACGATTGCCTTCTTCCAGATGCTCGCCGGCTGCGCCGTCGCGGTGCTGGTGATGCTCGGCGTGGGCGGCACCTTCTACCACTTCGTCGCGCCGGGCGGCTGGCTGGCGCAGCTCCTCGGCCGCCATGCGGCCGGCGGCTTCGTCGCGCTGGTCGCTCTGGCGACGGTTGGCGCGGCGCTCTGGATGCTGCGCGAGCGGATCCCGGCGGCCAGCCGCGGCCGATTCTCGGAGCTGTTCGTCTACATGGTCGCGACGGCGGGCGGGCTGTACGTCCTGCAGCTGGCGTTGAAGGGGAACTTCTAGCCCTGCTGTCGATTCCAATCGATCAGTCCGCGTCCATTCGTGTCATTTTTTCCCGACAGGTGGACCATTCTCTTGCGTTTGCTGCGGAGTCCGATGAGCGAGCATGGAAGGCGCGATCCACTGATGGTCAGCCTGCGCGACATCCTTGTCCATTCCCTGATCACGCTGCTGGCGGTCGGCATCGCGTTCTCGCTGCCCGATGCGGCGCGCTACATCCTTTTCGAGTGGTGGCCGATGGTCGAGTCGGATCCGGGCCTGCTTTTGATCTCGGAAATCGTGCTGGCCTCGATGCTGGTGCTCGTGTTCAACCTCGGAAAGATTGCCTGGGATAACCGGCACAAGGTTGCGCTGGCCCGCATGGCGTCCATCGTTTATACGCGGGACGTCGCGCGGGGCTGGCTCTCGCGCTGGCGTGAGCGCCTGTTGCTGGACCGCCTGCCGGCGGTGCGCGACGCCTTCGTGGTCACGGTCACCGGTTACGATACATTCGTCGACGAGCGCAACCCGTTGCGCGCGGCGCTGGCGGGTGCCTACGAGCTTCGCGTCATGCTGGTCGACCCGGCCGGAGAGGCCCTGCGCCGGCGTGCCGAGTCGTTGCCCTCGGACACGACGGTGCTCTCGCTGCAGGCGGAGACCGAGGCGAGCATCGCGTTTCTGGCCGGGCTGCGCCGGCAAGGCAAGAAGGTGTCGCTCAAGTTCTACGATCAGTTGCCGTTCTGGAAAGTGGTCGTGCTGGGCGATCACGCCTGGGTGCAGCACTGCCACAGCGGAATCGCGGTGCACGAGCAGCCGGAGTACGTGTTCTCGCTGCAGCATCGTAATCCGCGCCTCGGGCTGTTCGTGCCGTTCTACGTCTACGTCCTGGAGCGCTGGAACGAGAACCGGCACCCGGAGTTCGATTTCGACGCAGGCGAACTGGTGTACCGCGACGCGCAGGGCAACGAGGTCGCGCGCCGGCCTCTGGGCGTGCCCCCGGACCGGGAGCAGGAGACTCCTGCGCTGGCGATGGTCGCCTCGGCGGCGAATTGATCCTCAGTAGTTGACTACCCGCAGTTATCCATCAACAGAAAGGAATACACCAATGAAGAATCGACTGCGCAGCGCAATTGCCTCCGTCCTGATCGTCGCCACCGCCGGCACGGCCCTGCCGCTGCCCGCAGCCGCAGGCATGATCGCCACGGATTCGGTCGCGGCGGCGGCCAGCCGCGACCGGATCGGCGCCGCGCTCGCCCGCGACGATGTCCGCGCCCGGCTCGAAGCCTCCGGCGTGCGTCCAGGCGAAGTGCAGGCGCGGGTGGCGGCCCTCACCGACGAAGAGGCGGCTCAACTGGCCGGGCAGCTCGACAACCTTCCCGCCGGCGGCGACGGCCTCGTCGGCGCCATCGTGCTGGTGTTCATCGTGCTCCTGCTCACCGACATCCTGGGCTACACCAAGGTGTTCCCCTTCACCCGCCAGGCGCGCTAGACCGCGATCGGTGCCCTGATGGCCGGGTGCGGGTCGTAGCCCTCGAGGGTGAAATCCTCGTAGGCGAAGGCGAACAGGTCCGTCACCGCCGGGTTCAGCTTCATGCGCGGGAAGGGCCGGGGCGCGCGCTGCAGCTGCGCGCGCGCCTGCTCGAGATGGTTGAGGTACAGGTGGGCGTCGCCCAGTGTGAGCACGAACTCGCCGGGCTTGAGGCCCGTGACCTGCGCCGTCATCAGCGTCAGCAGCGCGTAGGAGGCGATGTTGAACGGCACGCCGAGGAACAGGTCGGCGCTCCTCTGGTACATCTGGCAGGACAGGCGGCCGTCGGCGACGTAGAACTGGAACAGCGCGTGGCAGGGCGGCAGCGCCATGCGGTCGACGTCGGCCGGGTTCCAGGCCGAGACGATGTGGCGCCGCGAATCCGGCCTGGCCCGGAGCTGGTCCACGACGTTGCGGATCTGGTCGATCTCGCGCCCGTCGGGCGTGCGCCAGTGCCGCCACTGGTAGCCGTACACCGGGCCCAGCTCGCCCTGCGGGTCCGCCCACTCGTCCCAGATGCTGACACCGCGCTCCTGCAGCCACCTGACGTTGGTGTCGCCGCGCAGGAACCAGAGCAGCTCCAGGATGATGGACTTCAGGTGCAGCTTCTTGGTGGTGAGCAGCGGGAACGAGTCCCCGAGCCCGAAGCGCATCTGCCAGCCGAACACCGACAGCGTGCCGGTGCCGGTGCGGTCGGTCTTGCGCGCGCCGCGCTCGAGCAAGTGGCCGAGGAGATCGAGGTACTGCTGCTCGCCGCTGAAGCCGTCCGCGCTCGCTTTCATATCGCGATGGTAGCGAAAAGCTCGCGCGCGCTCTGGAAGCGTTTCGACGGGTCCTTGGCGAGAAGGCGGTCGACGATGGTCTGGTAGCCGGCCAGGCGCGGCGGCAGCGGCGGCACGACGCCGCTCACGTGCAGCTGGACCAGGTCGGCGGGCGAGTTCGACTCGAACATCTGCCGGCCGGTCAGCATCTCGTAGAACACCACCCCAAGGCTGTAGAGGTCGGAGCGGTGGTCGGCCGGGTGGCCCATGCACTGCTCCGGGCTCATGTAGCGCGGCGTGGCCATGACGTGTCCGTACTGCGTCAGCGCGCTGTCCCCGCCCAGGTCCTTGGCGAGGCCGAAGTCCACGATCACCGGCCGGCGGTCGGCGCGGAACATGATGTTCTGCGGCTTGAGGTCCCGGTGCACGATGCCGTGGCCGTGCACCACGTCCAGCGCGCGCGCGATCTGGGAGGTCAGGCGCAGGGCGGCGAGCGAGGTCAGGCCCTCGCGCATGCGCGCCGCCAGCGTGCCGCCGGAGAGGTATTCCATCGCGATGTAGGGGTGCTCGCCGCTGAAGCCCTGGTCGTAGATGCGGGCGACGTGCTCGGCCTCGATGCTGGCGATCAGCTTGTACTCGCGCACGAAGCGCTGCAGGAACACCTCGTCGCCGCGCAGCGCGGGCCCGAGCACCTTGAGCACCAGTTGCAGCCCGTCATGCTCGCGCTCGGCAAGGTAAACCTGCCCCATGCCGCCTTCGCCGATCATGCGCAGGACGCGATAGCCGGGCACCTTCACCGAGCCGGGCTTCACCGGCGAGCCGGACTTGAGCGCCTCGATGCGCACGGTGCGCAGGAAGTCCGGGTCGGCGCCGGTGCGCTCGGCGCGGCGCGCCTCGCGCTCGCGCAGCGCGTCCTCCAGCGAGCGACCCAGCAGTTCCGGGGTGAGCGCGCTCTTGGCAAGGAAGTCGGAGGCGCCTGCCTTGATCGCCTTCACCGCCAGCATCTCGCCGCCGCGCTCGGTCATCAGCACCACCGGGGGCGAATCGGGCTGGCGGCGCATCTCGGCCAGCCAGCCGAAGCCGTCCTGGCCGGCAGGGTGGGTGTCCAGCAGCACCGCGCTGCATCCGGCGAGATCCCCGCCCGGCACGCCCTGCCGGTGCGGATCCCATTCCTCCGCCTGCGCCCCGGGCCAGCGTGCGCGCACCATGTCCGCAAGTCTGCGCCGGGTCTCGGTTGAATCGTCAACAATGATGAAGCGCATGGCTGGGGCGCATTCTGCCGCCGCCGGACGGATTGATAAAGCCCTGCAGACGTAGGATCATTCGCCTCCCCGGAGATTTCGCACAAAACCATGCTCAAGCTGTTCGGCGGCAAGCCCGACCACCCCATGTCGGATCCCAAGGAGGCCCGCCGGATCCTCGACCAGCTGCCGGCGCAGGACCATTTCAAGTCGCTCGAGGAACTCACCCACTGGCTTGAATCGGTGGGCGCCGCCGAGGGCTTCAAGCCCGAGGCGAGGCTGCAGATCCTGTTCATGATCGACGAGGCGGCGCAGCCAAGGCTGCGCAGGCTCGCCAAGGACTATCTCGCCGCGGAACGGCCGTCGCGTTTCCAGGAGAACCGCCTCTGGAGCGCGTTGCACGGCTACTGGCGCCAGGCCGGCATGACCTTCGCGCGCGCCGTCGACCAGTTCGTCCAGGGCGCGAAGGGCGCGGAGTCCGCCAAGGCGTCGCTGGCGCTGCTGCTGGTGCGCACGCTGCGCTGCCTGGCGCAGCAGATCAAGTGGATGCACATGCGCTACGGCCCGATCGATACCTCGATCTGGAAGGTGTTCCACGGCGTCTACGCCTACTCCGAGATCCGGCAGCTGGCGCAGGCGAAGGTGACGGTCTACCCCGGGACACCGGGCGAGGCTACGCCACAGCTGGAGTTCCTGAAGGGCGTGATGTTCAGCGCCAGTTCGCCAGACTGCCTGCTGCCGGCGGAAGCAGACCTCGCCGAGCGCCTGATCGCCGAGTTCGCGCCGCGCTTCACCCTGGCGCCGGCGCCGGCGCCGGAGCACGCGTACTGGACCGACCTTGCCAAGGCCATGGCGCCGGCGCGCATCAGCCGAACGCCACCGTCCGGGCCCGGCCTGCGCTGCTTCGGCGCCGGGACCACGCTCGCGGACCTGAACGAACTGATCGAGCGCATCTACACCAGCGGCGCGGTGACGTCGAACGCCAGCCTCGGTGGCAGCGAGCCGGAACTGGCGCTGGGAGTCCTGCGCCACCTGGCGCGGGTCTGGTCGCCGCAGCCGCCGGAGCGCAAGGCGCAGCGGCACTCGGTCAAGTCCCGGTTGTCGGTGGCGCACGGCTATGACGGCGTGGTGGGCGCGCTGGGCGGCGGCGACTCGCTTGACTTCGACCTCCAGGGTTCCGAGAGCTGGATCGTGGAGAACGTGAGCGCGGGCGGCTTCGGCGCGGTGGTACCTCAGTTGAAGGGCGACTGGCTGCGCGTGGGCGAGCTGGTGGCGCTGCAGCCCGAAGGCGGCAACAACTGGCTGCTCGGCCTGGTGCGGCGGGTGAACAAGATGGGCCCGCAGCAGGCCCGCGTGGGCATCGAGACGCTGTCCAGGGCGCCCGAGTTCGCGCGCTTTGCGGTCGCCGGCACCGCCGGGGCCGCGGAGCAGGGCGTGCTGCTGAAAAGCGCGGATGGCGCCGAGTCGCGCATCGTCCTCAAGCCGGGCATCTACGCGCCGATGCAGAACCTGGAAGTGCGGCGCGGCGAGCGCCAGCATGTCTATATCCCGCAGGGTATCGCCGAGCGCGGCGCGGACTACGAGATCGCGCGCTTCCGCGAGATGATCAGAGAATCCTGACCAGGAACGCGGCCATGTCCGCGATTTCCTCGGCGCAGACCGAGTGCGGCATGGCGTACTCGCGCCACTCCACCTTGTAGCCCAGTTTCTCCAGCGCCTCGCGCGAGGCCAGCGCGCGGCCAATCTGGATCATCGGGTCGTGGCGGCCATGGGCCATGAACACGGGCACGCCGGCGCTGGCCTCGCTGCGCTCCGCGGCCAGCTTGCCCGCCAGCGGCAGGTAGGTGGACAGCGCCATGATGCCGGCGATCGGCGCCGGCTGGCGCAGGCCGGTCTGGAGCACGACCGCGCCGCCCTGCGAGAAGCCCGCCAGCACGATCCGCGGCAGGGGCACGCCGCGCGACTGCTCGCGCGCCATCAGCTGCTCCACCTGCGCCTGCGAGGCACGGATGCCGGCTTCGTCCTCCGCGCCGCCGCCCAACTGCAGGATGTCGTACCAGGCCGGCATGCGCATGCCGCCGTTGATGGTCACCGCGCGCAGCGGCGCGTTGGGGAACACGAAGCGGATCCGCAGCGACTTGGGCAGCCGCAGCTCCGGAACGATGGCTTCGAAATCATGGCCGTCGGCTCCCAGGCCGTGCAGCCAGATCACCGCCGCGTCCGGTCGGGGGCCGGTTTCTATCTCAATGGCGTCAAGGACTTGGCTCATGCCGCGATTGTACAAGGAAGCACCCGGTGGGCGACCGCGTGAATATTCCCGTTGACCGGCTGACCGCGGGTCACCTAGATTCACACGCAAATGACCAAAGGTCAGTTGAAGGCGAGGACCCGCGCCATCGGGCCCGAGGACAAGTCCGAGCGCCGCGCCGGGATCGTGCGCGCCGCCGAGGCCCTGCTGCGGCGCGACCCGTCGGCCACCTTCGCGGTGGAGCAGATCGCGCAACGCGCGAACCTCGCCAAGGGCACTGTCTACCTGTATTTCGGCTCGCGCGAGGAAGTGCTGCTCGCGGTGCACGAAAAACAGACCCACGAGCTGTTCGACGTCGTCGAACGGGCGTTGTCCGCGCCCGACGCCCAGGGGCGGCGCGTGGTCGAGGAGGGCCTCGCCTACCTGCGCGGTCATCCCGAGTTCTATCCGCTCGCGGGCAACTGCCGCGGCATGCTGGACACCAACATCAGCACCGAAGCCGCGCTCGCCTTCAAGGTGGGCGTCGCCTCGCGGCTGCAGCCTCTCGGCGCGCGCATCGAGGAAATATTCCCCGGCCTTGGTCCGGGCGAGGGCGCCGCGCTGTTGACCAATTGCTACGCGTTGATCATTGGCCTGTGGCAGCAGGCCGACCCGCCGCGCAGCCTGCGCCGGGTGATGCATCTGCCCGAGCTGGCGATGTTCCGCATCGATTTCGAGGCCCAGCTGGTGGCCGCGCTGCTCGACCTCTGGGAAGGCGTCGAGCGCCGCAGCCGGAAAGGCGGAAAATGAAAGCAGCGACGACCTTCGCGTTCGCGGGCGTGCTGGCTGTCGCGTTGGCGGCCTGCGGCCGCGACCCGGCGCCAAGGCCCGAGGACATCCGGCCGGTGCGGGTGGTGACCGTCGGCGGCACCCAGGCGACGCGGGGCTTCGAACTCTCGGGCGAGATCCGCGCCCGGCACGAGACGCACCTGGGCTTCCGCGTCGGTGGCAAGATCGTCGAGCGTCTGGTGGAGATTGGCGCCCTGGTCAAGCCGGGCCAGCCCCTGGCGCGGCTGGACGTCTCGGACCTGGCGCTCGCCGCGGCGAGCGCCAGGGCCCAGGTGGCCAGCCTGGAGGCGGAGCGCGAGCTCGCGGCCGCCGACCTGAAGCGCTATCGCGACCTGCGGGCGCAGAATTTCATCAGCCAAGCCGAGTACGACCGGCGCGCCAGCGCGCTGGCGACCGCCGAGGCGAGGCTGGAGGCGCTGCGCGCGCAGCACCGGCAGGCAGCCAACCAGGCCGGCTACGCCGTGCTTGCCGCCGATACCGCCGGCGTGATCGTCGGACTCGAGGTCGAGGCCGGGCAGGTGGTGGCCGCCGGGCAGACGGTGGCCCGCCTGGCGCGGCTGGGTGAAATGGAGGTCGCCGTCGCGGTGCCCGAATCGGAGCGCGAGTTCGTCGAGCGCGCGACCTCGTTCGCCGTCACGCTGAACGCGCTGCCCGGCAGGAGCTGGAAGGGCCGGCTGCGCGAACTGTCGCCCGCGGCAGAACCGGC
>JALHLN010000079.1 GCA_022844545.1 Burkholderiales bacterium | reverse complement strand
GAGGCGAAGCGCCAGGGCGGCAGTCTGGGCGAGTACGCCGCGCTGCTGGACGAAGTCACCGCGCTGGTGGAGCACCCCAGCGTCTACGTCGGCGAATTCGACAAGGCCTTCCTGGAAGTGCCGCAGGAATGCCTGATCCTCACCATGCGGCAGAACCAGAAGTACTTCCCGCTGTTCGACCCCGCCGGCAGGCTGCAGCCGAAGTTCCTCATCGTGTCCAACATGGTGGTCGCCAACCCGCGCCACATCATCGGCGGCAATCAGCGCGTGGTGCGGCCGCGCCTCGAGGACGCGCGCTTCTTCTACAACCAGGACCGCAGGCAGCGGCTGGAGGAGCGCGTCCCGCTGCTGGACAAGGTCGTGTACCACAACAAGCTCGGCACCCAGCACAAGCGCATGGAGCGTGTGCGCCTGCTCGCCGGGAAGATCGCCCGCGTGCTGGGCGCAGACCCGCTGCTCGCCGAGCGCGCCGCCGAACTGGCCAAGGCCGATCTCCTCACCGGCATGGTGGGCGAGTTCCCGGAGTTGCAGGGCGTCATGGGCCGCTACTACGCGTTGCATGACGGCGAGCCGGCCGCAGTGGCCGAGGCCATCGAGGCGCACTACCGGCCGCGCTTCGCGGGTGACGCGCTGCCGGAGGGCAAGGTCGCCTGCGCGGTGGCGCTGGCCGACAAGCTGGATGCGATCGCCGGACTGTTCAGCATCGGCCAGCAGCCCACCGGCGACAAGGATCCGTTCGGCCTGAGGCGGGCGGCGCTGGGCGTGGTGCGGATTCTCGTGGAACACAGGCTGCACCTGTCGCTGCACGAGCTGGCGAAGGCCGCCTGCGGCGGATTCGACGCCAAGCCTGTGCAGGAGATCGAGGATTTCGTCTACGACCGGTTCTCCGGCTACCTCAAGGACCTCGACTACTCGACGCTGCAGATCGATTCGGTCCTCAGCAAGCGCCCGACCGGCCTCGGCGTCGTGCCTCTGCAACTGGAAGCGGTGAAGGCCTTCCAGGCCCTGCCCGAGGCCGAGAGCCTGGCCGCGGCCAACAAGCGCATCGCCAATGTCCTCAAGCAGGCGGAAGCGAAGGGCGAGACACCTGTAAACGCAGTGCTGAACGAGCTCCCGGACCCTGCGGACCGTGCGCTGCACGAGGCCGTTCATGCAGCCTCGGAGAAGGCTAGGCCCCTCTATGAGAAGGGCGATTACACAGGCTACCTGAAGTGCTTCTCGGTGCTCAAGGCGCCGGTCGATACATTCTTCGAGAAGGTGATGGTGATGGACAAGGACGACAGGGTGCGGCGCAACCGCCTGGCGCTCCTGCGCGACCTGCGCGAGGCCATGAACCGCGTCGCCGACCTCTCCAGGCTCGCGGCCTGAAGCAGATGAAGCTGATCGTCCTCGACCGCGACGGCACCATCAACCAGGACAGCGACCAGTACATCAAGTCGCCGCTGGAGTGGAAGCCGATCCCGGGGAGCCTGGAGGCGATCGCGCGCCTGACCCACGCCGGCTGGCGCGTCGTGGTCGCCACCAACCAGTCGGGCATCGCGCGCGGCCTGTTCGACATGTCGACGCTGAACGCCATCCACGCCGAGATGCACCGCGCGGTGGCCCTCGCCGGCGGCCGCATCGACGCCGTCTTCTTCTGCCCGCACGCCGCGGATTCGAACTGCGAATGCCGCAAGCCCAGGCCCGGCCTGCTGCTGGAGATCGCCGAGCGCCTGAACGTGGACATGGCCGGGGTGCCGCTCGCGGGCGACTCGCTGCGCGACCTGGAAGCCGCCGCGGCAGTGGGCGCGCGGCCGCTGCTGGTGCTCACCGGCAAGGGCAGGAAGACGCGCGCCGCCGGCGGCCTGCCCGCGAGCACGGAGGTGTTCGACGACCTCGCGGCGATCGCGGCCAAGCTCGCTCCATGACGGCTCTGCGCTCGGCGCTGTTCTTCCTCTTCCTCGTCCTTCTTACACCGCCCTACGCGTTGCTGGTGCTGCTGTGCGCGCCGCTGCCGCGCCTCGCGCGCAACCGCTTCATCACCGGCTGGACCCGCATCGTGCTCGCCGCGGCGCGGCCCCTGCTGGGCATCCGTTACCGGGTGGAGGGCGCGGCGAACCTTCCCCGGGAGCCAAGCGTGGTCCTGTCCAAGCACCAGTCGGCGTACGAGACGCTCGCCTTCCAGGAGATCTTCCCGCCCCAGGTGCACGTGCTCAAGCGCGAACTGCTGTGGATACCGTTCTTCGGCTGGGGCCTCGCGCTGATGAGCCCGATCGCGATCAACCGCTCGCGCGGCATCCGGGCGCTGCGCGAGATCGCGCGCCGCGGCCGCATCCGCCTGGACCAGGGCTTCTGGGTCATCGTATTCCCTGAGGGCACGCGGGTCGCCCCCGGCAAGCGCCGGCGCTACCAGCCGGGCGGCGCCTGGCTCGCGGCGCACGCCGGCGTGCCGGTGGTTCCGGTGGCGCACAACGCCGGCCTCGTCTGGCCGCGCTACGCCTTCATGAAGCGCCCCGGCACGGTCACCTTCCGCATCGGGCCGCCGATCCCGGCCAAGGGACGCGACCCGAACCAGGTCATCGCCGAGGCCGAAGCCTGGATCGAGGCGCAGCAGGCCGAACTGTGCTCAGCCGTCTCGTAGACCAGCTCGACCTGTTCCTGAAGCCTTCCCGCGACGAGGACGAGCCGGTGCGTCGCGCCGTCCTCCTTGGACGCGCGGTGAGCTACCGCTTCGAACGGCGGCAGCGGCGCACTTTCGCCATCGCCGTGAACCACGACGGCCTGCGGGTGCTGGCGCCAATGCGCGCGCCGCTGCGCGAGGTCGAGGCTTTCCTGCAGGAGAAGGCGGGCTGGATCACGCGCAAGCTGGACGAATGGTCGGCGCGCGGCCGGCCGGCGCGGCTGCTCGGTCGTACCGGCGAGTCCCTGCCTCTGTTCGGGCGGACGCTGGCGCTGGAGGTGGTGCCCGGCAAGCGCGCGGTCCTGCTGCAGGAGGACCGGGTGGTCGTCCGCGCCGACCACGACGCCCCTGGCCTGTTGAAGGAATGGATCCGCGCCCGAGCCCTGGAAACCTTCACCGCGCGCGCTGCCCACTTCGCGGCGCGCATCGACCTGCCGCCGCCTCCCGTGGCGCTGATGGATGCGCGCACGCGCTGGGGCTCGTGCAGCGCGCGGGGCCGCATCCGCCTGTCCTGGCGCCTCGCCCACCTGGCGCCGGAGCTGTCGGACTATGTCGTCGCGCACGAGGTCGCGCACCTGCGTGAGATGAACCACTCTCGCCGCTTCTGGGCGCTGGTGGAAACGCTGTATCCTGCCCACCGCGCCGCACGCCAGGCGATTCGCCGGGCCGGCGCCACCCTTCCCCGGCTCTGAGGAACGATGATGAGACTGCTGCACACCATGCTCCGCGTCGGCGACCTGCCGCGCTCGATCCGGTTCTACACCGAGGTGCTCGGCATGAAGCTGCTGCGCACCACCGACCGGCCGGAGCAGAAGTACTCGCTCGCCTTCGTCGGCTATGACGCCGAGGACAAGGCCTCCGTGCTCGAGCTCACCTACAACTACGGCGTGGACAAGTACGACATGGGCGGCGCCTTCGGCCACCTCGCCATCGAGGTGAAGGACGCGGCGCAGGCCTGCGACAAGGTGCGCAAGGCGGGCGGGACGGTGACGCGGGAGGCCGGGCCGGTCAAGGGCGGCACGACGGTGATCGCGTTCGTCGCCGACCCGGACGGCTACAAGATCGAGTTCATCGAGCGCAAGTAGCCGCGATCCGGACGTAATCCTGCGGCGACAGGTTCTCGGGCCGCAGCCCCGGATCCAGGCCCAGCGCCCCGAACTGCTCCGGCGCGAGGCCCAGCGCATTGCGCAGCGTCTTCCGGCGCGCGCTGAATGCCCTTCTCACGATGCCGGCGAAGTCCCGCGGCAGGTCCACCCCGGGGAGCGGCGTCATGCGCACCACCGCCGACTCCACCTTCGGGGGCGGGCGGAATGCGCCGGCGGAGACCTTGAAGAGCTTCTGCATCGCGAAGCGCGCCTGCAGCATCACCGACAGGCGGCCGTACTCGGGCGTCGAATGCGCGGCGACCATGCGATCCACCACTTCCAGCTGCAGCATGAAATGCAGGTCGCGGAAGCGCTCGCCGCATTCGGCGAGGCGAAACAGGATCGGCGTGGAGATGTTGTAGGGCAGGTTGCCGACGATGCGCGCACCCGCCGGCAGCGCGCCGAAGTCGAACGCGAGCGCGTCCGCGCGGTGCAGCACCAGCCGGTCCCGCGCGAACTGCGCTTCGAGCGCGTCCGCGAGGTCGCGGTCGATCTCGATCGCCGTTACCTGCCCGGCCTTCTCCAGCAGCAGCCGCGTCAGCGCGCCCTCGCCCGGCCCGATCTCCACCAGGACCTCGCCCGCCTTCGGGTCGATCGCGCCCACGATTCGCGCCAGGACGCCCTGGTCGTGCAGGAAATGCTGCCCGAAGCGCTTCCTCGGGCGATGCCGCATCAGAACTGGTCGAGGCGGATCTCGACGTAGGCGCGGTCGCGCAGCTGGCGCAGCCACTCCTGGAACGCCTCGTCCGCCTTGCGTTCGCGCAGCACCTGCCGCGCCTGCAGGCGCTTGCGCTCCGGGGTCAGGCCGGCGTTGCGCCGCTCCAGCACTTCGATCAGGTGCCAGCCGAAGGCCGACTTCACCGGCTGGCTGATCTCGCCGGGCTTGAGTTCATTCATGGCGCGCTCGAACTCGGGCACCGTGTCGCCCGGGAACACCCAGTCCAGGGTGCCGCCGCGCGAGGCGCTGCCGTCCTCGGAATGCTGGCGCGCGAGGTCGGCGAAGTCCTGCTTGCCGATCACCATGCGCTCGCGCAGGTCGGCCAGCTTGCGCCGCGCCTCCGCCTCGGAAACCACTTCGTTGGTGCGGACCAGGATGTGCCGCACCCGCGTCTGCGTCACCGGCGCATCCGTGCCCGCGTTGCGGCTCTCGATCAGCTTGAGGACGTGGAATCCCGCCGGGCTGCGCAGCACTTCGCTCACGCCGCCGGGGCGCAGCGTCTTCAGGGCGGCGCTGAACAGTTCCGGCAGCCGGTCCTCGGCGCGCCAGCCCATGGCCCCGCCCTGCAGCGCGTCGGCGCCGTCGGAATAGCTTGCCGCGAGCCGGGCGAAATCACCCCCCGCGGCCGCTTCGGCGCGCGCCTTCTCCGCCTTGGCCCTGGCCTGCTCGATGCGCTCCGGGGTCGCCTGCTCCGGCAGGCGCACCAGGATGTGCGCGATGTTGTACTCGCCGCCGCGGCCGTCGCCGCCCTTGTTCTCCTCGAGGTAGAGGTCGATCTCGGTGTCGTTGACCACGATGCGGTCGTCGACTTCGCGCTCGCGCAGGCGCGTGAGCATGATCTGCGCGCGCACTTCCTCGCGGAAGCGCTCGAAGTCGACGCCGTCGCGCTCCAGCGCGCGGCGGAAGTCCGGCAGCGACATGTTGTTGGTCTGCGCCACCCGCTCGATCGCGCGGTCGAGCTGGACCTCGTCGATGCGGATCCCGTTCTCCCGCGCCATCTGCAGCTGGGCCTTCTCCAGGATCAGGCGCTCCAGGAGCTGGCGCTCCAGCAGCGCGGCGTCGGGCAGCGGCGTGCCCTGGCGGCGCAGCTGGCGCTCGGTCGATTCGCGCCGCTCGCGCAGCTCGGAGTAGGTCACCACCTCGCGGTTGACCACCGCGGCGATGCGGTCCACCAGCGCGACCCGCTGCGCGTGCGCCGATGCCACGGCCAGCAGCGCCAGGGCCGCCATCAAAAGGACTCTCGCCATTGCGTTTCCTAGTAGACCTGCTCGAAGGGCAGTGGCCGGCGCACGCCCGGCGGCACCAGCGTCGCGTCACTCGGGTTGGTGACGGCGTAGCCGGGGATCTCGCGCTTGAGGAAGTTGACCGCGTCGCCCGAGCCGATCGCGCCGAGGCCGTTCAGCTCGAGCTGGAACAGCAAGGTCGAGGCGGTCGTCTGGGCAGCCGCCTGGATGCGCGAGAACACCGCGCGGAACACCCAGCAGCCGCCGTTGTACTCCAGCCCGCCCAGACCCTCCAGCATGCGGCCATCGCGGAAGGAGTAGTTGTAGCGCCCGACCGCATACCATCCCGGCGCGACCGGCCACTGGCCGGAAATATCCACCTGGCGCAGCTGGTCGCGGTTGAAGCGATAGCTGGCGTTGATGACCTTCGCGATCTCCGGGGAGTAGCGCAGCTGGGCGCCGTAGCGCTCGGCGCGGCTCTCGCGGGTCGAGTACTGCACCGTGCCGTCGAAGGTCCAGTCACGCAGGAACCGCCCGCCCACGGAAGCGAGGATGTCGGACGAATCCACGCTGCGCAGCGGCGCGGTGGCATTGAGCGCGACCCGTTCGTTCCTGAAGTAATGGCGCTGGCCGATCGTGGCGCGGAACAGTTCCTGCCCGGAAGCGTTCAGCATCCGCGAGGTCAGCGCCACGGTGACCTGGTTGGCGTCGCCGAAGCGGTCGCCGCCCGCGAACCGGTTCTCGCTGAACAGGCTGGCGTAGTTGAAATCCGCGAGCGCGGTGTCGAACAGGGGGACCTGGTCCTGCGCGCGGAACGGGACATACAGGTAGTAGGCGCGCGGCTCCAGGGTCTGGGTCAGCCTGTCCCCGAACAGGCTCGCCTCGCGCTCGAAGATCATCCCGGCATCGGCCGACATCCAGGGCACGTTCACCGCCTGCCGGCCGGGCTGGCCCGGCGCGGTGCGCGTGAGGTGGTAGTTCGTGGAGCGCAGGCCGACCTTGGGCATCAGGAAATAGCCGGGTGCCAGAAACGGTGCGGTCAGCGTGGGGCTGAAAGAGGTTCTCGACCCCTCCACCAGCGTCGGGTGGGCGAAGCGGACGTACTCGCCGGTGGCGCCGAAATCCATCACCCCGCCGATGTCGTTGCGCGTCGCATGCAGGTTCACCTGCGGCAACCGATCGTACGGAACAAGCACCGGCGCCAGCGGATCCTGCAGCGTCTGGAAGCTGTGCAACCGCCCGACGAGGGTGTAGGCCAGCCCGCCCAGGCCGCTGCTGTAGGTCAGGGCGCCTTCGCGCTGCAGGTGGCTCACCGAAACCGTCCGCACCTGCGAGGAGAAATCGACCAGGTAGCGGTCGTCGCTCACGCGGTTGTAGTCCAGCCGCCCGGTGAGATTCGGCTGGAAGCGATGCTCGTGCAGCATCGAGAAGGCCGAGCGGCGCCGGTCCAGCTCGTGGTCCTTCGGCATGACCTCCAGGCGCGCCTCGCCCGAATAGTCGCGATTGAGGTAGCGCAGGCGGGACTTCAGCTGCTCGCCGCGCTTGCTCATGTGCACCGGCGTCAGCGTCAGGTCGTACTCGGGGGCGATGTTCCAGTAATAGGGCACGCCGAGCTCGAAGCCGCGCCGGGAGGACTGCGAGTAGTACGGCGTCAGGAATCCGGACTTGCGCCGGTTCTCAAGCGGGAAGCTGGCAAACGGCAGGGCGAAGATCGTGGTGTCCAGGAAGCGCAGCCGCATGTCCCTGGCCTTGCCCTGGTCGGCGTCGTAATCGAGCTCGATCTCGCCCGCCTCGATGCGCCAGTCCTCCTTGCCCGGAGCGCAGCTGGTGTAGTGCCCCTGGTTGAGCAGCAGGCGGTTCTTGCCGAAGAATTCCAGCCGCTCGCCGCCGCCGCGGGCGGTCTGGTCGCGGTTGAGGATGAAGCTGGGCTGGTCGAACACGCCGGTGTCATTGAGCGTGTCGTAGCGTAGCCGAGGCCCGAAGAAGCGGTCCGGGCCGCGCTCCAGGCGCACCCCGCCCTCGGCCTCGATGCGTCCGAACTCCTGGTTGTAGCGCAGGAAATCGCTGAAGACGTTGATGTCGTCCCGCTTCAACTCGACCTTGCCGCGCGCGGTGACTTCCAGTTCGGAGATGCCGTCGATTTTCTCGGCGTCGATCGTGGTGGGTCCTTTCTGTGCCGCCGGCGCGGCCGCCGGCGCCGGGGCTTGCGCCCCTGCCAGAGGCGCCCCGAAAGCGAGGATCAGCAGCGCGGCGAGACGCGCTGTAGCGAGCTGCATCGGCGGTGTTTCGGGATGGAAACTGAAGAGCGAAAAGTGGCACAATTCGACGCATTCCGCAATGGATTCGAGACTCGCCGCGCTGGAGCGCTGGGTGGCCGCGCAGCTGCGCGGCGCCCCCTTTGCGCTCGCCCCGGCCTCCACAGACGCCAGCTTCCGGCGCTATTTCCGCGCCAGCCTGCATCCGGCACCGGATGGCCCGAGCTACATCGTCATGGATGCGCCGCCGGCCACCGAGGACTGCGTCCCTTTCGTGCATGTCGCCGGCCTGCTGCGCGCGGCGGGGATCAACGCGCCCGAGATCGTTGCCCAGGACCTCGCGCAGGGATTCCTGCTGCTCACCGACCTCGGCCGCGAGACTTACCTGGATGCCATGAGGCGAGATGCTGGCGCCCGGGCGCCGGCACTCATGGCGGAGGCCATCGATACCCTGCTGCGCTGGCAGCTCGCGACGCGCCCCGGCGAGTTGCCGCCCTACGACGAGGCGCTGCTGCGTCGCGAGACCGGGCTGTTTCCGGAGTGGTACGCGGCGCGGCACCTCGGCAAGCCGCTGGCGCCGGCACAAGAGCAGGCGTTCGCCCAGGTGGAGGCGGAGCTGCTGCGCTCGGCGCTGGCGCAGGGGCGCGTTTACGTCCATCGCGACTACATGCCCCGCAACCTCATGGTGTCGACGCCCAATCCGGGCGTGCTCGACTTCCAGGACGCGGTCGAGGGACCGGTCAGCTACGACCTGGTGTCCCTGATGCGCGACGCGTTCATCAGCTGGGAGGAGGAACGGATCCTCGACTGGACCGTGCGGTACTGGGAGAAGGCGCGCAAGGCGGGCCTGCCCGTGGAGGCCGACTTCGCCGAGTTCTGGCGCGGCTTCGAGTGGATGGGCCTGCAGCGGCACCTCAAGGTGCTGGGCATCTTCGCGCGCCTCGCCTATCGCGACGCCAAGCCCGCCTACCTGGAGGACACGCCGCGCTTCGTCGGCTACGCGCGCGCGGTGGCGCGGCGCTACCGCGCGCTCTCGCCGCTGGCGAAGCTCCTCGACGAGCTGCACGCATGAAGGCGATGCTGCTGGCCGCGGGACGCGGGGAGCGCATGCGCCCGCTGACCGACACCACCCCCAAGCCCCTGCTCGAGGCGGGCGGCAAGCCACTGCTCGCCTGGCACCTGGAACGCCTGGCCGCGGCGGGGTTCCGCGAGGTGGTGATCAATGTTTCCTGGCTGGGCGAACAGATGCTCGAGCGCTTCGGCGACGGCGCGGCCTACGGCCTCGGCATCGCCTGGTCGAGGGAATCCCCGGCGCCGCTGGAGACCGCGGGCGGCATCGCCACGGCGCTGCCGCTGCTGGGCGAGGCACCGTTCCTGCTGGTCAACTCGGATGTCTTCTCCGATTTCGATTTCTCGCGCCTGCGCCGCGTTTCGCTGGGCCGCGCGCTCGCGCACCTGGTGCTGGTCCCCAACCCGCCGCACCATCCGCGCGGCGATTTCACGTTCGACGGCGACAGAGCGGGCCGGGCTCAGGGCCCGCGCTACACTTATGCGGGCATCGCCGTGCTCTCGCCGCGCATCGTAGCGGGAATCGGCTCAGGGACCAGGGCGCCGCTGGGCCCGCTGCTGCACGCCGCGGCGGAACGCGGCGAGGCCACCGCCGAACTGCACCTGGGCGAATGGCGCGATGTCGGCACGCCGCCGCGGCTGGCGGAACTGGACGTGCAGCTGAAGGAAAGGAACGCCTCGAAGCCATGAAGCCGGACGACATCCAAGCCTCGATCCACGGTTCGCGCCGCGCGCGACTCGCCGCCGCCATGCGGGACGGCGTCGCCGTCATCCCGACCGCGCCGGAGCGGATCCGCAACCGCGACACCCATTTTCCCTATCGCTTCGACAGCCATTTCTACTACTTGAGCGGGTTTCCCGAGCCCGAGGCGGTGCTCGTGCTGGTGGCCGGCGCGCAGCCGAGGAGCCTCCTCTTCTGCCGCGAGCGCAACGAGGAGCGGGAGATCTGGGACGGCATGCGCTACGGCCCGGAGCGGGCCCGCGAGCGCTTCGGCTTCGACGAAGCGCATCCGATCGCGGCGCTGGACGAGGCGATGGCCAGGCTGCTCGCGGACCAGCCGGCTCTGCATACGCCGCTGGGCGCCGATCCGGGCTGGGACGCCCGCGTCATGCAATGGCTCAATGCAGTGCGGGCGCAGGCACGCGCCGGCATCGCCGCGCCCGAGCGGGTGCACGACGTGCGCGTGCTGGTGGACGAGATGCGGCTGGTGAAGGACGCTCACGAACTGGACGTGATGCGCCGCGCGGCCGCCATCAGCGCCGGCGCCCACCGCCGCGCCATGGCCGCGGCGCGTCCGGGGACGACCGAATACCAGGTCGAAGCCGAGCTGCTGCACGAGTTCCGCCGCCACGGCGCCCAGTTCCCCGCCTACTGGCCGATCGTCGCCGGCGGCGCCAACGCCTGCGTGCTGCACTACGTCGCCAACGACGCGCCGCTGGCCGAAGGCGACCTGCTGCTGATCGACGCCGGTTGCGAGCTGGAAGGCTACGCCTCGGACATCACGCGCACTTTCCCCGTCGGCCGTGCCTTCAGCGCGCCGCAACGCGAGGTCTACGAGCTGGTGCTCGCCGCGCAGGCAGCGGCCATTGCGGCGGTGCGTGCCGGCCAGGGCTGGAACGAGCCGCACGACGCCGCGGTGCGCGTGCTGGCGCAGGGACTGCTCGACCTCAAGCTGCTCCAGGGCAGCCTGGCGGAGGTGCTGGAGAAGGAAACCTACAAGCGCTACTACATGCACCGCACCGGGCATTGGCTTGGCCTGGACGTGCACGACGCCGGCGAGTACAAGCGCGCCGGCGCCTGGCGCACGCTCGTCCCGGGCATGGTGCTCACCGTCGAGCCCGGGCTGTACATCCGCGCGGCCGACGACATTCCGCAACACTTCCGCGACATCGGCATCCGCATCGAAGACGACGTCGCGGTGACCGCCGCGGGCTGCGAGGTGATCACCGCGGCCGCGCCCAAGTCGATCGCGGACATCGAAGCCATCAAGCGTGACGCCGGCTGAGGTCGCGATCGCCGGCGCCGGGCCGGTCGGCTGCGCGCTCGCCCTGGATCTCAAGCGCTGCGGCGTTGCCGTCGTTCTTTGCGCCGGGCGCAGGCCGGGCGAAGCAACACCGCCGGCGCCGCCTCTGCGCCCGATCGCGCTGTCGCATGCCAGCCGCCTGATCCTGGAGCGCGTCGGCGCCTGGAACGTCCTCGATCCCACGCCGATCCGGACCATCCATGTGTCGCAGGCGGGTGCTTTCGGACGCACGCGAATCTCGGCGGAAGATGCCGGAGTGCCGGCGCTTGGCTACGTGTTCGATTACGGTGCGCTATCCGCCGCGCTGTTCGAACTCGTGGCGGCGCGCGGCATCGCCATGGCCGGGGAGCCGCCTGCGGCGGCGCTGCTGGTGCACGCGGAGGGCAGCGCGCCCGAAGAGGGCGGGAAGGATTACCGCCAGGAGGCGCTGGTCACCCTGGTGAGGACCGACCCGCCGTCCTCCGGCACCGCCTACGAGCGCTTCACGCGCGAAGGACCGCTGGCGCTGTTGCCGCTGGCCGGAGGCTACGCAGTGGTCTGGGCGATGGCGCCGGATCGCGCGGCGGAACTTGCCGGCGCGGACGAGCGGGCGTTCCTCGCCGCGCTCGGCGCCGCCTTCGGCGAGCGCGCCGGCACTTTCGTCGCGGCGGATGAGCGCTTCCGCTTTCCGCTGACCCTGCGCGTGCGCTCCTCGCGCACCGGCGTCCGCGAAGCCTATGTCGGCAATACCGCGCAGACACTGCACCCGGTGGCGGGCCAGGGCCTGAACCTGGGCCTGCGCGACGCATGGGATCTGGCGCGACTCTTGCAGGATGCGCAGGATCCCGGCGACGCGCGGCTTCTTGCGCGCTACGCCGCCATGCGGAGGCTGGATGCCATGACGACGATCCGGATCACCGACCTGCTGGCCGGCGCGTTCACCGGCGGCGGTCCACTGCTTGCGTCGGCGCGCGGCGCGGCCATGACCGCGCTGGACGCTTTTTCGCCGGCGCGGCGCTTTTTTGCGCGCCGCATGATTTTCGGGAGCTCCGCGATTCCCTGATGTTCCCGTCGCAGTGTTTGCGAAACGCAACAGCGATGTTTTTCCGCGACGAAACCGGATAGAATTCGCTCCCCTCGCGACACATCCCACGCCACCCACACCACCGCAATCAATGCAGCTTGGCGCGCACACTTTGCGCAACGGATTGTTCGTCGCTCCGATGGCGGGGGTCACCGACCGTCCCTTCCGCAGCCTTTGCCGGCGCTACGGCGCCGGGCTGGCGGTCTCCGAAATGGTTTCCTCGCGCCCCGAGCTGCGCCAGACGCGCAAGTCGCGCCTGCGCCGTGAGCATGGCGGAGAGACCGGCCCCGTTTCGGTGCAGATCGCGGGCGCGGATCCGGCGATGATGGCCGACGCGGCCCGCTTCAACGTCGACGAAGGCGCCCAGATCATCGACATCAACATGGGCTGCCCGGCGAAGAAGGTCTGCAACGTCGCCGCCGGCTCGGCCCTGCTCGAGAACGAGCCGCTGGTGGCGCGGATCCTGGAAGCCGTGGTCGCCGCGGTCCGGGTCCCGGTGACGCTGAAGATCCGCACCGGCCCGGCGCCGGAGCGCCGCAACGCGGTCCGCATCGCGCGCATCGCCGAGAGCGCCGGCATCCGGCTGCTGGCGGTGCATGGGCGCACCCGTGCCTGCGGGTTCCGTGGCGACGCGGAATACGACACCATTTCGCAAGTGAAGGCCGCGGTGCGCATTCCGGTGATCGCCAACGGCGACATCGGCACGCCGGAGGAGGCGAGGCGCGTGCTGGCGCGGACCGGCGCCGACGGCCTGATGGTCGGCCGCGGCGCCCATGGCCGGCCCTGGATCTTCCGCGAGATCGCGCACTACCTCGCCACCGGCGAGTCCCTGCCAGGTCCGTCGCTGGCCGAGCAGCGCGCGGTGGTGCTGGAGCACCTGCAGGGCCTCTACGGCCTCTATGGCGAGGAACTCGGCCTGCGGGTCGCGCGCAAGCACCTGGGGTGGTACCTGCGCCCGCTCCCCGGGGGCGAGGCTTTCCGCCGCGAGGCCTGCGCCATCGAATCGGCCCCGGATCAGCTCGCCGCGGTCGCGCGCTTCTACGACGGGCTCCAGGCATGACGCGCAGCTCGGAGCTCGCGGAGGCGGTCAAGCGCTCCCTGGAGCGCTACTTCAAGGACATGGACGGCGAGAAGCCCACGGCGATCTACGACATGGTGCTGAAGAACATCGAGAAGCCCCTCATCGAGACCGTGCTGATCAAGGCCTCGGGCAACCAGTCGCAGGCCGCGGCGATGCTCGGCATCGATCGCAACACCCTGCGCAAGAAGATCCAGCAGCTGCGGATCAAAGCGTGAGTGCGGGAACGTGAACGTCAGGCGGGCGCTGATCAGCGTCTCGGACAAGGCGGAAGTGGTCGAGTTCGCCCGCGCCCTCGCCGGGCTGGGCATCGCCATCCTGTCCACCGGCGGCACCGCGAAGCTGCTGGACAAGGAAGGCGTCCCGGCCACCGAGGTCTCCGCCCACACCGGCTTTCCCGAGATGCTCGACGGCCGGGTCAAGACCCTGCA
>JALHLN010000078.1 GCA_022844545.1 Burkholderiales bacterium | reverse complement strand
CCGAGGAACAGCGCCGCCACCGCCATGCGGTACAGGTTGAAATAGCGCAGCGAGATCCAGAACGACTCGGGCGTGCCCTCGTCGCGCGCGAACAGCCCGGAATAGCCGGGGGCGCCGCGCATCAATCCTCCCGCGGCCCGAGCCGCCAATGCTCCTCGCTGCAAAAGTGCCGGCCGCCGGCGCTGCGCGCCTCGCTCCTGGGCAGGTTGACACCACAGTGCGCGCAGCTAACCAAGTCTGGCGCGCCGCTTTCACTAGGCGCGTCCTGGCGCTTGCCGGCCGCGAGCGCGCGGCGCAGCAGCCACAGCACCAGCAGCACGACGAGGACGATGAGGATCAGCCGGCCCATGGCGGCATTATGACCGTGTGCGGAAGGAGGGGAAAATTGGTCGGGGTGACTGGATTCGAACCAGCGACACCTGCGTCCCGAACGCAGTACTCTACCAGGCTGAGCTACACCCCGAATTTGGCACGGTCACCCCGGCAACTACGAACGGCGGGTGACCGAGAAGGACGCCAATTCTAGCAAGGATTCCCGGTGTGCCGAGGGCGCGAGCGCCGCGAGCGCCGCGAGCGCCGCCTCAGCCTCCCGCAGCGCCACGTCGCGGGCGTAGTCGAGCGCGCCAGTGGCCCGGACCGCCGCCAGCACCCGCCCGAAGTCCTCCCGCCCGCCGTGCTCGATCGCCTCGCGCACCACGCGCGCCTGCTCCGGGTCGCCGCAGGCCATGGCGCGGATCAGGGGCAGCGTCGGCTTGCCCTCGGCAAGGTCGTCGCCCAAGCTCTTGCCGATGCTGGCGGCGTCGCCCGAGTAGTCGAGCACGTCGTCGATGAGCTGGAACGCGGTGCCGACGTGCATGCCGTACTCTGCGAGACCCACCTCTACCGCCGGAGGTGCCTCCGCCAGCACCGCGCCCAGGCGCGCGGCGGCCTCGAACAGCTTGGCGGTCTTCCTCCGGATCACCTCCAGGTAGGCGTGCTCGCCAACCCGCGGATCGTGGCAGTTCATTAATTGCAGCACCTCGCCCTCGGCGATGGTGTTGGTGGCCTCGGCCAGCACCTGCATCACCCGCATGCTGCCGCAACCCACCATCATCTGGAAGGCGCGCGAATAGAGAAAATCCCCAACTAGCACGGCCGCGGCGTTGCCGAACTGGGCGTTTGCAGTATCGCGGCCGCGGCGCAGTTCGGAGACATCGACGACATCGTCATGCAGCAGTGTCGCGGTATGGATGAACTCGACCACGGCGGCGAGCTCGATGCGCGCCTCGCTGCGGCAGCCGGCCGCGCCTGCGGCCAGCAGCAGCAAGGCCGGACGCAGCCGCTTGCCGCCCCCGGCAACCAGGTACTCGGCCACCTGCCGCACGAGTTCCACGTCGGACCCCAGCCGTTCGCCGATCCGGGTTTCCACCTGGCGCATGTCGGCCTCGATCGGGGCCAGAATCCGGGAATTCGTCACGGGCGCAAAGTTACCATAGGGGCGGGGCTGGGCTTTGACGGGCGGCCTGGAAATCCCTTATAATTCCAAGTCTTTGCTACAGCGTTTGGCTGTACAAACCACGTCAGAACCCAGCTAGGAAAGCAAGCCATGTACGCAGTGATCCAGACCGGCGGCAAGCAGTACCGCGTGAAATCCGGCGAGCAGCTCCGCATAGAGTCCCTCGAGGCGGAAATCGGCGCCACCCTCACCTTCGACAAGGTGCTGATGCTCGGCGAAGGCGAGGCGGCGAAAGTCGGTGCACCTTACGTCGCCGGCGCAGCGGTGACGGCAACCGTCGTCAGCCACGGTCGCGGCGACAAGGTGCGCATCTTCAAGATGCGCCGCCGCAAGCACTACATCAAGAACCAGGGCCACCGCCAGAACTACACCGAAGTGCGCATCGACGGTTTCGTCGGCGCCTGATTTCCAGGAGATCCAGACCATGGCACACAAGAAAGCAGGCGGCAGTTCCCGCAACGGCCGCGATTCCCAGGCCAAGCGCCTCGGGGTGAAGGTCTACGGCGGGCAGACCGTGACCGCGGGCTCGATCCTCGTTCGCCAGCGCGGCACCGTGGTGCGCCCGGGCGAGAACGTTGGCATCGGTCGCGACCACACCCTGTTCGCCCGCGTCGCCGGCAAGGTCGAGTACACAGAGCGCGGCACCACCGAGCGCAAGTCGGTGAGCGTGGTCCCGGCCTAGCCAGGCCCCCGGCTCCCGCGCAAAGCCCTGCCGGAGCCGGCAGGGCTTTTTTGTTTCCAGTGCCATGAAATTCATCGACGAAGCGCGCATCGAAGTCCACGCCGGCAAGGGCGGGGACGGCAGCGCCGCGTTCCGGCGCGAGAAGTTCGTGCCGCGCGGCGGCCCCTCGGGCGGCGATGGCGGCCGCGGCGGCAGCATCTGGGCGCTCGCCGACCGCAACCTGAACACCCTCATCGACTACCGCTTCGCCCGCATCCATCGTGCGCAGGCCGGGGACATCGGCCGCGGCGCGGACAAGTACGGCCACGGCGGCGAGGACCTGGTGCTGCGCGTGCCGGTGGGCACTATCTTCAAGGACGCCTCCACCGGCGACGTGGTCGCCGACCTGACCGAGGACGGCCAGCGCGCGCTGCTCGCGCGCGGCGGCAAGGGCGGGCTTGGCAACCTGCATTTCAAGTCGAGCATCAACCGTGCCCCGCGCCAGTTCACCCGCGGCGAACCCGGCGAGTCGCGATACCTGAACCTGGAGCTGCGCGTACTGGCCGACGTCGGCCTGCTCGGACTGCCCAACGCCGGCAAGTCCACCTTCATCCGAGCGGTGTCCGCCGCCCGCCCCAAGGTCGCCGACTATCCGTTCACCACGCTCAACCCGTCGCTGGGAGTGGTGCGCATCGCGCACGATGCTTCCTTCGTCATCGCCGACATCCCGGGCCTGATCGAGGGGGCCGCCGAAGGCGCCGGGCTGGGGCACCAGTTCCTGCGCCACCTTTCGCGCACGCGGTTGCTGCTGCACCTGGTGGACCTCGTCCCGCCGGAGGACGGCGCCGACCCCGTGAAGGGAATCCGCGCGCTTGTCGCGGAGCTGAAGAAGTACGACGCCGGGCTGGCGCGCAAGCCGCGCTGGCTGGTGTTCAACAAGGCCGACCTCGCGCCCGACGCTGGCGCGCGGGTGCAGCGCATGCTGCGCGCTCTGCGCTGGAAGAAGCCCTGGTTCATGATCTCGGCGATCAACGGCGACGGCTGCCGCGAGTTGAGCAACGCGGTACACCGGTTCCTGTCGGGCAAGGCGCAGGGGAAGTCGCGGTGAGCCGCGCCATCGCCGACGCCGGCACGCTGGTGATCAAGGTGGGCTCCACCCTGGTGACCAACGAGGGCCGCGGCCTGGATACGGCGGCGATCGCCCGCTGGGCGGCACAGATCGCGCGGTTGCGCTCCCTCGGCAAGCGCTGCGTGCTGGTCTCCAGCGGCGCCATTGCCGAGGGCATGCAGCGCCTGGGCTGGACGAAGCGGCCCAGCGCCATTCATGAGCAGCAGGCGGCCGCCGCAGTGGGCCAGATGGGACTGGTCCAGGCCTACGAGTCCTGCTTCCGCGAGCACGGTCTGGCCACCGCGCAGGTGCTGCTCACCCACGCCGATATGGCCGACCGAGAGCGCTACCTGAACGCGCGCTCGACCCTGCGTACCCTGCTCGAGCTGGGCGTGATCCCGGTGATCAACGAGAACGACACCGTGGTCACCGACGAGATCCGCTTCGGCGACAACGACACGCTGGGCGCGCTGGTGACCAACCTGGTGGAAGCCGACGCGCTGGTGATCCTCACCGACCAGGCCGGCCTGTACGATGCCGACCCGCGCCGGAACCCGTCGGCCAGGCTGATCGGCGCGGCGCAGGCCGGCGAGCCGCGCCTGGAGGCCATGGCCGGCGGCGCCGGTTCGGACCTGAGCAAGGGCGGCATGATCACCAAGGTGCTCGCGGCCAAGCGCGCGGCACGCAGCGGCGCGCACACCGTCATCGCCTCCGGCCGCGAGCCCGACGTGCTCCTGCGGCTGGTGCGGGGCGAGGCGCTGGGCACGGTGCTGCGCGCCGGGACCATGCCGCTGGCGGCGCGCAAGCAGTGGCTCGCCGACCACCTCAATCTGGGCGGCCGCGTGACGCTGGACGCGGGCGCGGTGAAGGCGCTCCTGAGCGGCGGCAAGAGCCTGCTGCCGATCGGGGTTCGCGAAGTGTCGGGCGAGTTCGATCGCGGCGCCGTGGTCGCCTGTGTGGACCCTTCGGGCCGCGAGGTCGCGCGCGGGCTGGCCAATTACTCGGCGGCCGAGACGCGCCTGATCATGGGGCGCCCCTCGGGCGAGATCGAATCCATCCTGGGATACGTGGACGAGCCCGAACTCATCCACAGGGATAACCTGGTCCTGCTCTAGCTAGGGACCCCGGTCGGGATGGCCGCCGCGCTGCAGCGCATCCACGCCCTCGGCGGCGCTGTAGATGACGCGGTGCTTGGGGCAGAAGTACTCCATGCGCAGGACCCGCGTCCAGAGCTTCTGCACGTCCACCCACTCCTGCTTCACCGCGCGCCAGCCGCCGCCTGGCTGGCCGACGGCATAGGCCCTGGTCCGGCCGGTCCTGCAGTGGATGCCCTCGTAGCTGACGTTCTCGACGCCCTGCGGGCTGCGCGCCACCAGCGTGTAGCGCACCACCTCGTCCGCACCGACCTCGAGCGAGGCCGTGTCGATGAAGAACCGGAAGCTGACCGAGCGGCCGATCTCGAATTCCAGCAGGTTCTCGTCCCGGAAGCGCGGCGGCAGCTTGACCTCGCCTTCCCTGACGATGAGCTTCTCCTGCTCCATCTCCCAGTCGGACTTGAACGGCGAGGACTGCGCGTGCAACCCCGGGCAGGCCGACAGCGCGAGGGCCGCGGCCGCGAATCCGGCGAGGCCCCGCTTCACCGCCTCAGGCGAGGTCCGCCGCCAGCGAATCGCGCACTGCAGGCGGTACAACAACGCTGGCACCGTACCTGGGGTGGTCGACGCCGATCGTCAGGGAGGCGCCCGCCTTGAGCGCGCGGCGGTCCGCCTCGGGAACCTCGAAGCGCAGGAAATGCACCGCCGAGGTCTTGTCGCCTTCCTCGCGGTCGAGATCCTCGTCGGCGATCGCCGCCACCCTGGCGCCGCCCTGGACCTGGACCCAGACGCGATCCTCGATGCCACCCAGTTCGGCAAGGCGGACGCGCCGCTCCTCCGCGTCCTCATACTCGATCAGCATGGTCGCCTTCCAATTGCCGCCGTCCGGGATCATCGGGTTGTAGACGTCCAACTCGCCCTGAATGCCCTCGTCCTCGAAAATGCGCTCGATGCGCAGCATCTCCTGCACCTGGTAGCGGATGGTGAGCTCGTCCTCGAACAGCAGCTGCACGTGCTCGCCGAGCAGCACGCTGCGCGTGTTCTTGTGCGCGATCACCCGGGAACGGAAGGCGTTCCGCTCCCGAGCGTAACTCTCCAGCGAGAGCAGGCTCTCGCGCGAGATCTGCGGCATGAGTCCTGTCAGTCCTGCAGCGCGTCCAGGGCCTTCTGGAAGCGGTTGGCGTGCGAACGCTCCGCCTTGGCCAAGGTCTCGAACCAGTCCGCGATCTCGGTGAAGCCCTCGGCGCGGGCCGCCTTGGCCATGCCCGGGTACATGTCGGTGTATTCGTGGGTCTCGCCCGCGACCGCAGCCGCCAGGTTCAGGCGCGAGCGGCCGATCGGCTTGTCGGTGGCCGGGTCGCCGACCTGCTCCAGGTATTCCAGGTGGCCGTGGGCATGGCCGGTCTCGCCTTCCGCGGTGGAGCGGAACAGCGCGGCGACGTCGTTCTGGCCTTCCACGTCCGCCTTGGCAGCGAAGTAGAGGTAGCGGCGGTTGGCCTGCGATTCGCCGGCGAACGCGGCCTTCAGATTGTCGTGGGTCTTGGTTCCCTTGAGTTGCATGTCTGCCTCCTGTTTTTGCGGAAAATGGCTGCAGGCCCGACGCTAAGGCGCGTCGCGGACCGCGGCAAATCGATTGTTGCGATGGACGCGATAGGGGTTGCCTATGGCGGCGGACCGCGTCCAGTGCCGCGATTCTATCCTGCGGAACCCGCGCGCAGCGCCCGCAGCCGGCGATCCGCGTTCAGGTAGCGGTGCAGCTCGGTGAGCGCCTGGCGGTAGACCTCGCGCTTGAACTCGATCACGGTCTCGAGCGGTATCCAGTAGTCCTGCCAGCGCCAGGCGTCGAATTCGGGGTGGCCGCTGGCTCGCAGCTTGACGTCGCTGTCGCGCCCAGTGAGCCGCAGCAGGTACCAGATCTGCTTCTGGCCTCGGTAGGCGCCGCGCCAGTCGCGGCGCATCCAGCGCTCCGGAACCTCGTAGCGAAGCCAGTGGCGGGTGCGGCCGAGGATGCGGACGTGGTCCGCCTTGAGGCCGGTCTCCTCTTCGAGCTCGCGGAACATCGCCTGCTCGGGGGATTCGCCCGCCTTGATGCCGCCCTGCGGGAACTGCCAGGCGTGCTGGTTGACCCGCTTGCCCCAGAACACGTCGTTGCGCGGGTTGGCGAGTATCACGCCTACATTCGGTCGGTAGCCGTCCCTGTCGAGCATGGCACCATTACCTAAGCTAGAATCCTCTCGCATTTTTCCACAGCCATCCGCCAAAGACAACGTCGCGCGGACTCCAGGACATGCGTTCCTCCAAATACTTTCTCAGCACCGTCAAGGAATCCCCCGCCGAGGCCGAACTCGCCAGCCACAAGCTGATGCTGCGCGCCGGGCTGATCCGGCGCCTGGGCTCGGGCCTGTACACCTGGATGCCCCTGGGCCTGCGCGTGCTGCGCAAGGTCGAAGCGGTGGTGCGCGAGGAGATGAACCGCGCCGGGGCGCTCGAGCTGCAGATGCCCTGCGTCATCCCCTCGGAACTCTGGATGGAGAGCGGCCGCTGGGACGCCTTTGGCCCGCAGATGCTCAGGATCAAGGACCGTCACCAGCGCGACTTCCTGTTCGGCCCGACGCACGAGGAGGTGATCACCGACATCGCTCGGCGCGAGATCCGCAGCTACCGCCAGCTGCCGGCGCATTTCTACCAGATGCACACGAAGTTCCGCGACGAGATCCGGCCGCGCTTCGGCGTCATGCGGGCGCGCGAGTTCGTGATGAAAGACGGCTACTCCTTCCATGCCGGCTACGACGACCTGGTGCGCGAGTACCGAGTCATGCACGACACCTACAGCCGCATCTTCGAGCGGCTCGGGCTGAAGTTCCGCGCCGTGGCCGCGGACCCGGGCGCGATCGGCGGCACCGGCTCGCACGAGTTCCACGTCCTCGCCGACTCGGGAGAGGACGCCATCGCCTGGTGTCCGGAGTCGGATTTCGCCGCCAACATCGAGCTCGCCGAGGCCGTCGCCCCGCCCGCCCCGCGCCCGGCGCCCGGGGCGCCGATGGCGAAGGCGGCCACCCCGGGCAAGACAACCTGCGAGGACGTGGCCGCCCTGCTCAAACTTCCGCTCCAGCGCACGGTCAAAGCGATTGCCGTCATGAGCGGAGAGCGCTTTGCCATGCTGCTGCTGCGCGGGGACCACAACCTGAACGAGATCAAGGCCGGCAAGGTCGCCGGCCTGGCGCCGTTCCGCTTCGCCAGCGAAGCCGAGATCGCCCGCCACGCCGGCTGCCAGCCCGGCTACATCGGCCCGGTCGGGGTGAAGGACGCGCTGGTGATCGCCGATCGCACGGTCGCGGCCATGGGCGACTTCGTCTGCGGCGCCAACGAGGCCGGCTTCCACCTCACCGGCGTCAACTGGGGCCGCGACCTACTCGAGCCCGCGGTGGTAGCCGACATCCGCAACGTCATCGAGGGCGATGCCAGCCCGGACGGCAAGGGCGCAATTCAAATCCAGCGCGGCATCGAGGTCGGCCACATCTTCCAGCTGCGCACCAAGTACTCCGAGGCGCTCAAGGCGACCTACCTGGACGAGAAGGGCGTGGCGCAGCCGATGGAAATGGGCTGCTACGGCATCGGCGTGACGCGCATCGTCGCCGCCGCCATCGAGCAGAACCACGACGAGAGCGGCATCGCCTTTCCGCGCGCCATGGCGCCTTTCGAGGTCGCGTTGGTGCCGATCGGCTACCGCAAGAGCGCGACGGTGCGCGAGGCCGCGGACCGGCTCTACGCGGAGCTTGCCGCCGCGGGTATCGACGTCCTGCTGGAGGACCGCGATGAGCGCGCCGGCGTGCTGTTCGCCGACATGGAGCTGATCGGCGTGCCGCACCGCGTGGTGGTCTCGGAGCGCGGCATCGCCGCCGGCACCATCGAGTACAAGGGTCGGCGCGACGAGGCAGCGGCCAACGCACCGCTCGCCGGCGCACTGCGCTTCCTGCAGGAGAAGCTGGGCGCGTGATGCGCCGCCTGCTCGCGCTGCTGGCGCTTTCCGCCCTTCTCGCGCCGCCGCACGCGCTCGGCGGCAACCAGGTCTACGAGAAGCTGAGCGAAAGTGCGCGCGCCTCGATGCAGGCCCAGCTGGCCGATCGCGCCGTGCCGTTCCTCAATTTCACCGACCCTGGCAATGCCCAGAAGTGGGTCTATGAGATGTCCAAGCGCCTGCAGCGGCGCATGCCGGACCGCAAGCAGCGCTTCGAGTTCCTGAAGACCGTGCACCACGAGGCCCTGCGCGCACGGCTCGATCCGCAGTTGGTTCTCGGCCTGATCGAGGTCGAGTCCGGCTTCCGCAAGTACGCGGTCTCCAGCGCCGGCGCGCGCGGCTACATGCAGGTGATGCCGTTCTGGGTGAAGGAGATCGGCCAGCCCGGCCACAACCTGTTCAGCCTGCGCACCAACCTGCGCTACGGCTGCCTGATCCTGCGCCACTACCTGGACATCGAGAACGGGGACTACTTCCGCGCCCTCGGGCGCTACAACGGCAGCCTCGGCCGCGCCGAGTACCCGACCCTGGTGCACGCGCACTGGAAGGGGCGCTGGAGCTACGATGGCCCCACGAGCTGAGCGCGGCGCGTGGCGCAGCTGGTTCTATGGCTACGCCGCGCCCGAGCGCGGCGCGGTGATCCTCGGGCACCGGCGCGTGTACATCGTGCCCACCCGGCTTGGGCTGCTGTTCGGCGGCACTCTCGCCATCCTCCTAATGGGCTCGATCAACTACGCCATGTCGCTTGGCTTCGCGCTCACCTTCCTGCTGGGCGGCCTTGGCATCGCTGGAATGGTGCACACCGCGCGCAACCTCGCGCAGCTCGCGGTCAGCGCCGGCCGTGTCGAGCCGGTGTTTGCCGGCGAACAGGCGCCGCTGCGCCTGTTGCTCTCCAGCCAGGCCCCCTTCGACCGGCCTCAGATCCTTGCGCGCCACGTCGCCTCGGGCGCGCAGCAGGTGGTCGAACTGGGCACGCGCGAGACCGCGGAAGCGGTGCTGGCGGTCCCTGCGGTGCAGCGTGGCTGGCTGCCCTACGGCCGGATGATGCTGGAGACGCGCTTTCCTCTCGGCCTGTTCCGGGCGTGGAGCTACGTCGAGCCCGACGCGCGCTGCCTGGTCTATCCGCGCCCGGTGCGCAGCCCCCTGCCTCCGCGCAGTCCGGACCCCCGCGCAGGCGCCGCGCTCGCTCAGGCCCCGGGAAACGACGACTACTCCGGCCTGCGCGCCTACCAGCTCACGGATTCGCCGCGCCACGTCGCCTGGAAAGCAGCCGCGCGCAGCGGCGACATGCTGACCAAGCAGTTCTCCGGCGAGGCCGCCGCCGAGCTCATGCTCGAATGGGCGCAGCTGCCGCACGGCGCCGGTACCGAGGAGCGCCTTTCGCGCCTCGCCGGCTGGGTCATCGCCGCCGAGCGAGACGGCCTGCGCTACGGCCTGCGGCTGCCGGGCGTGGAGATCGCGCCCGACCGCGGCACGCAGCACCGCGCTGCCTGCCTTCAGGCGCTGGCGTTGTACGGCCTGCAGGAGGTACGCGGATGAGCGCGCCGGCCGCCGCCGCGGTGGCGCATCCATTTGCCCCGGAACTGCGCCCGATCGGCGCCCAAGACCTCGCCGGCCTCCTGATCGCGCTCGCGCTGGTAGTGGCGCCTCACGCGCTGCGCGCCCCGTGGTGGCTGACGCTGCTCACCGTGCTCCTCTATGCCTGGCGCTGCCTCGCGTTGCGCCATCCGGACATCCTGCCCTCGCGCTGGTTGCTCCTCGCAATCGCTCTGGCCGCCATGGCCGGGGTCTGGATGGAGTATCGCGCCCTCTTCGGCCGCACCCCGGGCATCGTGCTGCTGGTGCTGTTCTCCGGCCTGAAGTTGCTGGAGTTGCGCAGCCAGCGGGACGGCACCGCGGTGGTGTTCCTGGCGTGGTTCCTGGTGATCACGAATTTCCTCTATTCGCAGTCCATCCCGACGGCGCTGGCGATGTGCGCGGCGCTTGCCCTCACCACCGCGTCGCTGGTCGGGTTCAGCGCGCCACGGCGCGATCTGCGCGCGAACCTGCGCACCGCCGGCCTGCTGCTCGCACAGGCGATTCCCGCCGCGCTGATCCTGTTCGTGCTTTTCCCGCGCGTGCAGGGACCGCTGTGGGGACTGCCGCAGGACGCGTATACCGCGATGAGCGGGCTTTCGGACACGATGTCCCCCGGCAACCTTTCGCAGCTCACCCTGTCCGACGCAATCGCCTTCCGCGTCGAGTTCGAGGACGAGATGCCCCCGCGGCGCTCGCTCTACTGGCGCGGGCCGGTGCTTTGGGATTTCGACGGCCGCACCTGGCGAGTGGGGTCGCCCGGTTTCGCGCAAGCCCCGCCGCCGCGACCGCAATCGGGCGCGGTCGACGCCGGCCGGTATGCCTACTCGGTGACGCTGGAGCCGCACAACCGCAACTGGCTGTTCGCGATCGAGACTGCCGGCATGGTGCCGGAACGCGCGCGCCTGCTGGACGACGGCCAGATCGTGTCGCTCGCGCCGATCCGGGCGCGAATGCGCTACGACATGGTGTCGCACACCGATCTGCCGCCGGATCCGGCCGTCGAGCCCTGGCAACTGCGCCGCGCGCTGCGCCTTCCGGCTGGGTTCAATCCCAAGGCAGTGGCGCTGGCCGAGTCCTGGCGGCGCGAATCGCCCGGCGATGCCGCGGTGCTGCAGCGCGCTGCGGAGTTCTTCCGCCGCTCGCAATTGGTCTACACGCTGGAGCCGCCGCTGCTCGGCCAGGACTCGGTGGACGAGTTCCTGTTCCGGACCAAGGCGGGGTTCTGCGAGCACTTTTCCTCCGCGCTGGTGTTCCTGATGCGCGCCGCGGGCGTGCCGGCGCGCGTGGTCACCGGCTACCAGGGCGGCGACCTGAACCCGGTGGACGGCAAGGTCACGGTGCGCCAGTCGGACGCGCACGCCTGGGCCGAGGTGTATTTGGTGGACCGGGGCTGGATCCGCGTCGATCCCACCGCTCTGGCCGCGCCGGGGCGCCTGGAAGCAGGCCTCGCCCGCTCTGTGCCCACAGCCCAGGAACTGCCCTTCCTGATGCGGCCGGAACTGCAGTGGCTGCGCTCGGTACGCAACCAATGGGAGGCGCTCGCGCACCAGTGGAACGTCTGGGTGCTGGGCTACAACCCGGATCGCCAGCGCGAGCTGATGTCCTTGATCGGGATGGAAGACGTCGACTGGCGCGGCCTCGCCGCCGCCTTGATGACGGTGCTGGGCGCGCTGGTCGTGGTACTGGTGGCCTGGTCGCTGCGCGGGCACGCGCGTGCCGACCCGGTGAGCCGCGCCTGGCTTGCGTTCTGCCGCAAGCTGGGCAAGCGCGGCGTGGCGCGTGCGCCGCACGAGGGCCCGCGCGACTTCTCCGAGCGTGCCGCCGCGCAGCTCCCCGCCATGGCGCAAGCCATACAGCGCATCGCCGCGCTCTACATTGCTCTGCGCTACGGCGGCGACGCCCCGGCGGAGAAAGTCGCGGAACTGCGCCGCCGCGTGAGCGAGTTTCGCCCGGCGTGAAATCCATCGCGTTCGCCCTGCTGCTGGCCTGCGCCGCGTGCTTTCCCGCGCAAGCGCAGGACGCCTTCACGCAACGCCCGGACGTCCGCGCGTTCATCCGGGACATGGCCGAGCGCCATGCCTTCGTGGAGAGCGAGCTGCAGTTCCTGTTCGCGCGCGCGCGACGCATGGAATCCGTGCTGAAGGCGATCACCCCGCCCAAGGACCCGCGGCAGCGCTCCTGGCGCGCCTACCGCGGGCGCTTCGTCAACGAGACCCGCATCGGCGAAGGACTGGCATTCTGGCGCCGCCACGAGGCGGTACTCGCGCGCGCTGCGGAGGCGCACGGCGTGCCCGAGGAGATCATCGTCGCCATCATCGGCGTCGAGACCCTGTATGGCCGCAACGCGGGCAGCTTCCGCGTCATCGACGCACTCGCAACGCTGGCGTTCCATTACCCGCCGCGCGCCGCCTACTTCCGCTCCGAGCTGGAGCAGTACCTCCTGTTCACGCGCGACGCCGGCCTGGACGTGTTCAGCGTCAAGGGCTCGTACGCCGGCGCGATCGGCATCCCGCAGTTCATGCCAGGCAGCTACCGGCGCTTCGCAGTGGATTTCGACGGCGACGGGACCGTCGACCTGCGCGCAAGCGCCGCCGACTCGGTGGGCAGCGTGGCCAATTTCCTCAAGGAGCATGGCTGGCGTCGCGGCGAGCCGGTGCAGTTGCCGGCCCACGTCGCGGGCGACGCGCACCGCGCGATGCTGGAGGCGGGCATCGAGCCCGGCAGGTTCACGCTCGCCTCGCTGCGCGAACACGGCGTGGAGACGCGCAGCAGCCTGCCGCTGGATACCGCGGTGGCGCTGATCGACCTGCCGACACCCGATGCGTCTACAGAGTACCGGCTGGGGATGCGCAATTTCTACGTTCTGACCAGGTACAACCGCTCCAGCTTCTACGCTGCGGCGGTGCACGACCTGGCACAGGAGCTGCGCCAGCGGCGCTAGCGCCCTGCTAGCCCGGCGGCAGGTAACCCATCGGATCGAGCGGCTTGCCAAGCCGCCGCACCTGGAAGTGCAGCTTCGGGCGATCGGCGTCGCTGTCGCCCAGTTCCGCGATGCGCTGGCCGCGGGTCACCGACTGGTCCATCTTCACGAGGACTTCCTTCGCGTGAGCGTAAACCGTGGAGAGTTCGTCGTTGTGCTTGATGACAACGAACTTGCCCAGCCCCGGGATGCCCGCGCCGACATAGATCACCTTGCCCGCGGCAGCCGCGACCACCGGGTCGCCGATACGGCCGCCGATGTCGATGCCCTTCACGCGCGGCTCGGAGAAACCCGCGAGGACCGTGCCCTTCGCCGGCCAGATGAAGTCGATTCCGTCGGCAATGCGCTCGGGCGCCGGCTTCGGCGGCTCTGGCTTGGTCGCCGGCGCAGCCGCCTGGGGCGCGGGCTTTGCCGCAGCCTGGGCCGGAGCCTCGCCGCGCGAGAGCAGCGCGACGTTCTGCTCGGAGTACGGCAGGCGCAGCGCTTTCGGCGAAGTCTTTGTGGCGCCATCTGACGCCGGGGCCTGGCCGAGCGGTCTCGATTCGAGCGGCCGCGACTCGGGCGCGCCGGGCTCGCGCACGGCGCCGACCTGCGCACCCGCCTGCGCCCCATCCGGTGCGCTCACCTGCAGCGACTGGCCGACGCGGATCTTCGCCGGATCGTCGAGGTCGTTCCATTTCGCCACGTCGCGAAAATCCACGCCGTGCTCCAGCGCGATGCTGTATAGCGTGTCGCCACGCCGGACCACATAGCGGCCTGCCGGCGGCGTGGCTGCGGGCTTCGCCGCCTGCGCGACGGGCGGCTTTGCCGCGGCAACGGGCGTGGGGCGGC
>JALHLN010000077.1 GCA_022844545.1 Burkholderiales bacterium | reverse complement strand
AGGTAGGCGCGGATCTCGGCCGGACCCGGGTAGCGCTCGGTGGATTCCCACTCCTTGGCGAGTTCGCGCGAGAAGAAGTAGCGGTAGGCGTGGCTCTCCGAGTCGCAGCGCGCGCCGGGATAGCGGTTCCAGTACCAGGTGCCGCCCAGATCGCCGCCGGCCTCCATGACCTGCGCCTTCAGGCTCAGGCGGTCGCGCAGGCACAGGAGCTGGTAGAGCCCGGCGAAGCCCGCGCCGACGATGAGTGCGTCGAAATGCATCTGGGCGAGAATTCTATCGCGTTGCCGCCCCGTACAATCGGGCCATGCAAACCGCCCTCATCACCGGCGCCGGCCGCGGCATCGGGCTTGCCACCGCACGCGGCTTCGTCAAGGCCGGCTGGCGCGTGCTCGCGCTGGACAAGGACTTCGCCTCGTTCGACCTGGAGGAAGCGGACCGCATCGAATTCGACCTGCGCGAGCTGGCACGCATCCCGGAGATCCTGGAGAACCAGGGCGAGATCCACACCCTGGTGAACAACGCCGGCGTGCTCTATTGCGAGCCCTATGACGCGATTCCGGAGGCGCACCGACGGGAGATTCTCGCGGTCAACCTGGAGGCGCCCGCCGCGCTGATCGCGGCGCTTGCGCCGCAGATGAGGCGGCGACGGTCGGGGCGCATCGTCAACGTCGGCTCGGTGGCGGCCTTCACCGGGCACCCCGACCTCTGGTACGGCATCACCAAGGCGGGGATCCTCAACCTCACCAAGTCCTGGGCGAAGGAGCTCGGGCCCCACGGCGTGCTGGTCAACGCGGTGGCGCCGGGCCCGACGCAGACCGCGATGTACGACCAGTTGCCGGCCTCGCGCAAGGACGGCGTGATGAAGTCGGTCTATTCCGGCCGCGTCTGCCAGCCCGAGGAAGTGGCCGCCGCCATCGTCTGGCTGGGCACCGCCTGCCCGGAGTACGTGAACGGCACCACGCTCGACGTCAACAACGGCTCGTATCCGCGGTAGCACCGGCGTTGCGCATGGGCGGCGACTGCGCCCCTACTTCACCCGGTAGATCTCGCTGTCGAAGTTCCCGCGCCAGATAGACAGTTCGGCGCGCTGGCTGTTCTCCTGCACCGTGAGAGCGGCGCGTTCCGCGCCGCTCTCCCAGCGCATCTTGTAGACCCGGCGCTCGCCCTTCTCGCCGCGCGGGATGACCTCGGTCCCCTCGGTTCTCGGCGCGCCGTAGACCCGGCGCAGGTACCGTTTCAACGCCTCCAGGTCCCGCGCATCGATGCGCAGGTCCATGGCCTGGACCACGCCGGCCTTGAGGTAGACCGTGATCCGCGTCCGCATGCCGGCGAACTGGGCGCGCGCCTCGTCGCAGCGCCGGTCCGCCGCGTCGGATTTCCATTCCAGCGCCTTGCAATAGGCATTGGGGAGCGCCTTGCGGACTTCGCCTTCATCCGCCCCCAGCTTCACGCCCAGGGCCTGGAGCGCCAGCGCGGGCGCCGCGGCGGCGAGCAGGAGGGCGAACGCGACGCGCCTCACCGGCGCGCCCCCTTGCGCGGGTCAAAGCGGCCGAGGCTGGCGCCGGGCTTGAGGTCGCGGGGCTTCCTGCCGGCGCGGAACAGGCGCGCGCCGGGCCCCAGGCGCAACTCGAGCTTCCCGCCCTCCACCCGCAACAGGCTGCCTTCGCGCAGGCCGAGCACCGGCACGCGCGGATTGAGGACGTGGAACTCCGCGATGCGCTGGTCGCGCGACTCGCCGCCGTGCCGGGCAAGCGTGCGCTCGGTGTAGTGCGGGTTGAGCTGGAAGCCGAGCAGACCCATGGCCGCGAGCGACGCCGGCTCGATGACGGGCATGTCGTTGGTGGTGCGGATGGTCGGGCAGGCAAGGTTCGAGCCCGCGCTCCAGCCGATATAGGGCTTTCCCTTCCTCGCCTCGTCCCCGACGCGCGCCAGCCAGCCGCGGCGTTGCATCTCGTGCAGCAGGCGGAAGGTGTTGCCCCCGCCCGCGACGAAGCCGCCGGCCGCGCGCGCGGCGCCCGGCTTCGCCCGGTGTGCGCCCACCAGTTCGTAGCCCATCTTCGCGAAGCGCTTGCGGGCCATCGCGGTGTAGGCGTCGAAGGACATCGTCACGGCGGCGAACGGGAAGAACAGCAGCGGCGAGCGCGGCGTCACGCCGGCTTCCCCAAGAAAATCGCGGATCTCGCCCTCGGCATGATCGAGCCAGCCGCCGCCCGGGTTGCGCGAATTGGACAGCAGCAGCAGGCGCAGTCGGGCGTGCGGCAAGCTAGACCAGGCCAACCTTCTGCTCGTGCATCAGGGCGAGCAGGCGACCGCCCATCATGGACAGGCGCTCCGCCATCACCGCCAGGAAGGCCTCGGAGAAGCGCGCGCGGCAGGATTCGCTAAAGCCCTCGATGTCCGCGACGCGCAGGTCCAGCACCCAGCTCATCTCCATCGCGGTGACGGTCGCGCTGCGCGGCGCGGAGCTGCGCCGGGCGTAGACCATCTCGCCGACGCATTCGCCCGGGCTCACCGCGTTGAGCAGCTTTCCCCGCTGGGTCACCTTCAGCATCCCGGCCGCCAGCACGTAGATGTGGTCGTCGGGCTCGCCCTCGCGGATCAGCTCGGCGCCGGCGTGCACCTTGCGGCAGCGGCAGGCGCGCACAACCTCCCACAGTTCGGTGTCGGAGAAGCGCTTGAAGAACGCGAGGCGCCGCATGGCGTTGAACTCCTCCACGTCCGACAGGCTGGAGATGGTGGCGTCCTCCTCGGACAGCATCGGTTCCAGCGCCCGGGCGAAATCTTCCCAGCTGGCGTAGCGCTCGTCGCGCGACTTGCCCAGGGCGCGCAGCAGGACCTCGTCCAGCGCCGCGGGCACGTCGCGCCGGACAGCCGACGGCGCCTCCGGGTCCTTGGACAGGATCTCTTCCATCAGCCCGAACGCGGTGCTGCCGCCGAAGGGACGCGCGCCGGTGAGGGCGTGGTACAGCACCCCGCCCAGCGAGAACATGTCGGAGCGGAAGTCGATTTCCTCGCCGCCGCGGATCTGCTCCGGCGACATGTAGGCGGGCGAGCCCACGCCCGCGACCTGCGTGGTGTCCGAGCGCGCGAGCTGCGCGGCGCCGAAGTCCGCCACCTTGATGTCGAAATCCGGCCGCACCATGATGTTGGCCGGCTTGATGTCCCGGTGCACCACGCCGACGCCGTTGGCGTAGTCGAGCGCCTTGCAGCACTTGTAGGCGATCTGCACCGCGCGCGACACCGGCAGCAGCTTGCCGGGCTCGCAGTGCGGCTGCAGCGAGGTGCCCTCCACCAGCTCCATCACCAGGTAGCGCAGGTCCTTGCCGTCCTTCTTGTCGATCCCGGCGTCGTAGATGCTGACGATGTGCGGATGGCGCAGCTTGCCGGCCAGCGAAGCCTCGTTCTGGAAGAATTTCAGCTGCCGGCGCGCCTCTTCCGGGTCGTTGGGCATCTGGTCCAGAACCTTGATCGCCACTTCGCGCTGGCCGAACGGGTCCGAGGCGAGGTAGACCGAACCGGTCGCGCCCTTGCCGAGCAGCTTCTGGACCTCGTACTTGCCGATGTGCTGGTGCATGAGCGCGAAATGCTAACCCAAGGTCCCGGGAAGGCGGGGGTTAGAATCTGCGAAAGACCGTGCACCCCGCTCCTGCCGCCGTCCTGCTGATGCTCCTGGGCCTCGCCGCCTGTGGGGGCGCCGGCGGCTGGCACAAGCCGGGTTCGGACGCGGAGGCCGTGAAGCGCGACCTGGGCGACTGCCAGGCACTCGCCTACGACAAGGTGTCGCGCACCAGCCCCCCGGCGCCGCCGGTCGCCCTGGACCGGCGCTTCGGCAACCTCGAGTCGCCGGACCGGACCACCGAGAGCCGCATGCGGGAGCAGCAGCTGGTGGACAGCTGCATGCGAGACAAGGGCTACAGCTTCGAGCCCGCTGCCCGGTAGGCCGGAGGCATCACCGGCGGCGGGTCCTTGATCTGGTGGCTCGCCGGCCGCGCCTTCAGGCGCAAGTCCTTCAGCTCCTGCCGTTCCCGCTCCGCGAGGCGGAATGCCTGGTCGCGTCCCGCGAGGTACTGCGGCGGCCAGTGTTGTGGCGCATGCTGGTACCAGGCCGAAGCCTGCAGCGTGAAGTACGGATTGGCGAGGTGCGGGCGCGCGAGCGCCACCAGGTCGGCCTTGCCCGAGGCGAGCAGCGTGTTCACCTGGTCGGCGGTGGTGATGGCGCCCACGGTCATGGCCGCGATGCCCACTTCATTGCGCACCCAGTCCGCGTAGGACGCCTGGTACATGCGGCCGTAGACGGGCTTTTGCTGCGGCACCGTCTGCCCCGTTGAGCAGTCGATAAGGTCGCAGCCGGCCTCCTTCAGCAGGCGCGTGAACGCGACCAGGTCGTCGCCATCCAGCCCGCCCGGCGCCCAGTCGGTGGCGGAGATCCGCGCCGACATCGGCTTGCCGGCTGGCCAGGCCTCGCGGACCGCGCGGAACACCTCCAGCGGGAAGCGCGCGCGATTCGCGATCGCGCCGCCGTACTGGTCGCCGCGCTGGTTGGTCAGCGGCGAGATGAAACTCGCGAGCAGGTAGCCGTGCGCCATGTGCAGCTCCAGCATGTCGAAACCGGCTGCGTCGGCGAAGCGGGCCGAACGCACGAAGTCGGCCGTCACCTTGTCCATGTCCGCGCGCGTCATCGCGCGCGGCACCTGCGATTCGCCCTCCAGGTAGGGGATCGGCGAGGCGGACAGGAGCGGCCAGTTGCCCCGCTCCAGCGGATGGTCCATGCGCTCCCAACCCAGCTGCGTGGAGCCCTTGCGCCCGGCGTGGCCCAGCTGCAGGCACAGCTTGGCCCTCGAATTGGCGTGGCAGAAGTCCACGATCCGCCGGAACGCGTCGCGCTGCGCCTCGTTCCACAGCCCGGTGCAACCCGGCGTGATGCGCGCCTCGGGCGAGACGCAGGTCATCTCGACGCACACCAGCCCGGCGCCGCCGATGGCGCGCGAGCCCAGGTGAACCAGGTGCCAGTCGGTCGGCACGCCCTCCACCGCGCAGTACTGGTCCATGGGCGAGACCACCACCCGGTTCTCGAGCACCAGGTCGCGCAGCCGCAATGGCGTGAACATCGGCGCCGGCGGGTTCTCCGCGTCCACCTCGAATCCCTGCGCGCGCACGCCCGCGGCGTACCACTGCTGCACCTCGCGCACGAAGGCGGGATCGCGCAGTTCCAGGTTCTCCCACGTGATCTGCTTGGAGCGCGACATGACGCCGAAGGCGAACTGCAGCGGGTCCATGTCCCAGTAGCGCTTCATGTGCTCGAACCAGGCGAGCGACACGTTGGCGGCATGCTGGGTCTTCTCGACCTCTTCGCGGCGCGCGGTGTCGTAGACCTTCAGGGCCTTCGCGACCTCGCCGTCCTTGCGCAACGCCATGAACAGGGCGATCGCATCTTCCATGGCCAGCTTGGTGCCCGAGCCGATGGAGAAATGCGCCGTGGCCTTGGCGTCGCCCACCAGGACCGCGTTGTCTTTCACCCAGGTCTGGTTGACGATGTTCGGGAAGTTGCGCCACAGGGAGCGGTTCGGTATCAGCGGGTGGCCGTCCAGCTCCTCGGCGAACACGCCCTGCAGCGTCTCCATCATCGCCGCCTCGTCCTGCGCGTCGAAGCCGAAATTCCTCCAGGTCGCCTCGTCGGTCTCGAAGATCCAGGTGCTGCGTCCCGGCTCGTACTGGTAGGCGTGGGCGAGGATGATGCCCTGCTGCGCCTGGCGGAAGAAGTACTTGAACGCGTCCAGCGGGCGCGTCGAACCCAGCCAGACGAACTTGTTCGGCCGCAGGTCCACGCCGGGCCTGAAGTGCTCGCGATGCTGCTCGCGGATCCGGGAGTTGATGCCGTCGGCGACCACGATCAGGTCGGAATCGGGGAAGGCCTCCAGGCCCTCGACCTCCTGCCCGAAGCGCAGCTTCACGCCCAGCTCGCGGCAGCGGTCGTGCAGGATGTGCAGCAGCGCCACGCGCGAGCAGCCGCAGAAGCCGTTGCCGCCGGAGCGCATGGTGCGGCCCTTGTAGACCACGTCGACGTCGCCCCAGTACGCGAAGCGGCGCCGGATCATCTCGTAGGAAGGCGCGTCGAACGCCTTGAAGGTGTCCAGCGTCTGGTCGGAGAACACCACGCCGAAGCCGAAGGTGTCGTCGGGGCGGTTGCGCTCGTAGACCGTGATCTCCCAGCGCGGCCAGGCTTTCTGCGCGAGCAGGGCGAAGTAAAGGCCGCCGGGACCGCCGCCGATGACGGTGACTTTCACGACGGGTTTCCTTCTGGGACGACCGCCGTGGTCTCGATCTCGAGGCGGGCGAGGTCCTCGACCAGCGCGCCGACCTGCACCACGGCCATGGCCGGGTAGTGCCTGCCGATCAGCTCGCGGTAGGCGGCGCCGACTTCCTTGATCGCCGCCAGGTACTCCTGCTTGTCCACCACGTACCAGGTCATGCGCACGATGTGCTCCGGCCTTCCGCCCGCCTCAGCCAGCACCGCCAGCGTGTTCTTCAGCGTCTGGCGGAACTGGCCCCCGAAGTCCATCGCCTCCCAGGCGCCCTCGCCGGTCCAGCCGATCTGGCCGGCGATGTAGACGGTGGTGCCGCCCTTGACCGCGATGCCGTTGGAGAAGCCCTTCGGGCGCGCCCAGCCGGGCGGTTGCAGGATGGTCATGTTTATCTAGCCCCCCTTTGATCTTGTTCGTTCATGTTCGCCCTAAACACGGCGACCGTAATTTCGCCACTGCGTTACGTCGATGGTTAGCACATCGAATGAACCCGCCTTTAGCGGCTCTTCCACTACCCAAAGTTGAGGCACTTCGGGAACTCCCGCAACGATGCACACCCAGAATGGCTCGCCTGCGCTTTGCGCAGATCTAGCGGCTTGAGGTTCGTTGCCGTCGAGGCGGACCGGGCCTTCCTTCTTCTGACCTTTGATCTCAATCCTCACGAGGGCACCTGTATCTCTACGCGTTGCCTCTCGGTCGTAGCCAACTCTCACCCTATCCGTCGCAATGAAGTCGGTTAGTTCACTGGCGAGCTTATCCTCAACAAAACTCATCGCAAATCGCTCTACGTGATTATTCTCTCCTCGCTCCTTGAGGCCGACCTTCTTCAAGAACTCTTTCCATCGCCCGCGTTCATCAACTGGAACTCCGTCCAAGTAGACCGGATCAAGAAAATCGAGCTCGGGCACATATTCGGCGTTCGTCTGCCAGTTCTCGGCAGGGGAGTAGTCGACCCCCATGAAGACTTGATCGGAGGGTCTCTTAGCACCTCGTACAGTCAAGACCCAAATAACCTCGTGTACTCCCGGTCCCTTCTGAAGCAATCGTGTGTAAGCAATCAGCTCTTGATCTAACGGTGGCTGCGCCGTTGCCTTAACCTTTGGAAGGAACACTTCACGGCAGACTTTATCGTAGTCAATTGCCTGAACATGCGTGCGCTCCTTGAAGAACGAGTTCAAATCGTCTGACTCCAAGGAAGAATGCAGAAGCTTATAAGTGCGCATCAATGCGTCAACTGCCGGATAGGTCGCTCGAAGTTCGAGAATCTCGGAAGGAACGCCACGTAGATAGGCGTCCTTTGCCGTAGTAAGTTCGTTTCTATCAGTGAGAACATAGATCGGATCCTCAACCCATTCAATACGACCGCGTCTACCTTGTCGTTGAACGACTCTGAAATCGCGTCGAGATTCGGCCATCCCTTGGAAAAGCATCGCGAACCATTCTGGCTGCCCCAATCGGGTCTTTAGGACTGCCTGTGATCGCGCGACCGGGCCATACTCAACGCGACGAATGGCGGATTTCAGTTCGGCCGGAAATGAATCGATGTTTACCGAAGGATCAACCATCCGCAAATCCGTTCGACCAGGGAAAAGCAGCGGAAGGTCACCATCGGAAAGCAAACTCTTTAATGACCCTTCAACATGGATCGCAACCGCAGGCCGCACGAATCCGTGGGAGGCAGTTGGTATTACTTCAGAATCTACCAAGAACCGCAGAAGCGGAACGCTTAGCCTAGGGCCAAAAAGTTTGTCGAACGCGGGTTGACCCACATGAGACGTAAAGCTAAACAGGGGCAGGAACTGTTTCCACCATCTCGGGTGCGCCTTAAACTTGGCAATTGCCTCCTTCGCTGCCTCTACAGCTTCGTCAACAAGCCATCGATTCCAGGCTAGTTCGTACTGAATCGCTTCGCGCCCGGGCTGGACCAAGAAATCTGCTTGGATCAAGAACTTCGCGCCGCTTCGCTCTTCGATCAAAGGTAGAAAAGATGAAACCGAGCCTAGGGCACTCGCGTCATCTACAGGTGTCAAGTCTCCAGATTCATTGACCTCGAAGGCAATCACGACTTCACGCTGCGTAACGTTCTGCCGCTTGTAGAAAGTCAAGCTTGGGTCACTCGCCACCACGGCTGGTACTCGTACAGGGCGATGAATTGCGACAAAGCGCTTCTCTTGCTGAGCTTTCCTGAAGGTAATAATCCCGTCTTGCTCGCCGTAGTTCTCGATTGCGATCTGCTCACCAGTGAGTTCATCTATGACGACGACTTTTCGCAGCCACTTCAGAAACAGAAAGACATGAACGTCTAGCTTCTTGAGTTCCTCTCGAGTCTGCTCGAAGAAGGTAGGGGAGCGGAATGGTAGGTCAAAGGTTGTGTGTGTCGAATTTACATCGTGGTCGGCGCCATCTATCCAAATCGGCATGATCTGCCAGGGCACGCTCGCGGCATCAGCGTGACCGGCTTTGTCGAACTTGAAGTGAAACGCGCCGGAATGAATATGAGGACAGTCCGTTATCTTGAACACGGACTTGAACCCAATTCCTAAGAACCCAAGTGATCCTTGTTCTGGCTTCTTTGTTGAGCGAACTCCACAAATCGCATCGACGTTCTGCTCCTGAAACGGCAGGCCATTGTGAGTTATCCGGATTCGCTCTGATGAAATACGGAACTCGATACTCCCACTTGCGGAGCTGACCTTCGGGCCAGAGTCTTCGGCGTTTTGCAGCAGTTCAAGTATGAAGTGAGCACTGCGGGAGAACACGCTCTCGCTGACGGTGTTCAGCATGTTCACGGAATCTTTCCCGAGCCGTGTTCGTGCAGATTCTTCGATCTCCTTTCGAAGAGTCTCGATGTAGGTCTTTGCTGAACTCATAAAGAACCGCCTATGACGTCGTTCTCAGCTTGTAGCGCTGCAGCTTTCCGGTCTCGGTGCGCGGCAGCGCGGCCACGAACTCGATCTGGCGCGGGTACTTGTAGGGGGCGATGCTGCGCTTGACATGCTCCTGGAGCGCCTTCGCCATGGCCTCGCCCGGCACGCCCGACTTCAGCACCACATAGGCCTTCACCACCATGCCGCGTTCCTCGTCGGGGACGCCGACCACGCCGCACTCGGCGACCGCCGGGTGCGCGAGCAGCGCGCCCTCGACCTCGGGACCGGCGATGTTGTAGCCCGCGGAGATGATCATGTCGTCGGTGCGGGCCTGGTAGAAGAAGTAGCCGTCCTCGTCCATGAGGTAGGCGTCGCCAGTGATGTTCCAGCCGTCCTGGACGTAGTTCCTCTGGCGCTCGTCGGCGAGGTAGCGGCAGCCGGTGGGCCCTTTCACGGCGAGGCGGCCGACAACGCCGGGGGCGCAGGGCTTTGCGTGCTCATCCAGCACCGTCGCCTGGTAGCCCGGGATGGCGCGGCCGGTGGCGCCGCGCCGCACCGTCTCCGGCGTGTGCGAGATGAAGATGTGGATCATCTCGGTGGCGCCGATGCCGTCGATGATCTCGATGCCGCTTGCCAGGCGGAACAGCTGGCGCGTCGCGTCGGGCAGCGCCTCGCCGGCCGAGACGCATTTCCTGAGTGACGACAGGTCGTAGTTGTTCCAGATTGCGGCGAGCGCGCGGTACATGGTCGGCGCGGTGAACAGGATGGTGGCGCGGAACTTCTGGATCGCCTCCAGCATCGACTCCGGCGTGAACCGCTCCACCAACGCGGTGCTGGCGCCAAAGCGCAGCGGGAAGCACAGGAGGCCGCCCAGGCCGAAGGTGAAGGCGAGCGGCGGCGAGCCGATGAAGATATCGTCCTTCCCGGGCTTGAGGCAGGAGCGCGGGAAGCAGTCGCACATCGCCACCACGTCGCGGTGGAAATGCACCGTGCCCTTGGGCTTGCCGGTGGTGCCCGAGGTGAAGGCGATCAGCGCGACATCGTCGGCGGCGGTGTCGACCGTGTCGAATGCGTCCGGCTGCGCGGCGATGCGCGCGTCGGTGGCGTCGTCGTACCAGTAGCGCACCTGCTTCAGCGTCGGGCAGCCGGGGCGCGCCAGCTCCAGCTCGGCGTCGAGGCGCCGGTCGCACAGCGCGTGCGTGATCTGCGCCTTGTTCACGATCTCCGTGAGTTCCTTGGCGCGCAGCAGCGGCATGGTGCCGACGCAGATGCCGCCCGCCTTGAACACCGCCAGCCAGGCCGCGGCCATCATCGGGTTGTTCGGCCCGCGCAGGAGGACGCGGTTGCCGGGCTTGAGGCCCATCTCCTGCACCAGCAGGTTCGCCATGCGGTTGGCTTGCGCCTGCAGCTGCGCGTAGGTGCACTCGCCGTCCGGCGCGCGGATGGCGATGCGATCGCCGTGGCCGGCGCGGACCTGGTCGTCCAGCAGCACCGCGGCGCAGTTCATCCGACCCGGGTACTGCAGCTCCGGCAGGTCGAAGCGGAACTCGGGCCACTGCCCGCGCGGCGGCAGGTTGTCGCGGGCAAAGGTATCGACGTGAGCGGTCTTCATCTCAGCAGCTCCCTTGCGATGATCACTTTCTGCACCTCGGTGGCGCCCTCGTAGATGCGCAGCGCCCGCACCTCGCGATACAGCCGCTCGACCGGATGGCCGCTCTTCACGCCCAGGCCGCCCAGGATCTGCACCGCGGCGTCGATAACCGCCTGGGCGGTCTCCGTGGCCTGCATCTTGGCCATCGCCGCCTCCCTTGTGACGCGCTGCTTCTTCACGTCGCGCACCCAGGCCGAGCGGTAGGTGAGCAGCGCCGCGGCCTCGATGCCGGTTGCCATGTCGGCCAGCTTTGCCTGCGTCATCTGCAGGTCGGCGAGGCGCGCGCCGAACATCTTGCGGTCCTTCGCGCGCCCGAGCGCCTCGGTCAGCGCGCGGCGCGCGAAGCCGAGCGCGGCGCCGGCGACCGTGGTGCGGAACACGTCCAGGTTGCGCATCGCCAGCTTGAAGCCCTGCCCGGCCTCGCCCACCAGCTCCGCCTTCGCGCCCCGCAGCTTCACCGTCGCCATCGGATGCGGCGCGATGATGTCGATGCGCTCCGAGGCGTCCACGTCCTTCGCCTCGACGATGAAGGCGGAAATCCCCTCTTCGGCCTTCGCGAACACGACGTAGAAATCGGCGATGCCGCCGTTGGAAATCCAGGTCTTGACGCCGTCTACGCGCCAGGCATCCCCGGCGCGCTTCGCCGTCGACGTTATCGCTGCCACATCCGAACCCGCGTCCGGCTCGGACAGGGCGAAGGCCGCGATGGCTTCGCCGGCGGCCACGCGCGGCAGCCAGGCCTTCTTCTGCGCCTCGGTGCCGGCCAACACGATCGGCCCGCTCCCGAGACCTTGCATCACGAAGGCGAAGTCGGCGAGGCCGGCGTGGTAGGCGAGGATTTCGCGGATGAGGGCGATCGTCCTGACATCGGGCTCCGCCGCCACCGCGTATTTCAACCACCCGTCCTTGCCGAGATCCTTCACGACCTTCCTGCAGATCGCATCGGCGTCATTGCCATGGGCATGCCCCAGGTTGGCGAGCGCCCAGGTTTCGACCTCACGCGATAAGGCTGCGTGAGGTCGATCGAAGAAAGGCCAGTCGTAGTGCGAGAAGCGGTCCACGGGATCAGTCGCCCTTGAAAACCGGCTTCTGTTTTGCGGCGAATGCCTCGAACGCCCGCGTGAAGTCCTTCGTCTGCATGCAGATCGCCTGCGCCTGCGCTTCCATCTCGATCGCCTCGTCCACGCCGACGTTCCATTCCTGGTGCAGCATCTTCTTGGTCATGGCGTGGGCGAAGGTCGGTCCGGCGGCTAGAGATTGCGCCATCTCCATCGCCACCGGCAGCGGCGGCGCGGCCAGGCGGTTGAAGAAGCCCCACGCCAGTCCCTCTTCCGCGCCCATCGAGCGGCCGCTGTAGAGCAGGTCGGAGGCGCGGCCCTGGCCGATGATGCGCGGCAGGATGGTGCAGGCGCCCATGTCGCAGCCGGCGAGGCCGACGCGCGTGAAGAGGAACGCCACCTTCGCCTCCGGCGCACCGTAGCGCAGGTCCGCTGCCATGGCGATGATGGCGCCGGCGCCGGCGCAGACGCCGTCCACCGCCGCGATCACCGGCTGGGGGCAGTGGCGCATGGCCTTGACCAGGTCGCCGGTCATGCGCGTGAAGGCGAGCAGTTCCGGCATCGCCATCTTCGTCAGCGGACCGATGATCTCGTGCACGTCGCCGCCTGAGCAGAAATTGCCCCCCGCGCCGGCGACCACCACGGCCTTGACTTCCTTTTCGCGCGGCAGGCGCAGGAACAGGTCGCGCAGTTCGGCGTAGGACTCGAAGGTCAACGGGTTCTTGCGCTCCGGGCGGTTGAGCGTGATGACGCCGACGCCGCCCTCCAGCCGCCACAGGAAATGCTTCGCCTGGATCATGATTCGGTCTCCATCGCGTGCGCCTTCAACTTGGCCAGCAGCCGCAGCAGCTCGTCGTGCTCTCGCCGCGCCAGTCCCCCGAGTAGCTCGACCACCCATTGCTCGTGCTCGCGCGCCATCTCGGCGAAGGCGCGCTCCCCGGCGCGCGTCAGCCGGATGCGGTAGGCGCGCCGATCGGCGGGCTCGGCCAGGCGCTCGACCAGCCCCTCCTTCACCAGCTGGTCCACGATCGAGGTGATGTTGCCGCCGGTGACCATCATCAGGCGCGACAGCGCGTTCATCTTCAGGCCGCCGGGGTGGCGCTCCAGCTGCGCCATGAGGTCGAAGCGCGGCAGCGTGGTGCCGAAGCGGTCGCGCAGCCGCGAGCGCACGCGCTGCTCGATCAGGTGGGTGCAGGTGAGCATGCGCAGCCAGATGCGCAGCGCGCGGTGGTCGTCGGAGCGGGCGATGGTCTCGCGGTCGGCGGGCGGGGCGGGGGCGTCGGCGTGCAGCATCGCGGCGGGATCCAGTCAGTACAGGCTTGAATAGATGAAACCTAAAGTAATTCGTCCGCAACGGTCAAGCTGCGCCGCATCAAGCGGGAAAGCCGGGCGCCGTTCTGCTATCGTAAGCACCTCATGCAACGGCTTTTTCGGACCAACCGCCTCACACTCGCGCTGGTTGCGCTGCTGGCCTTCGCCGAGGTGGCCCACGCGTTCCGCTCGCCCTCGGTGCGCTCGCGCAACCGGGCGCCGGACCCGCCGCCGGCGGCCGCGCCCGCCACCGTGCGCATGCCGGACGACGCCAGGCCCGCCGATCCCGCCAAGGCCGACATCACCATCGAAGGCCAGCCGGCGCCAGCGATCACCGTTTCTCCTCCGCCCGCCAAGCCCGAGCCGCCCAAGCCCGCCGTGGCGACCGTTCCCCCGCCGCTGGCGCCGAAGCCTGAAGTGGTGGCGGTGCCGATTCCGTCCGCACCCACGCCAGCGCCAAAGCCGGCTGTCGTTGCGGCACCGCCTCCGCCGCCGCCCGCGCCGGTTGTCGTGGCGCCGCCGCCTCCGCCGCCCGCGCCACCCGCCGTCGCACCGCCTCCGCCACCGCCTGCACCAAAGCCTGCCGTCGTGGCTGCCCCACCGCCACCGCCCGCGACTG
>JALHLN010000076.1 GCA_022844545.1 Burkholderiales bacterium | reverse complement strand
GCCAACCGGCCCTACCAGGTGTTCGGCCGCGACTACGCGCCGATCGCGAGCGCGCAGGGCTTCCGCCAGAAGGGCATCGCCAGCTGGTACGGGCGGCGCTACCACGGCCAGAACACCTCCAGCGGCGAGCCCTACGACATGTACGGCATGACCGCCGCGCACCCGCTGCTGCCCATCCCGAGCTACGTGCGCGTCACCAACGTCGCCAACCGCAGGAGCGTGGTGGTGCGGGTGAACGACCGCGGCCCGTTCCACGCCGACCGCGTCATCGACCTGTCCTACACCGCGGCCTGGAAGCTGGGCTACATCGAGGCGGGCAGCGCGGTGGTGGAGATCGAGCACGTGCCACCCGGGGCCGCAGTTGCCGCGGTGCCCGCGCCGGCTGCGGCACCCGTCGCTGCGGACGCCGGCGGCGTGTTCCTCCAGCTGGGCGCGTTCTCGGCGCGCGAGAGCGCGGACAACTTCCGCGCCCGCATCTACCGGGAACTCGCGTGGCTGTCGGATCCGATCCACGTCGTTGCCGCCGCGGGGCTCTTCCGCCTGCAGCTGGGGCCGTTCCGCACGCAGGACGAGGCGCGCCCGCTGGCCGAGCGCATCGGGGCCGAACTGTCGGTCAGGCCGCTGTTCGTGTACCGCTAGCGGCTATAATGCGCGCCCCTTGTCCGCGCGCGGTCCGGCGCATTCCATGATGCTTTTCCGCCTCGCAGCGGCGCTGCTTCTGCTCCCCATCCTGGCCCAGGCGCAGGCGCCGCAGCCCCCCGCCGTGGTCGGCCGCGCCTGGATCGTCGCCGATCTCAGCAGCGGCCAGCTGCTCACGGCGGAGAAGCCCGACGAGCGCATGGAACCGGCCTCGCTCACCAAGCTGATGACGGCGTATGTGGTGTTCGGCGCGCTCAAGGACAAGAAGATCGCGCTCGAGCAGCCGGTGAAGGTGTCGGAAACGGCGCGCCGCGCCCCGGGCTCGCGCATGTTCATCGAGCCGCGCCGGCCGGTGAGCGTGGACGAACTCATCCGCGGCATGGTGGTGCAGTCGGGCAACGACGCCTGCATCGCGCTCGCCGAGCTCATCGCCGGGACCGAGGAGGCGTTCGCGCAGCGCATGAACCGGGAGGCCGAGCGCCTCGGGCTCAAGGGCACGAAGTTCATGAACGCCTCGGGCCTGCCCGACCCGCAGCACTACTCCACCGCGCGCGACCTTTACCTGCTCGCCGCGGCGCTGATCCGCGATTTCCCGGCCGAGTACGCCACCTACTACTCGCAGAAGGAATTCCGCTACAACAACATCACCCAGCCCAACCGCAACCGCCTGCTGTGGCTCGACCCCACGGTGGACGGGGTCAAGACCGGCTATACCGAGGCGGCGGGCTACTGCCTGATCTCGACCTCCAAGCGCGGCCCGCGCCGCGTGCTGGCGGTGCTGCTGGGCTCGACCTCCGAGGCGGCGCGCGCGCAGGAATCGCAGAAGCTGCTCAACTGGGGCTTCCAGGCCTTCGACGCGGTGCGGCTCTACGGCGCCAACCAGGCGGTGAAGGAGATCGAGGTCTGGAAGGGCGCCACCGACAAGCTCAAGGCGGGGTTCCGCTCCGACCTGGTGGTCACCGTCCCCAAGGGACAGGCCGACAAGCTCAAGGCCGAACTGCTCGCCCAGTCGCCGCTGCTCGCTCCCATCGCCGAGGGCCAGCGGGTGGGGGTGGTGCGCGTCACGGTGGAGGGAAAGGCGATCGGCGAGTACCCGGTCCAGGCGCTGCAGGCGGTGCCCGCGGCGGGCCTCCTCGGACGGGCCTGGGATACACTCAGGCTGTGGGTGAAGTAGAAGGAGCGAGAATGGTTTTCCTGAACGGAAAGTTCATGCCCATCGAGGAGGCGAAGGTGCCGGTCCTCGACCGCGGCTTCATCTTCGGCGACGGCGTCTACGAGCTGGTGCCGGTGTACTCCAGGGTGCCGTTCCGGCTCGACGAGCACCTGGCGCGGCTGGAGCGCAGCCTCGAGCTGGTGCGCATCCGCAATCCGTACACCCGTGCCGAGTGGCGCGACATCATTCTGCAACTGGTGGCGAAGCAGCCGTTCGAGGACCAGGGCGTGTATTTCCAGGTCACGCGCGGCGTCGCGAAGCGCGACCATGCGTTCCCGAAGGACGCGGTGCCGACGGTGTTCGTCATGTCCAACCCGCTGGTCACGCCGCCGAAGGAACTCGTCGAGCGCGGCGCCGCGGCGGTGAGCGCGGCGGATGACCGCTGGCTGCACTGCGACATCAAGTCCATTTCCCTCATCGGCAACTGCCTGCTGCGCCAGGTGTCGGCAGATGCCGGCGCCACCGAGACGGTCCTGTTCCGCGACGGCAAGCTCACCGAGGCCTCGGCCTCGAACGTGTTCGTGGTGAAGGGTGGCGTGATCCTGTCGCCGCCGAAATCGAACCTGATCCTGCCCGGCATCACCTACGACGTGATCTTCGAGCTGGCGCAGGCCGCGGCGCTGCCATTCGAGTACCGCGACGTCTCCCGGGACGAGGTGTTCTCCGCCGACGAGCTCTGGGTCACCTCCTCGTCCAAGGAAGTGCTCGCGGTGGTGACGCTGGACGGCAAGCCCGTGGGCGGGGGCCGGCCGGGGCCGGTGTTCCGCAAGATGCACGCCCTGTACCAGGACTTCAAGCAGCGAGTGATGCGTGCCGGAAAGGAACGGCAAGCTGCCTGAAGCCAGCTCGATCCTCGCCTTTCCCACCGCGTTCCCGATCAAGATCCTCGGGCGCAAGGAAAGCGGGTTCGCGCAGGGCGTGCTCGGGATCGTGCGCGCGCACGCGCCGGATTTCGAGCCGGCCACGGTCGAGACGCGGCCCAGCCGCCAGGGCACCTACCTCAGCCTTACCGTGACCATCAACGCCACCTCGCGCGAGCAGCTGGACGCGCTTTACCGCGACCTTTGCGACCACCCGGCCGTGGTGATGGTGCTGTGATGGTGGTGGCGGAGCGTACGGGCCTCGGGAGCCTCGTGAAGCGGCTGGGCCGGTCCGAGTACCTGCCGGTGCTCGAGGCGATGCGCGGGTTCACCGCGCGCCGCGACGTCGCGACGCCGGACGAACTCTGGCTGGTGGAGCATCCGCCGGTCTATACGCTGGGCCTGGCGGCGGACCCGGCGCACGGGCCCCGCCTCGCCAGCGACATCCCGGTGGTGCAGGTGGAGCGCGGCGGCGAGATCACCTACCACGGCCCCGGGCAGGTGGTGCTCTACACCCTGGTGGACCTCGCGCGGCGCGGCATCAAGGTGCGCGAGTTCGTGCGCCTGCTGGAGCGCTCGGTGCTCGAGCTGCTCGAAGGCCGAGGCGAGGTTCGCCCAGGCGCCCCCGGCGTGTACGTCGAGGGCGCCAAGATCGCGGCGCTCGGCATCCGCGTCACGCGCGGCTACGCGTTCCACGGCTTGTCCCTCAACGTGGACATGGACCTCGCGCCTTTCGCCGCCATCGATCCCTGCGGCTATCCGGGACTGAAGGTGACGCAGACGAAGGACATCGGCATCCCCGGCAGTCCGGACGAGTTGGGGACCAGGCTCGCTGCAATCCTTGCGAGGACCCTCGACCATGCGTGAAGCCGGCGTCAAGGAAAAGGGCGAGAAGAAGACTTCCCGCATCCCCATCAAGATCGTGCCGAAGGAAAAGCTCGCGCGGCCGGACTGGATCCGGGTGCGCGCGCCGGGCGCCGGCTCGCGCTTCCACGACGTGAAGCGCATCCTGCGCGAGCAAAAGCTGCACACTGTCTGCGAGGAAGCCTCCTGCCCGAACATCGGCGAGTGCTTCGGCAAGGGCACCGCGACCTTCATGATCCTCGGGGACATCTGCACCCGGCGCTGCCCGTTCTGCGACGTCGCGCACGGCCGGCCGCTGCCGCCGGACGCGGAGGAACCCGCGCACCTCGCCGACTCCATCGCGCGCCTGGGATTGACCTATGTCGTGGTCACCAGCGTGGACCGCGACGACCTGAAGGACGGCGGCGCGCAGCATTTCGTGGACTGCATCCGCGCGGTGCGCGAGCGCTCGCCGCGCACGACGCTGGAGGTCCTGGTGCCGGATTTCCGCGGCCGGCTGGAGCGGGCGCTGGAGGTCCTCGCGGCGGCGCCGCCCGACGTCATGAACCACAACCTGGAAACCGTGCCGCGCCTGTACCGCGCCGCGCGACCCGGGGGCGACTACGCGCATTCGCTCGCGCTGCTGCAGCAGTTCAAGGCCCGCTTCCCCCAGGTGCCCACCAAGTCCGGGCTGATGGTGGGCCTGGGCGAAACCGACGAGGAGATCCTCGCCGTGATGCGCGACCTGCGCGCGCACGGCGTCGAGATGCTCACCATCGGCCAGTACCTCGCCCCGTCGGCGCACCACCTGCCGGTGGAGCGCTACGTGCATCCGGACACCTTCGCGATGTTCGAACGCGAGGCGACCGCGATGGGCTTCCGCCATGCCGCCATCGGGCCTCTGGTGCGCTCGTCCTACCACGCCGACCAGCAGGCCCACGCCGCCGGCGTGGGCTGATCGCCAGAGGAAAACCCCCATGAGAGCCCTGTTCGCACTGCTGATCGCCACGTTCGCCTTTCCGGTCGCGGCGCAACTGGACAACATCACCAACAAGGACGCCACCTCCGGCCTGCGCGCGGCGCTGGAGAGGGGCGCCGTGGCCGCGGTCTCCGTGCTCGGCAAGGCCGACGGCTTCTTCGGCAACGACAGGGTGAAAATTCCGTTGCCGGATTCGCTCAAGCGCTACGAGAAGCTGATGCGCGGCGTGGGCATGGGCAAGTACGCCGACGAACTGGTCCTGACCATGAACCGCGCCGCCGAGGCGGCGGTGCCCGAAGCGCAGAAGCTGCTGGTGGATGCGGTGAAGAAGATGTCGGTGCAGGACGCCAAGGGCATCCTCACCGGCGGCGACACCGCTGGCACCGAGTACTTCAAGCGCACCACCTCCGACCCGCTGCGCGCGCGCTTCCTGCCGATCGTGCAGAACGCGACGAAGAAAGTGAAGCTCGCGGAGAAGTACAACGAGTACGCCGAGAAAGGCGCCCGGTTCGGCCTGGTCAGCAAGGAGCACGCCAACCTGGACAACTACGTCACGCAGAAGGCGCTGGACGGGCTGTTCCTGATGGTGGCGGAGGAGGAGAAGAAGATCCGCCAGGATCCGGTGAAGGCGGGCAGCGCCATCATCCGCAAGGTGTTCGGGGCGTTGAGGTAGCGGGCCCGGGAGGGGCCCAAAATGTAACCGATCGGTTACATAAAGGGGTGCCAGAAGCCCCGCTAATGCGCCTGGTCCCAGTTCTCCCCGGCGCCCACGTCCACCACCAGCGCGACATCAAGCTTGCCGACCCCCTGCATCAGGTCGCGCACCCTCTCCTGAACGACCTTCAGCTCCGCCTCCGGCACCTCCAGCACCAACTCGTCGTGCACCTGCATGATGAGCAGGCTGCGCAGCTTTTCCTTCTCCAGCCAGGCCTGCACCTGGATCATCGCCAGCTTGATCAGGTCGGCCGCGGTGCCCTGCATCGGCGCGTTGATCGCCGCGCGCTCGGCGGCCTGGCGCCGCTGCGGGCTGCCCGACTTCATCTCCGGCAGCCACAGGCGGCGGCCGAACACGGTTTCGACGAAGCCGTCCGTGCGCGCTTTCTCGCGCGTCTCGTCCATGTAGCGCTTGACGCCCGGATAGCGCGCGAAATAGGAATCGATGTAGGCCTGCGCCGTGGCGCGCTCGATGCCGAGGTTCTGCGCCAGGCCGAAGGCGGACATGCCGTAGATGAGGCCGAAGTTGATGGACTTCGCCGCCCTGCGCTCGTCGGCCGTCACTTTCTCCAGCGGCAGGCCGAACACCTCGGCGGCGGTGGCGCGATGTACGTCGTGGCCGCGCTCGAAGGCGTGCTTGAGGCCGGCGTCGCCCGAGAGGTGCGCCATGATGCGCAGCTCGACCTGCGAATAGTCGGCCGAAACGAGCTTCGTCCCCGGCGGCGCGACGAAGGCCTCCCGGATACGGCGGCCCTCGGCGGTGCGGATCGGGATGTTCTGCAGGTTGGGGTCGTTCGAGGCGAGGCGCCCGGTCACCGCCACTGCCTGCGAGTAGGTGGTATGCACGCGCCCGGTCTGCGGGTTGACCATGCGCGGCAGCTTGTCGGTGTAGGTGGACTTGAGCTTGGCCACGCCGCGGTACTCGAGCAGCAGCTTGGGCAGCGGGTAGTCCAGGGCGAGTTCGGTCAGCACGTCCTCGTCGGTGGAGGGCTGGCCCGAGGGCGTCTTCTTCTTCACCGGCAGCCCGAGGCGCTCGAACAGGATCTCCTGGATCTGCTTGGGCGAGTTGAGGTTGAAGGGCTGCCCGGCCGCGGCATAGGCCTTCTGCTCCAGCTCCAGCATGGTCTTGCCCAGCTCGTGGCTCTGGCGCTCCAGGCGCGCGGCATCGAGCAGCACGCCGTTCCTCTCCATCGTCAGCAGCACCGGCATCACCGGCAGCTCGATCTCGCCGTAGACCCGCGCCAGCTTCGGGTCGGCCTCGATCCGGGGCCCCATGCGCTCGTGCAGCGCGAGCGCGCAGTCGGCATCCTCGGCGGCGTACTCGGTGGCGCGGCCGACCTCCACCGAGGAGAACGGGATGCGCGCCGCGCCCTTGCCGGTGACCTCGTCGTAGGTGATGGTCTTCCAGCCCAGGTGCCTCTGGGCCAGCGAATCCATGTCGTGGCGCTCGTGCACTTCCAGCACGTAGGACTCGAGCAGGGTGTCGTGCGCGATGCCGCCCAGGCGCACGCCGTGGTTGGCGAGCACGTGCGCGTCGTACTTCAGGTTCTGCCCGACCTTCCGGCGCCGGTCGCTCTCCAGCCAGGGCTTCAGGCGCGCCAGCGCCGCTTCGGTGCCGACCTGCGCCGGCGCATCGGGATAGGCGTGCTCCAGCGGCAGGTACCAGGCGGTGTCGCCGAAGGCGAAGGACATGCCCACGAGGCGCGCGGCCATCGGGTCCAGGCCCGTGGTCTCGGTGTCGAAACCGACCAGGCCGGCGCCCTCGAGCGCCTTCGCCAGCGCCGCGAGGCCTTCGTCGCCCAACACCGTGGCGTAGCGACGGCGCGGCGCCTCGGCCGGCGGCGCGGCGGCATCGCCGGGGCTGGCGGGGGCGGGCGAGAAGGTCCGCGTGCGCGGCTTCTCCGGCGCCTCGCCCTCCAGCTCGCGCAGCCAGCTCTTGAAGCCGAAGCGCGCGAACAGCTCGCGCAACTTGCCCTCGTCGCCGGCGTGGGTGGCGAGCTCGGCGATGCTGAAGGGCAGGACCACGTCGCTCTTCACCGTCAGCAGGCTGCGGCCCCTGGGAAGCCAGTCGAGCGCCTTCCTCAGGTTCTCGCCGACCACGCCGCCGATGCCCGCCGCGGCCGCGATCACGCCGTCGAGCGAGCCGTATTCCGCGATCCATTTCGCCGCCGTCTTCGGCCCGACCTTCTCGACCCCGGGCACGTTGTCCACCGCGTCGCCGGTGAGCGCGAGGTAGTCCACGATGCGCTCCGGCGGCACGCCGAACTTGGCGAGCACTCGCGGCGGGTCGAGCGTCTCGTTGGACATGGTGTTGACGAGCGTCACGCCGGCGTCCACCAGCTGCGCCAGGTCCTTGTCGCCGGTGGAGATGACGCAGCGCCAGCCCTGCGCCCTCGCCTGCCGGGCGAGCGTGGCGATGACGTCGTCGGCCTCGACCCCCTCGACCGCCAGCACCGGCCAGCCGAGCGCCGCCACCACTTCCTTGATGGGCTCGATCTGCGCCGCGAGGTCATCGGGCATCGAGGGGCGGTTGGCCTTGTATTGCGGGTACTCATCCTCGCGGAAGGTCTTGCCGCGGGCGTCGAACACGCAGGCGCGCGCATCCGCCTTGTAGTCGGCGGCCAGCCGCCGTAGCATGGCGACCACGCCGTACACGGCGCCGGTCGGCTCCCCGCGAGGGTTCTTCAACTCCGGCAGCGCGTGGAAGGCCCGGTAGAGGTACGAAGAGCCGTCGACGAGCAGGAGAGTCTTTTCCGTGCCGGTTTCCGACATCCTTCCGAGACGATGAAAAAAGAAGAGAAGCTTCCGGGTGCCGCTGTCGCGGGCGCCTCCGCGCGGGAGGCCTGGCGGGTGTTCGGCATTATGGCAGAGTTCGTCGAGCCCACCGAGCGCCTGGCGGGCATCCGCCCCGCGGTGTCGGTGTTCGGCAGCGCGCGCGCGGCGGAGAACTCGCGCACCTTCGCGCTCGCCGAGGAAACCTCGCGCCTGCTCTCGGACGCCGGCTTCGCGGTCATCTCCGGCGGCGGCCCCGGCGTCATGAAGGCGGCCAACAAGGGCGCCTTCCACGGCCGCTCGCCGGCGGTGGGCCTGAACATCCAGCTGCAGCACGAGCAGGTGCCGAACGAGTACCAGGACATCAGCCTCAGCTTCCGGCACTTCTTCGTGCGCAAGGTGATGTTCGTCAAGTTCGCCACCGCCTACGTCGTCCTGCCCGGGGGCTTCGGCACGCTGGACGAGCTGTTCGAGGCGCTGACGCTGGTGCAGACCGGCAAGACCCGCCGCATGCCCATCATCTTGATGCACGAGCCGTTCTGGCGCGGCTTGCTGGACTGGTTCCGCGAACGCCTGGTGGGCGAGGGCATGATCAGCCCCGAGGACCTCGGCCTGCTGCAGGTGATCGACGAGCCGCGCCAGGTGGTGGAGGCGATCTTCGCCTACTACGAGAAGCGCGGCTTCGAGCCCTCGGCCGCGGAGCGCGAGATCCTGCTCAACCTCTGAGGTAGAATCCTTGCCATGCGCCGCCTGCTGTTCCCCCTGCTCCTTGGCGCTGCCGCGGCCGCGTTCGCGCAGCAGCCCCCGAAGCTGGAACCCCTGCCCGAACCGCCGCCGCCCCCGGGGATCCGGGACGCCGGCGCCGACGAGCCGCGCATCCGCATCGCGCCCGCCGAGGGCGACCGGGTCGAGGAAATGCGCGAGAACGGCCGCGTCATCATGCTCAAGGTCACCCCCAGCCACGGCGTGCCCTACTACCTGGTCGACACCACCGGCAGCGGCAACTGGATGCGGCGCGATTCCCTGGACGACGGGGTTCGCGTGCCGATGTGGACGATCAGGACCTTCGACTGACTTGTCGGTCTATACCCCTGTTGCGGAGGGCCAGCTCGCCGCCTGGCTGAAGGGCTACTCGGTCGGCGCGCTCTCGGCGCTGGAGCCGATCGAGTCCGGAATCGAGAACACCAACTACTTCGTCACCACCGGCCAGGGCCGCTACGTGCTCACGCTGTTCGAGCGCCTGGCGGCGGCGGAGATCCCGTTCTACCTGGACCTGATGGCGCACCTGGCGCGCCACGGCGTGCCCTGCCCGGCGCCGGTTGCCAACCATGCCGACCGGTTCCTGTCGGAACTGAACGGCAAGCCCGCCGCGCTGGTCACGCGCCTGCCCGGGAGGTCGCTGGAACGGACCGGCACGGCCGAGTGCGCCGAGCTGGGCGCGCTGCTCGCGCGCATGCACGTCGCGGGGCAGTCCTACGCCGGCTACCTGGAGAATCCGCGCGGCCCGCGCTGGCAGCGCGGTGCCGCGCGCGAGCTGCAGCCTTTCCTCGACGCCGGCCAGCGCCGCCTGCTCGAGGACGAACTGGCGGCGCAGGCCGGACACCGCTACCCGGACCTGCCGCGCGGGCCGGTGCACGCGGACCTGTTCCGCGACAACGCGCTGTTCGAAGGCGAGGCCAGCGGCGCGCGCCTGTGCGGCGTGATCGACTTCTACTTCGCCGGCGTCGACTGCCTGCTGTACGACCTCGCGGTGTGCGCCAACGACTGGTGCCTCGTCGATCCGGCGGCGGATCCGCGCCTCGACGCGCCACGGGTAGGAGCGCTGCTGGGTGCCTACCACGCCCAGCGTCCCCTGTCGCCGGCGGAAGCCGGCGCCTGGCCGATGCTCCTGCGCGCCGCCGCGCTGCGCTTCTGGATCTCGCGCCTGCACGACTTCCACCTGCCGCGCTCGGGCGAGCTGGTTCGGGTGCACGACCCCGAGCATTTCCGCGCCATCGTCGAGTCGCGCGCCGCCGCCGCCGCGGCGCCGCCGTGGCTCTCGCCGGAGGCGTCGTGAAGGCGGCCGTCGTCTCCTTCGTGCGCGGCGCGGCCTGGCTGCGCGAGGGCTGGCGCCTGTACCGCGTGGCGCCGGTGACCTGGTTGTCGATGATGCTCGGCTACTGGCTGGTGATTCTTGGAACTTCGGTGCTCCAGTACCTCCAGGCCGTGGTCGTGGTGCTCGTTCCCGCGATCTCGGTCGGATTCATGGCCGTGGGTCGCAAATGCGCGGCGGGCGAGCCGCCTTCCACGACCGAGCTGTTCTCGGGTTTCCGGGCCGGACTCCAGCGGCAGCTGATCCTGGGCGTGGTGCACCTGGCGCTGGTGATGCTGGCGCTCCTGGGCACCCGCGCAGTCGACGATGGCGCGCTCGAGCGCTGGATGACGACGCGGGATCCGGAGTTGACGTCGCAGGCGCTTTCCGTGCTGGCGGTGATGCTGGTTGCCTATGCGCAGGTCGTGCTGCTGTTCTGGTTTGCGCCGGTGCTGGTGGCCTGGCACGACACCGGGGTGGCGAAGGCCCTTTTCTTCAGCTACTTCTCCTGCCTGTTGAACTGGCGCGCGTTCGCCGGCTACGGGATCGCGATGGCCGCAGTCCTGTTCCTGGTCCCGGTGCTGTTCATGAGCGTCCTGAAGCTGGTCTCCCCGGGCCTGAACCAGGGGCAGATGTTGGCGGCCGTCGCGGCCTTCCTGCTCGCCCTGATGCCCATGATCTACGCCAGCTTCTACGCGAGCTACAGGGACGTGTTCGGCTCCGGCGACACCCGTGCGGTCGTCGAGGAGCCGGGGCCGCCCCTGCAGTAGGGTAAAGTCTCCGCTCAGAGGAACCCCAACCGAGTCCCGGACGGCCATGACCGATTTTGCCCTGCCCAAGCTGGTTGCCTCCGCCGCGCCGGAGTTCACCGACCCGGCCACGGCCAAGGCCTGGCTCGAGCACGTCCCGCTCGCCAACGTCGCCGCCGCCCAGCACGAGTTGCTGCTGCAGATCGAGGAGTTCAACGCCTTCGACTGCAAGGCGGTGACGCGCCTCGCGACGATGGAGGCGCTGCGCGAGGCGGTGAACTTCGTCCAGATCGAGCAGGCGCGGCGCTTCACCAATCGCGCGCTGCCGATGGCCGAGGCCGAGAGCATGGCCTTCGACGGCACGCTGGCGCTCTGGGAGCAGACGCGCATCGGGTATCTGCGCTGCCTGGAGGCCGCCGCCGCGGGCGATGCCGCGGTCGCCGGGCAGGCCGCTCTCATCTGCCAGCGCCTGCTCGCCTATTCCGGCCTGAAGATGTTCCACCACTACCGCGCTTACCGCCAGGTCGCCGCCCGCGACTGGCGGGCGCTGCACCAGGTCTACGCCGAGGCCGAGCGCCTGGACGTTGCCGATACGGTGGTGAAGGACTACCTGAACCGCGATGTCCAGGATGCCTCGCCGCGCATCGCCTACCTTCGCGCGGTCCTGATGGGGATGGCCAACCCCAACGAGATGAGCCAGCGCCAGCTCACCTTTGCCGCCTACCTGCTGGAGCGCTGGGCGGAGAAGGTGGAGGTGGTGGCCAAGGCGCCCGAGGAAGGCGATATCCCGCCGCTGGTGGCGGACCTGGCCGGCTCGGCCTGCCCGGAGCGCGGCGGCGCCACGGCCAAGGCGCCACGCTATCTCGAGGTGGCGCGGCTGGCCAAGAGCCTGCGCAACCGCATCGGGCTGTTGCGCAAGGGCGAGTCCCCGGCGAAGCTCGCGCTGGGCGAGGACTGCGTGCAGCCTTCGTGCGAACAGCTGCTGGTGTTCCTCTACCGGCAGTGGTGCCAGGCTCGGGCCGCGCGCGGCACCGAGAGAAAGCGCGTCTCGGACGTCGCCCAGGCCTGCAACGACATGGCGGCGATCCACTACTACATCTCGGGCAAGGTGTTCCGCCAGCCCGGCGAGCAGCGCGAGCTCACCAAGCAGGAGCGCGAGCAGATCGCCACCTTTGGTCGCGTCAGCACGCGCGACGAGGACGACTACAGCGTGGTGCACGGCTTCCTGCTCGAGCACTGGGAACTGGCGGACGAGAGCGCCCAGGGACTGAAGATGGTCCGCCGCGCCGGCAACCCCGGCAAGCGCTACCTGAACGGGCAGTTGATGGGGGTGCGGCCCGCCGACTCGAAGAACTTCTTCGTCGGCCAGGTGCGCTGGCTGATGCAGAACGACGCCGGCGACCTGTACTGCGGGCTGCGCCTGCTGCCCGGCCTGCCGGCGGCGACCGCGGTGCGCCCCACCGGCCTCAACGTCCAGGACGCGAAGTACGTGCCGGCGCTGTCGCTCACAGGGGTCCCGGCGCTGAACGCGCCGCCGTCGCTAGTGCTGCCCTCGGGCTGGTTCAAGCCCAAGCGCGTGGTCGAGGTCTTCGTCGAGTCCCCGGTAAAGGTCCGCCTCACCGAGATCCTCGAGCGCGGCAGCGACTACGAGCGCGTCGCCTACGAGATGGTCGCCTGAGCATGGGTGCGAATCCATGAACGCAAGGATCCCGCGATGAGCGGCGAGGGCCCGGCGCCGACCGAGATCCGGCTGCACCAGAAATCGCGCCTGATGGAGATCGCGTTCTCCGACGGCAAGTCGTTCCGGCTGCCCTACGAGTTCCTGCGCGTGCATTCGCCCTCGGCCGAGGTGCGCGGGCACGGCCCGGGGCAGGAAGTGCTGCAGACGGGCAAGCGCGCGGTGGAGATCCGGTCGCTGGACCCGGTGGGGTCCTACGCGGTGCAGCCCGCGTTCTCCGATGGCCATGCCACGGGCATCTACTCCTGGGAATACCTGTACCACCTGGGCGAGAACCAGGAACGCCTGTGGGCAGAGTACCTCGAGCGCCTCGAGAAGGCCGGCGCGAGCCGGGACTAGCAGGCGGCGGCATGGCCGAGGCCGATTTCGGATTCCAGCGCGTCCCCGAGGCCGAGAAGGCGCTGCGCGTCGGCGAGGTCTTCGACCGCGTCGCGGCGCGCTACGACCTGATGAACGACCTGATGTCGGCGGGCCTGCACCGCGCGTGGAAGGCGTTCGCTGTGGCCGTGGCGCGGGTGCGCGCGGGCGAGCGCGTGCTCGACGTCGCCTCGGGCAGCGGAGACCTGGCGCGCGCCTTCGCCGCGCGCGGCGCGCAGGTCTGGATGAGCGACATCAACGGCAGCATGCTGGCCCGCGGCCGCGACCGGCTGCTGGACTCGGGCCGGGTGCTGCCGGCGGTGCAGTGCGACGCCGAGCGCCTGCCCTTCCCGGAGGCGAGCTTCGACTGCGTCAGCGTCGCCTTCGGCCTGCGCAACATGACGCACAAGGAGCGCGCGCTCGCCGAGATGGCGCGCGTGCTGCGGCCCGGCGGCCGCCTGGTGGTGCTGGAGTTCTCGCGGGTCTGCGCGGCGCTGGAGGTGCCCTACGACCTGTACTCCTTCCACGTCCTGCCCTGGCTGGGGGAAAAGGTGGCGGGGGACGCGCCCGCGTACCGCTACCTGGCCGAATCCATCCGCCTGCACCCGGACCAGGAGACGCTGCGCCGCATGATCGGGGCCGCGGGACTCGAGAACGTCGAGTATTTCAACCTTGCCGCCGGCGTGGCCGCGGTGCATCGCGGAGTCAAACTACGGTAGGATAGAATCTCTGGTCCAAGCTGGCAGGAGAGAGCGTCATGCGCAAGTTCATGTTCGGATTCGTGGCCGCCCTGGTGGGGACGGCGTTCTTCGTCAACGAGGTCGAGGCCAAGCGCCTTGGCGGCGCCCGCAACATGGGCGCACAGCGCAGCATCACCAACACGCCGCCGGCCAAGCCGGCGCAGCAGCAGGCGGCGCCCGCCGCGACGCAGGCGCAACCCGGCGCGGCGCAACCCGCGGCAG
>JALHLN010000075.1 GCA_022844545.1 Burkholderiales bacterium | reverse complement strand
CGACGTCGGCGAGCGCCTGCGCCAGCGCGGCCAGGAGTTCGGCGCCACCACCGGGCGGCCGCGCCGCACCGGCTGGTTCGACGCCGCGGCGCTCAAGCGCTCGGTGCAGCTGAACGGGGTCTCCGGCCTGTGCATCACGAAACTGGACGTGCTGGACGGCGCCGAGACACTGAAGATCTGCGTCGGCTACAAGGTCGACGGCCAGCTCTCCGACATCCTGCCGGTGGGCGCCGAGGAAATCGAGCGCTGCGTGCCGGTCTACGAGGAAATGCCCGGCTGGCAGGAGAACACCGTCGGAGTCCGCGAGCACGCGCGCCTGCCGAAGGCCGCGCGCGACTACCTGGCGCGGATCGAGTCCCTGTGCGGCGTCAGCATCGACCTGATCTCGACCGGGCCGGAGCGGGACGAGACCATCGTCCTGCGCCATCCCTTCGGGGCATGAGCCATGCCGCGGGCGTAGACTTCGCCCATGGCCGCGGACGGTACTGACGTGGACGTCCTGCTCGTCGAGGACAACCCCAACGACGCCGAGCTGACGCTGCGCGCCCTGCGCGCCTCGGTCCGCGGCGAGCGCTTCCTGCACGTCGAGGACGGGGTCAAGGCACTCGGCATGCTGTTCGCCGAAGGCGATACGCCGGCGCGCCTGGCCAAGCCCCCGCGCATGATCCTGCTCGACCTGAAGCTGCCCAGGCTGGACGGGCTGGAAGTGCTGCGGCGGGTGAAGCAGGACGAGCGCACGCGCAGCATCCCCGTGGTGGTGCTCACCTCCTCGAGGGAGGAGCGCGACATCCTGGAGAGCTACCGGCTGGGTGCCAACAGCTATCTGGTGAAGCCGGTCGGCTTCGAGGAATACATCGCCGCGATCAAGGAAGCCTGCCGCTACTGGCTGGTGCTGAACCAGCCGCCGCTGCAGGGCGCGGCGCGTTGAGTTTCTTGTGCTGCTGCTGGTGCCGAGGAAGGGACTCGAACCCCCACAGTGTTGCCACCGCATGGACCTGAACCATGTGCGTCTACCAATTCCGCCACCTCGGCAGGGGGAGCGGATTTTAGGGGCCTTGCTGCACCATGTCAAAGAATAGGCGAACGCATCCACGGCCCCAGCCGCAGCGACGCCGGTCCGGCGCGCCGGAGGCGGACCACGGCAGCGGGATCCTCGAGACCCTGGAGAGCGCCGGCGCGCCGCTGACGCGGCGCGAACTGGAGAAGGGCGCGCGCGACAAGGCGGGATTCGGCGCCGCGCTGGAGGCGCTGGAGCGCGCCGGCCGGGTGGTGCGCAACCGCGCCGGCAGCTACCTGGTGGCGAAGCGCATCGACGTCGTCGCCGGCCGCATCGAGGGCCATCGCGACGGCTTCGGCTTCCTGGTGCCGGACGACGGCAGCCCCGACGTGTTCCTGCCGCAGGAGGAGATGCGCCAGGCGATGCACGGCGACCGCGCTTCGGTGCGCGTCGGCGGCGCGGACTCGCGCGGCCGGCCGGTGGGCGTCCTGGTCGAGGTGCTGGAGCGGGCCGACCGGCGCATCGTCGGCCGACTGCATTCCGAGCACGGCGTGCTGTACCTGGCGCCGGAGGACAAGCGCTTCGCGCAGCACATCCTGGTGCCGCCGGCCGAGGCCGGCAAGGCGAAGGCCGGGCAGGTCGTCACCGTGGAGCTGGTGGCGCAGCCCTCCAAGCGCGCGCAGCCGATCGGCCGCGTCGCCGAGGTGCTGGGCGCCTGGGACGATCCCGGCATGGAGATCGAGATCGCGCTGCGCAAGTTCGACCTGCCGCACGCGTTCTCCAGGGGGGCGCAGGCCGCGCTGCGCGCCGTTCCCGACGAGGTGCGCGAGTCCGACCTGAAGGGGCGGCGCGACCTGCGCGCGCTGCACTTCGTCACCATCGACGGCGAGACGGCGAAGGACTTCGACGACGCGGTGTGCGCGGTGCGCGAGGGGCAGGGGCATCGCCTGTGGGTGGCGATCGCCGACGTCTCGCACTACGTCCGCGACGGCGAGGCGCTCGATCGCGACGCGCGCGAGCGCAGCACCTCGGTGTACTTCCCCCGCCGCGTGATCCCGATGCTGCCCGAGAAGCTCTCCAACGGCATCTGCTCGCTCAATCCGCACGTCGACCGCCTCGCCATGGTGTGCGAGATCGCGATCACGCCCCGCGGCACCATCGCGCGCTACGAGTTCTACGCCGCGGTGTTCCGCTCGCATGCGCGTCTCACCTACGACGAGGTCTGGAAGCGCCTTTCCTCGGGCAAGGCGCCTCAGCACCTGCAGCACCTGCACGAGGTGTTCAAGGTCCTGCTCGGGGCGCGCTCGCGCCGGGGCGCGATCGATTTCGAGTCCGTCGAGACCAAGATGGAATTCGGCCCCGACGGGCAGATCCGGCGCATCGTCGCGGTGCCGCGCAACGACGCCCACCGCCTGATCGAGGAGTGCATGCTGGCGGCCAACGTCTGCGCCGGCGACTTCCTCACCGGGCGCGGCCACCCGGCGCTGTACCGGGTGCATGACAACCCGGCGGAGGAGAAGGTGAAGGCGCTGCGCGAATTCCTCGCCGAGCTGGGCCTCGCGCTGGGCGGCGGCGACAAGCCCAAGCCCAAGGACTACGCCGAGCTGCTGGAGAAGATGAAGGGACGGCCCGATTTCACGCTGCTGCAGACCATCCTGCTGCGCTCGCTCAAGCAGGCGGTCTACAGCCCGAAGAACCTCGGCCACTTCGGCCTCGCCTTCGACGCCTACGTGCATTTCACCTCCCCCATCCGCCGCTATCCGGACCTGCTGGTGCACCGGGCGATCAAGGCCTGCCTGGCCGGCGGGCGCTACGAGGGCCAGGACTGGGAGGAGCTCGGCCGCCATGCCTCGGAATGCGAGCGACGCGCCGACGAGGCCAGCCGCGACGTCGAGAACTGGCTCAAGTGCCGCTACATGCAGCAGCACGTGGGCGGCACCTACGAGGGCCGCGTCACCGGCGTCACCGCCTTCGGTCTGTTCGTGACGCTGGACGACTTCTTCGTCGACGGCCTGGTGCACATCTCGGAACTCGGGCGCGACTACTACCGCTTCGAGCCCACCCGCCACATGCTGCTCGGGGAGCGCACCGGCAAGCGCTACCGCCTCGCCGACCGCATGAAGGTGAAGCTGGTGCGGGTGGACGTCGAGACGCGCAAGATCGATTTCGTTCCGGCGGAGAAGGCATGAGCGCCCCGGGCGCCGCGGAGCCGCGCATCGTGTTCGGCTTCCACGCCGTGCTGGCGAGCCTGCGCGCCGACGCCGCTTCGGTGATCGAGATTTTCGTTGACGAGGCGCGCAACGATGCCCGGGCGAAGGACCTTGCCGCAGCCGCGGGCAAGGCGGGCATCAAGGTGATGCGCGTGTCGGCGAAGCGGCTGGACGGCTTCCAGGGCGGCGGGCGGCACCAGGGCGTGGTGGCGCGGGTGCTGCCGCGCAAGCCCGGACACAGCGTGGATGAGCTGCTGGAGACCATCGACCGGCCGCTGCTGCTGGTGCTGGACGGGGTCACCGACCCGCACAACCTGGGCGCGTGCCTTCGGGTAGCGAACGCCGCCGGGGCGCACGGCGTGATCGCGCCCAAGGACCGCGCCGCCGGCGTGAGCGCCACGGTGTCCAAGGTGGCGAGCGGCGCCGCCGAGATCACGCCGTATTTCATGGTCACCAACCTTGCCCGGACCCTGCGCGAACTGAAGGAGCGCAACATCTGGGTGGTCGGCACCGACGAACGGGCGGAGAAGACCCTCTACGAAGTCGACCTGCCTGAGTCCATTGCCTGGGTGCTGGGCGCCGAGGGCGAGGGCATGCGGCGCCTGACCCGCGAGACCTGCGACCTGCTGGTGCGCGTCCCGATGCTGGGGGCGGTGCAGAGCCTGAACGTGTCGGTGGCGGCGGGGGTCTGCCTGTTCGAGTCGGTGCGGCGTCGAACGGCGGCATGAGCGCGGCGCGGGCCGAGGCGCGGAACGGATTGTCCGGAGAGATGGAGATCGTGCCCGATGGCCACCACGGTTCTTGATTCGCTGCTGTTTCGCGACGCGTTCGGCACGCCGGCGATGCGCGCCGTCTTCGAGGATCAGTCGCTGCTGGCGCGCTGTGTCGAAGTCGAGGTCGCGCTCGCGCGCGCCCAGGGCCGCTGCGGCGTAATCCCGGCAGCGGCGGCGCGCGAGATAGCCGCGCGCGCGAATGCAGCCGCGCTGGATCTCGAGCAGATGCGCCGGGAGACCGACGTCGTCGGCTATCCGATATTGCCGCTGGTTCATCAGATTGCGAGGATGTGCGGCGAGCATGGGCGCTTCGTCCACTGGGGCGCCACCACCCAGGACATCATGGACAGCGCAGTCGTGCTTCAGGTGCGTGCCGCGCTGCAGCTGATCGAGGCGGACATCGATGCCTTGCGCGGCATCCTCGTGCGCCACGCCAGGCGCTACCGCGACACGCCGATGGCGGGCCGCACCCATCTGCAGCATGCGCTGCCGATCACCTTCGGCTACAAGGCCGCGATCTGGCTTTCGATGCTCGATCGCCATGCAGAGCGCCTGGTCCAGCTGCGGCCCCGGGTGCTGGTCGGCCAGTTCGCAGGCGCGGCGGGCACGCTCGCCTCGCTCGGCGATCGCGGGCTCGAGGTCCAGAACCTCATCATGGAAGAACTCGGGCTTGGTGTGCCGGTGGCGACCTGGCATGTGGCGCGCGACGGCCTCGCCGAGGCCGTCGGTTTCCTCGGGCTGCTGACCGGTTCGCTGGGCAAGATCGCCTACGACGTGATGCTCATGGCGTCCACCGAGCTTGGCGAAGTCTCCGAGCCCTTCGTGAAAGGCCGGGGGGCGAGCAGCACCATGCCGCAGAAGCGCAATCCGATCTCCAGCGAGCTGATCCTGGCGGCGTCCAAGGCCGTGCGCCAGCACGCCGGCCTGATGCTGGATGCCATGGTGCAGGACTTCGAGCGCGCGACCGGGCCCTGGCACGCGGAGTGGATCGCGTTGCCGGAAAGTTACCTTCTCGCCGCGGGCGCCTTGCACCAGGCGAAGTTCATGCTCGATGGCCTGATCGTCGACGAGCAGCGCATGCGCCGGAACCTGGACATGACCGCCGGCCTGATCGTGGCCGAGGCGGTGATGATGGGCCTTGCGCCGCACCTTGGGCGCAACGAGGCGCACGACCTGGTGTACGACGCCTGCCGCGCCGCCGGCGAGGAGGGCCGTACGCTGGCGCAGGTGCTGCTTGGCATGCCGGCGGTCTCCGAGCGCCTCGATAGCGAGGCGATCCGGCGCCTGACCGACCCGGTCAACTACCTTGGCGCGGCACCGGCGATGGTGGACCGGGTCCTTGCCGGCCGCGGCTAGACGCCGGCGCGGCCTGCCCGGACTTGTGCCGCCGCTCCGCTTTCCCGTATAATCCGCGCCCTTCCTTGCCATACCGCTTCGCATGGTGGATGGCACACCCATAAGGAGAACACCCGAATGCGGCATTACGAGATCTGCTTCATCGTCCATCCCGACCAGAGCGAGCAGGTGCCCGCGATGGTCGAGCGCTACAAGGGCATCGTCGCCGCCCGCAAGGGCACGGTGCACCGCCTCGAGGACTGGGGCCGCCGCCAGCTCACCTATCCGCTCGCCAAGGTCCACAAGGCGCACTACGTGCTCATGAACATCGAGTGCGACGCCGAGACCCTGAACGAGCTGGAGCACGCCTTCCGCTTCAACGACGCGGTGCTGCGCCACCTGACGGTCAAGATGACCAAGGCGGTGACCGCACCCTCGCCGATGATGAAGGAGGAGAAGTCGCGCTCCATGATGGAACGCGGACCCGAGGGCCGCTCAGTGGCCGGTCGGGAGGGCGAGGCGAAGCCCGCCGACGCCAGGGCGCCCGAGGCCGCGGCCGCCGCTTGAGCGGCGCCAACCGCCTCGAGATCTCCGGCACCGTCGCCGAGCTGAAGGGCCTGCGCCACACCCCCGCCGGCATTCCCGTGGTCGAGTTCCGCATCCGGCATGAATCGGAGCGGGACCAGGCCGGGGCGCCGAGGAAGGTGAACGCGGAGGTCGAGGCGATCGCCTTCGAGACCCTGGCGCGGCTGGTGGCCGGAAGCGAACCCGGAAGGAAAGTTAAGGCGGAAGGATTTTTGTGCGCGCGGAGCCGGCGCTCCAGGAAGCCGGTGCTGCACGTGACCCGCATCGAGTTCGAATAGATCGATAGCCAGACAAACAGACCGAGCAAAGGAGCACGACATGCCTCCCCCCCGCAAAGGCAAGGGCAAGTTCAAAGGCAAGGGCAAGGACAAGAAGGATCGCGGCCAGCGGGCCCTGTTCCGCCGCCGCAAGTTCTGCCGCTTCACCGCGGAGAAGATCGAGTGGATCGACTACAAGGACATCGATCTGCTCAAGGATTTCGTCGGCGAGAACGGCAAGCTGATCCCGGCGCGCATCACCGGCACTTCCGCCGGCTACCAGCGCCAGCTGTCGGCCGCGGTGAAGCGGGCGCGCTTCCTCGCGCTGCTGCCCTACACCGACCTGCACTGAGCAGAAAGGAAAATGAGCGCCATGCAAGTGATCCTGATGGAGAAGGTCGCGAATCTGGGCAATCTCGGCGACGTGGTCAAGGTGAAGGACGGCTTCGCGCGCAACTTCCTGCTGCCGCAGGGCAAGGCGAAGCGCGCCACGGAGGCCAACATCGCGGCCTTCGAGGTGCAGCGCGTGGCGCTGGAGAAGGCCCAGGCCGAGGCGCTCGCCAAGGCGCGGGAGCGCGGCGCGAAGATCGACGGCCTCACCCTGCAGATCGCGCAGAAGGCGGGGGTGGACGGGCGCCTGTTCGGCTCGGTCACCAACTACGACATCGTTGAGGCGCTGAAGGCGCAGGGCCACGAGGTCGAGCGCGCCATGGTGCGGATGCCGGAGGGGCCGCTGAAGCAGGTCGGCGACTACGAGATCCAGATCCAGCTGCACACCGACCTGGTGGTGGCGGTGAAGATCTCGGTCCTGGGCGAGACCTGAGCCGAAAAACGCAGCATAAACAGCGCGTAGAAAAAGGGCTGGCGACAGCCCTTTTTCTTTTGTAGCATCGCTGACCCCCAATGGCACAGACCCAAGCCCGCCGCAGCGAGCCCACCGATCCGCAGCTGCTGGCGCTGAAGGTGCCGCCGAACTCCGTCGAGGCCGAGCAGTCGCTGCTGGGCGGCCTGCTGATCGACAACACCGCCTTCGACAAGGTCGCCGACCTGGTCAGCGCCGAGGACTTCTACCGCGACGACCACAAGCGCATCTGGCGCCACGTCCTCAAGCTGCTCGAGGCCGGCCGGCCCGCGGACGTGGTCACGGTGGGCGAGTCCATCGAGGCGAGCGAGGACAAGGACCGCGCCGGGGGCAGCGCCTACCTGGGTGCGCTGGCGCAGAACACGCCCAGCGCCCTCAACATCCGGCGCTATGCCGAGCTGGTGCGGGAGCGCTCGGTGCAGCGGCGCCTGGCCCAGGTGGCCACCGAGATCGCCGAGACCGCCCTCAGCCCGTCGGGCAAGGACGTCGGCCAGCTCTTGGACGAGGCCGAGTCGCGCATCATGGAGATCGGCGAGGCCGGCAACCGCGGCACCCAGGGCTTCGAGGGCATCCAGCCGGTGCTGGCGCGGGTGTTCGAGCGCATCGACCACCTCTACCACCAGGACAACAAGTCGGACGTCACCGGGGTCGCCACCGGGTTCACGGACCTGGACGAGAAGACCGCCGGCTTCCAGCCCGGCGACCTGATCATCGTCGCCGGGCGGCCGTCCATGGGCAAGACCGCCTTCGCCCTCAACATCGCCGAGCACGTTTCCATGAAGGAGGGCGGCCCGGTGGCCATCTTCAGCATGGAAATGGGCGCGACGCAACTCGCGATGCGCCTGCTGGGGTCGCTCGCCCGCGTCGACCAGCACAAGATGCGCACCGGGCGCCTGAACGACGAGGAATGGGAGAAGCTCTCCACCGCGATGGGCAAGCTGCACGAGGCGCCGATCTTCATCGACGAGACCGCGGCGCTCAACGCCCTCGAGCTGCGCTCCCGCGCGCGGCGCATGTCGCGCCAGTACGGCAAGCTGGGGCTGGTGCTGGTGGACTACCTGCAGCTGATGTCGGCCTCCTCGGCGGGCGAGAACCGCGCCACCGAGATCTCGGAGATCTCGCGCTCGCTCAAGGCCCTCGCCAAGGAACTGTCGGTGCCGGTGGTGGCGCTGTCGCAGCTCAACCGCGCCCTGGAGTCGCGCAACGACAAGCGGCCGATGATGTCGGACCTGCGCGAGTCGGGCGCCATCGAGCAGGACGCCGACGTCATCCTGTTCATCTACCGCGACGAGGTCTACTTCCCGGAGAAGCCCGAGTCGCGCGGCACCGCCGAGATCATCATCGGCAAGCAGCGCAACGGCCCGATCGGGAAGGTGGACCTCACCTTCCTGGGCGAGCACACCCGGTTCGAGGACCGCGCGCGGGATCCGTACCGCTAGCACCGCAAGTCACCCGATCAAGGAAGGATTCCGATGGCCGAGCCGCAGAGCCCCCAGAAGTCTCCCTACGCGGTGGAACTGGCCCCAGGCGACTACTGGTGGTGTTCCTGCGGTCTGTCGAAGCGCCAGCCGTTCTGCGACGGCTCGCACAAGGCGGCCGGCGTGTTCAGCCCGGTCCGGTTCAGCACCACAGAAGCGCAGAAGGTATGGCTATGCGGCTGCAAGCACAGCGGCAACAAGCCGTTCTGCGACGGCTCGCACCAGAAGCTGTAGGGGAAAGAACCCCGGGCTACTTCTTCGCCGCGCTCCAGCGGCCTTCCTTGCCGTCCTCGGTGCGGAAGCTGCCTTCCATCTTCTGGCCGATGACGCGGCCGGTGAAGTCGCGCCGAATGCCGTTGTTGTCGACGAAGGCGAAGGAGATCGCGAAGCCGCGCAGCCGCGCGTCGCGCAGTCCGCCCTGCATGGTCGGGCTCAGGGTCACCTGGCCCTCGATCTTCTGGTAGCGCTGCTCGAAGCTGAGTTGCAGCTTTTCGGCGCCGGCATCCACCGCCCAGTTGCCCGCCACGTTCGCGGGCACCACCCAGAAGTAGGCGCGGCGGCCGTCCATGTTGGAGGTCTCGTCCGCTTCCCAGTCGTCCATGGTGAACGAGTGCGACACCACGCGGGTGCCGGGCCGCATGGCGAGGATGGTCGGGCGCAGCTTCAGGTTCAGCGCCGGCAGCAGGTACATGGTGACCACGGTGGCCTGGGTGAAGTCGGTGGCGAAGATGTCGCCCTGGACGATGCGCGCGCGGCCCGCGACGCCCGCCTTCTCGGCATTGGCCTGCGCGTGCTTCGCCATGTCCGGGTTGTACTCGATGCCCACCGCGCGGGCGCCGAACTTCTTCGCCGCCGCGATCGCGATCTTGCCGTCGCCGGCGCCGAGGTCGTAGACGAGGTCGTCCTTGGTGGTCTGCGCCATGCGCAGCATGCGCTCGACCACCTCGTCCGGGGTCGGCACCCAGATCACGTCCTTGCCGGCCTGGCCGACCTGCGGCTCGTAGCCTTTGGATTGCGCGGCCGCGGGCTGCGCGAAGGCGAGGGCGGCCAGGAGGGCGACGGCGGTCTGCAACGCTTTCATCAGTTCGGTTCCTTTTTCCGGGGCCGCGAAGATTAGCAGAAAACTACAGCGATGCCGCGGCGTAGTCCGCCAGCCGCGAGCGCTCGCCCCGCGCCAGCGTCACGTGCCCGCCGTGCGCCCAGCCCTTCATCCGGTCCACCACGAAGGTCAGGCCGGAGGAGCCCTCGGTCAGGTACGGCGTGTCGATCTGGGCGACGTTGCCCAGGCACACCACCTTGGTGCCCGGCCCGGCGCGCGTCACCAGGGTCTTCATCTGCTTGGGCGTCAGGTTCTGCGCCTCGTCGATGATCAGCCACTTGTTGACGAAGGTGCGGCCGCGCATGAAGTTGAGCGACTTGATCTTGATGCGCGAGCGCACCAGGTCGCGCGCCGCGGCGCGGCCCCATTCGCCGCCGGACTCGTCCGAGGCGTTGAGCACGTCCAGGTTGTCCTCCAGCGCGCCCATCCAGGGCTGCATCTTCTCCTCCTCGGTGCCGGGCAGGAAGCCGATGTCCTCGCCGATCGGCACCGTGACCCGCGTCATGATGATCTCCGAGTAGCGCTTGTCGTCCAGCACCTGCGTCAGGCCGGCGGCGATGGTGAGCAGGGTCTTGCCGGTGCCGGCCTGGCCCAGCAGCGTGACGAAGTCGATCGCCGGGTTCATCAGCAGGTTGAGGGCGAAATTCTGCTCGCGGTTGCGGGCGGTGATGCCCCAGACCGCGTTCTTGGCGTGGCCGTAGTCGCGCAGCGTCTCCAGCACCGCCACGCGCCCGGTTTGCTCCGTCACCCGCGCCAGCAGCGGCCGGTCGCCGGATTCGTCCCAGACGAACTCGTTCAGGCTGAACTGCGGCACCAGCGGGCCGCGGATGCGGTAGTAGGTATGGCCGTCCTTCTTCCAGGACTCCATGTCCTTGCCGTGGCTGTCCCAGAACCCGGCCGGCAGCCGGCGCATGCCGGTGTAGAGGAGGTCGGTGTCCTCCAGCACCTTGTCGTTGTAGTAGTCCTCGGCGGCGAGCCCCAGCGCCCGCGCCTTGATGCGCATGTTGATGTCCTTGGACACCAGGATCACGTCGCGCTGCGGCTCCCGGGTCTTCAGGTGGCGCACCACCGACAGGATCTGGTTGTCGGTCTTGCCCGCGGGCAGGGTCGCCGGCAGGTTGCCGTTGATGGCTTCGGTCTGCAGGAACAGGCGCCCGGGGGCGTGCGGCCCCCCTTCGCGGGTGCGCAGCGGCAGCCCGGCGGCGATGTCGCCGCTCTTCACCGAGACGATCTCGTCCAGGAAGCGGCTCGCCTGGCGCGCGTTGCGCGCCACGTCCGAGAGGCCCTTTTTGTTGGAATCCAGTTCCTCCAGCGTGCCCATCGGCAGGTAGAGATCGTGCTCCTCGAAGCGGAACAGGCTCGAGGGGTCGTGCATCAGCACGTTGGTGTCGAGCACGAACAGCTTGGTGGCGCGGGTGCGGGCGGGCTTGCGGGGGCGTTTCGCCATGGCGGGGAGGGGATCTGCGCTTGCGGTCCGTTCTTCTTCCAGCGTTTGCGGACTCTCAGAGGGTCTTAACAAAGTCGAGTACCTCCTGTGCGTGGCCTGGGACCTTCACACCGCGCCACTCGCGCGCCAGCCTGCCCTCGCCGTCGATGACGAAGGTGCTGCGCTCGATGCCGCGGACCTTTTTTCCGTACAGGTTCTTCATCTTGATGACGCCGAACTGGGCGCAGGCGGCTTCCTCCGCGTCCGAGAGCAGCTCGAACGGGAACGCCATCCTTTCCTTGAACCCCTCGTGCGAACGCAACGAGTCGCGCGAGATGCCGAACACCTCGGCGCCGGCCTTGCGGAACGCCTTGTGCAGATCGCGGAAGTTCTCGCCCTCGACGGTGCAGCCGGGGGTGTTGTCCTTGGGGTAGAAGTACAGGACCAGCGTCTTGCCACGGTGGTCCGAGAGGCGGAACGTGCCGTTGCCGGTGGAGGGCAGGGAGAAGTCCTTGACCGCTTTACTCGGCATGAAGCTTCGTTGTTAGCAAGCCGTCTCAGCTAAGTGATGCAACGTTTTCATTGGACATGTTTTTTTGTGACGACGCAAGCGCAATGAGAAATCTGGATTAGGGGACTGATTTGTCGCGTCTTTTAGACGCATGCCGGAACGGTCGCGTTCCGGCTTCGACATCCGACGCTGGAGGACGAATTCGAAAGTGAATTCGTTCCAGATTATCGACGCCACCGCGCGTTCGCTCTCGGCGTCCGCCCACTCGCGCGAGAAGGCGATCGCCTTGTCGCGGGTCTCAGACCAGGGCAGGGGCACTTGGGATATTGCCAATTGTTTTGATTCCGAAAAATAGCATGATATCAATGGGTTGGGATCTGAACAGCAATATTTGACGTTATAACTGCAGAAAATGTATATTGCGGTCTATGCAGTTGAAAGATATAGCACTTCTGCCTTCCTACAACCCATGGTGGGGTTCGCCGGGGAGCGGCTTCGACAATCTGCCGACCTTTCGGCGGGAGGCCTTCGTTGAGGTCTACCAGGACGTGCGCGAGCTGCCGCAAATTGTCTCCGTCACGGGCCCGCGCCGTGTCGGCAAGAGCACCCTGCTGCGGCAGATCATCCGCAAGCTGATCGAAGTCGAGGGACCGGCGCAGGCGGAGCGCATCGCCTATTTCTCGATGGACGACCCGGCGCTGCATCTGCCCGGCGCGGATCCGAACAAGTTCTTCAATGACCTGGTCCAATCGGCGGCTGGTATGGCTAAGGCGGGCCGCGTCTATCTGTTCCTCGACGAGATCCATCGCTTCGATCGCTGGGAGCTCTATCTAAAGAAGTTCTACGACCTTAAGAGCCCCGTGCGCTTCGTGGTGTCGGGGTCGGCATCTACGCCGATTTTCAAGAAATCTCGGGAAAGTCTGCTCGGTCGCCTTAAGTCGCACCGGTTGCTGCCATTCAGCTTCCGCGAATGGTTCTTCTATAACGCGATATCCGACAACCACGCGAATCCCGAAGCGGCCGACGTGCTGCGCAGGGTGTATGAAGAATCCAAGGACATCGGTGATTTTGCTCGCGGGCAATTGAACGCCGGCGCGCTCGTGGATGTACTGAACAGGACCGATCTGGTGCGTGCGCCGGGTGCGTTGGTTAAGCACACGTTCGAGGACTACTGCTACGAGGGAGGTTTTCCAGAGACCTGGCCATTGACCAATCCCGTCGCGCGGCAGGAGTACCTGTACCAGAACCAGGTCGAGCGAGTGATCTTCGAGGATCTCCTGCTTGCCGCAGAGTTCCGCAAGCCGGAGATGCTGCGCCGCTTCTATCTCGGTTTGCTGGCGGATCCCGGACGGGAAACGAATCTGAGCAAGCTATCGAGCCAGATCGAACTGGGCGCTCGCACGATCGAATCCTACTTCCCGCTGCTCGAGGCAACCGATCTGGTTTGGCGCCTTCACAAGTTTACTGGAAGCAAGGCCAGCGCCAAGGCAGGCAACTTCAAGACCTACCTCGTCGACCTGGCAGTCCGGAATGCTGTGATGAAACTGACACCGGAGGCGTTGAAGGCAGACTCGACAGCGCTTGGCTATTACGCTGAGAACGTGGTCGCCAACCATGTCCGCCGCTGGCCCGGGTTGGTCGAGGTCGGCTATTTTCGGGAGCGCGGGGACGAGATCGATTTCATCATCGACCTTGGTTCGGAGCGAATCGCGATCGAGGTGAAATACCAGAACGTGTTTGACGAGCGGGACATCATTCGGGCACATCGCGTGGCGCAGCGCGTAAAATGCGACGCGCTGATCCTGGTCGCCAAATCGCCTCCGGTGGAAGAGGTTGTGACGCGGCTCGCGAAGCGGCTGAAGTTCCCGATCAGTGCAATGCCGCTGCACGGCTTTCTGCTCTTGTTCTAGGAGGCGATGACGTGGCCAAACGGAAGTATTCACCCTCGATCCCGGCTGAGCCGCATTTATGCAGGGAACTCCGCGACCCAGTGGTCGCCAGCGATCTGCTCGACTACGCGGCCGCGGAAGGGGACTCGAGCGATTTATTGCATGCGCTGCGCAAGGTGGCCGAGGCGAATGACCGGGTGCGCGCTCGCCGTCGCATCCAGGCCACGTCTCGACAACGGAAGGCCCAAAGCGTCAAGCCGGGGTAAAGACCTCGTGAACGCCCGCCACGCCACGCAAGTCGAACGTTCCCATACTGCGTAGCGGCTGCCTGACCAGGGCGGCAAATTCCGCCGACACCAGCAGCGATACGCCCGCGTCCTTCGTCCTGGCCTGAATCCTCGCGGTCCGGTTGACCGCGGGACCCACGACGTTGAACGCCAGCCGGTCCGGCGACCCCACGTTGGCGTGGGTCACCGTTCCCACATGCAATCCCAGCCCGAACTCGAT
>JALHLN010000074.1 GCA_022844545.1 Burkholderiales bacterium | reverse complement strand
CAGCGTCAGGCCGGCTTCTCTAGCAGCGCAAAGTGGAATCCGTCGTGCGCGGCGCCGGGCAGCAACTGCGCCGCGGCGCCGTCGGCCAGCGGCAGGCGTCGCGCGCCGGGCGCGCGCGAGACGAACGCATCCACCACCGCGCCGTTCTCCATGCCGAACACCGAGCAGGTGACATACAGCAATTTACCACCCGGGGCGAGCACCCGCCAAAGCGCATCCAGGATCTGCGCCTGGCGAGCCGCAAAAGCCGCGGTGTCGGCGGGCCGGCGCAGCCACTTGATGTCCGGGTGGCGCCGCACGATGCCCGAGGCAGAGCAGGGCACGTCCGCCAGGATGCGATCGAAGGGCACGCCATCCCACCACGTCGCGGTCCGGGTGCAGTCGGCGGCACGAACTTCCGCGGCAAGACCAAGGCGTTCCAGCAACTGCACCACGTTGCCACAGCGCCCCGGATCGGAGTCCAGCGCCGTGAGCGCCACCTCCGCCGACTCAAGGATGTGCGCGGTCTTGCCCCCCGGCGCGGCGCAGGCGTCGAGCACGCGCTGCCCGGGCTTCAGGTCCAGGCAGGGCGCCGCGCGCTGCGCTCCCGCATCCTGTACGGATACCAGGCCTTCGGCATGACCCGGGAGCCGGGCCGCGGGCCTCGGCTTGGCGAGCAATAGCGCGCTCGGACCAACGCGTTCGGCCTCGATGCCTTCGGCAGCGAGCCGTTCCTGGTAGGCCTCCGTGGTGATGCGCCGCGCATTGACGCGCAGGCACATCGGCGGATGTCCGTTGCCGGCGCTGAGGATCGACTGCCAGTCCTGCGGGTACTCGGCGCGCACGCACTCTACCCACCACAGCGGGTGCTGCCAGCGAGCCTGCGGGTCCGCCTGCAGCCGCGCCGCCATCGCCGCGCCACCGCGCTGGAACGCGCGCAGCAGGGCGTTGACGTAGCCCTTGGCGCGCGCCAGCCCCAGCAGTTCGCAAGCGCGTCCGGCCTGGTCGAGCACGGTGTAGTCGGCGTAGCGTTTCGATTCGAGCGCGCTCAGCGCGCACCACAGCAGGGCCTCGACCAGGGGATCGGCCGACTGCCCGCGGTGCGACAGCGCGGCGACGATCGCCTGCGAGCGGCCATAGCGGCGCAGGGTGGAGTAGCAAAGGTCGGCGGTGGCGGCGCGCAGGCTGCGCGCATCGTCGGCGGCGTTGTCTGTCGCGTCCTCCGCGCTCTCCAGCCCGCTCTCCAGGCGGCGACCTGCCGCCACCTGCGCCACGCGCCGCGCCGCCGCGGCGAGCGCTTCAGCGAGCGGCGCCAAGGCGCTCTCCGGCGGCGACCGGGAATCCGCGCAGGAACGCCGCCGCCACGAGACGCTTGCCCCCGGCGCGCTGCAGTTCGTGGATTTCCAGCGCGCCCTCGCCGCAGGCGACAACGATTCCATCGGCGCCGGCAGACAGCACTTCGCCCGGGGCGCCGGCGCGCTCGACGCAGCGCGCGCGCCAGAGCTTCACGGTCTCGCCGCGCAGCGTGGATTGCGCGCCCGGCGCCGGGCGCAAGGCGCGCAACTTGCGCTCCAGTTCCGCGCAGGAACGGGACCAGTCGATGGCGGCCTCGCTCTTGTCGATCTTGCGCGCGTAGCTCGCCCCGTCCGGCGCCTGCGGCCGCCAGAGGGCGCGGCCCGCGGCGATCAGCGCCAGCGCGTCGACGACGGCCGCGGCGCCCAGCGCGGCCAGCTTGTCGTGAAGGGACTGCGTGTCGTCGTCGGCCGCGATGGGTATCCTGCGCTCCAGCATCACCGGCCCGGTGTCCAGCCCGGCCTCCATCTTCATGATCGCGACGCCGGTTTCGGCGTCCCCCGCCAGCAGCGCGCGCTGGATCGGCGCCGCGCCGCGCCAGCGCGGCAGCAGGGAGGCATGGATGTTGATCGCGCCCATGGGGGCGATGTCGAGCACGGGCTGCGGCAGCAGCAATCCGTAGGCGGCGACCACGAGGACGTCGGGTTGCGCAGCCCGGATCGGGTTCGCCGCGGCGGGCTCCTTCAGCGTCGGGGGCTGGTGCAGCGCCAGGCCGCGCGCGAGGGCGAGCTGCTTGACCGGGCTGGCGGCCGGATGCATGCCGCGTCCGGCGGGACGATCGGGTTGGGTGAGGACCAGCGGCACGTCATGGCCAGTTTCCAGCACGGCCGCGAGCGCGCGTTCGGCAAAGGCCGGCGTGCCTGCGAAGACGATGCGCATGCGGTTCCTGGCGGGAGCGCGGCCCGCGGGGGCGCCGCTCAGGCGCTCTTGCGCAGCTGCTTGGCGATGCGCGCGCGGATGCGCTGCTGCTTGAGTTGCGACAGGTGCTCGACGAACACCTTGCCCCTGAGGTGGTCCATCTCGTGCTGGATGCAGACCGAAAGCAGGCCCTGTGCCTGGAGCATGAAGGCATTGCCGTTCTGGTCGAACGCGCGCACCTTGATGCGCTCGGCGCGCTCGATGGTGTCGTAGATGCCGGGTACCGACAGGCAGCCTTCCTCGATGTCGGAGACCCCGATCGCCTCGATGATCTCGGGGTTGACCAGCACCACCAGGGAATCCCGTCGCTCGGAGACATCCACGACGATGACCTGCTTGTGCACGTCCACCTGGCTGGCCGCAAGGCCGATGCCGGGGGCCGCGTACATGGTCTCCGCCATGTCGGCGACGAGGCGCTTGAGCGACTCGTCGAATACCTTGACCGGTTCAGCGACCTTGTGCAGGCGGGCGTCCGGGTAACGCAGGATGTTCAGAATCGCCATAAATCCGGAAAAAGCTTGCAGATTGAATTAATTACGGGCAGGATCTCACGCTAAGTGTAAGCACCAGGGGCTTTGTGCTACATTCCGGCTGAGAAAACGGCAGCCACCGCTCGGGGGCCACATGTCCTACCTAATGCGTAAGTATATCACAACGCTCATTTTTGTCCTCGGCCTGGGAGGCTGGCAGGGGTCCTTCGCGCAGGCGCCGAAGTCTCCGCTCACGCTCAAACCGGACGCGCCGGACCGCTACGTGGTGGTGCCGGGGGACACGCTCTGGTCCATCGCCGAGCGCTACACGGATTCGCCGTGGCGCTGGAACGAGTTGTGGAACCTGAACAAGGACGACATCAAGAACCCGCACCGGATCTATCCGGGCAACGTGATCGTGCTGGACCGCGCCCGCGGCCAGGTCGCGATGGGCAGCACCGTGCAGCTCAGCCCGCGGGTGCGCGCTGAATCCACCGCCAAGGCCGCGATCCCCAGCATTCCGCCGGCAGTGATCGAGCCGTTCCTCACCCGCCCGCTGGTGGTCGAAGCCGACGGCCTGGACAAGGCCCCCACCATCGTCGCCATGGAGAGCGGCCGTGTTGTCATTGGTGCGGGCAGCCGCGCGTACGTCAAGGGCAGCGGCGGCGGCGCCGACGGCAACTGGTTCGTCTACCGCCGCGGCAAGGCGCTGGTCGATCCCGAAAGCAAGAGCACGCTGGGCTACGAGGCGATCTACCTGGGCACCGCCAAGACGGTGGCCGCAGGCGATCCGGCGACCATCGAGCTGACCTCCGCGACGCAGGAAGTGAGCGCTGGCGACCGCCTGGTCGCCGCCGGCAAGGCCGAACCGATGACCTACGCGCCGCGCGCGCCCGGCGGAAAGATCAGCGGCCGCGTCATCGGCATCTACGGCGGCGTTGGCCAGGTCGGCGAGGCCGGCCGGCATGCCGTCATCACGCTCAATGTCGGCAGGACGCAGGGCCTCGAGCCCGGCCACGTGCTCTCGCTGCATCGCCTGGGTGCGACGATTCCCGATGCTTCCGCCAAGGTGCGGGGCGCGGCGCCGATCAAGCTGCCCGACGAGCGCTATGGCCTGGTGTTCGTCTTCCGCGTCTTCGACCGCGTTTCCTATGGCCTGGTCATGGACGTTGCGCGACCGGTCAATCCTATGGACGTCGTGCAGAATCCCTAGGAACAGGGGAACCCAGGTTCCCCCGTAGCCCCCGCCTGACGACGGCCATGGCGCGCGGCCCTGACCTCGAGGGCTGGCTTCGCCTCACCCTCACGCCAGGCCTCGGTCCGGCTGCGTTGCGCGCTCTGTTGGGCCGCTTCGGACTCCCGGCGCAGGTTCTGGACAATCGGCAGGCGCTCCCGCCCGAGGTCTCCCGCGCGCTTGATTCCGAATCCGTCTCGAGTGCCGTCGCCGGCGCGCTGGATTGGCTCGCGCAACCAGGCCGCGCGCTGGTCACGCTCGCCGATGCGGAGTATCCGAGGCTGCTGCTCGAGATCCCTGATCCGCCGCCGGTGCTGTACTGCCGCGGCCGGGTCGAGTTGCTGGCGCGGCCGTCGCTCGCCGTGGTCGGCAGCCGCAACGCCACGCCCCAGGGCATGCGCGACGCGGAGAACTTCTCGCGCGCCTTCAGCGCGGCCGGCATCACCATCGTCTCCGGCCTGGCGCAGGGGGTGGACGCCGCCGCGCACCGCGGCGGACTCGCCGGCGGCGGCTCGACCATCGCGGTGCTGGGCACCGGCGTCGATCGCGTCTACCCGCAGTCGAACGCCGCGCTCGCCGCGGACATCGAGCGCGACGGCCTGCTGCTGTCCGAGTTTCCCCTCGGCACGCGAGCGCTGCCGCACCACTTTCCGCGCCGCAACCGGCTGATCAGCGGGCTGGCGCAGGGGTGCCTCGTGATCGAGGCGGCGCTCGCCTCGGGTTCCCTCATCACCGCCCGCACCGCCGCCGAGCAGGGCCGCGACGTGTTCGCGTTGCCGGGCTCCATCCATTCGCCGCTCAGCAAAGGCTGCCACGAGCTCATCAAGTCCGGCGCGAAGCTGGTCGAATCGGCCGAGGACGTGCTCGCCGAGCTGCCGGGGTTCCGGGCGCAGTCGCGCGCGGTGCCGGCGGCGGCGAATGCCGACGCGGCACATCCGCTGTTGGCGCACATGGGCGCCGATCCCGTCGGCGTGGATTCGCTGTGCGCGCGGTCCGGAATGGCTTCCGCCCAGGTCAGCGCGCAACTGCTGGCCCTGGAACTGGCCGGCCGCGTCGCCGCATTGCCTGGCGGGCTCTACCAGAAACTGCACTGAAAACAAGGCTCCGCGGCAGGCGAGGTTGTAAGGCCGCTCTCTTTGCAGGTATCCTCTGCCCCCTTTTTGGGCAAGCCCATGTCGAAGAAGCTCATCATCGCCGAGAAACCTTCCGTCGCCGCCGACATCGCGCGCGCGCTGGGCGGCTTCACGCGCAAGGGCGATTACTTCGAGAGCGACGAGTACGTGCTGTCCTCCGCGGTCGGCCACCTGCTGCAGCTGGCGCTGCCCGAGGAACACGACGTCAAGAAGGGCAAGTGGTCCTTCGCGCGGCTGCCGGTGGTGCCGCCGCACTTCGACCTGGCGCCGATCGAGAAGAACGAGCCGCGCCTGAATGTGCTGCTGAAGCTGATCAAGAGGAAGGACGTCACCGGCCTGATCAATGCCTGCGACGCCGGCCGCGAGGGCGAGCTCATATTCCGCTACATCGCCCAGTACTCGAAGACGAAGAAGCCGATCGAGCGCCTGTGGCTGCAATCCATGACCCAGGGCGCGATCCGCGAAGGCTTCGCCACGCTGCGCGCCGACCGCGACATGCTGCCGCTGGCCGACGCCGCGAAATCGCGCTCGGAGGCCGACTGGCTGGTCGGGATCAACGGCACCCGGGCCATGACCGCGTTCAATTCCAGGGAGGGCGGCTTCTACCTGACCACCGTCGGCCGGGTCCAGACACCCACACTTGCCATCCTGCTCGAGCGCGAGGAGCGGATCCGCGCATTCAAGGCCCGGGATTACTGGGAAGTGCACGCTCGCTTCGGTGCCAAGGCCGGCGAATACGCGGGCCGCTGGTTCGACGCGACGTTCAAGAAGGACGAGGATGGCGAGCGCAAGGCCGAGCGCGTTTGGGACGAGAAGCGCGCGGCCGCGATCGCGGCGGCCTGCTCCGGAAAGACCGGTATCGCCACCGAGGAAACCAAGCCATCGACCCAGGCCTCGCCACTCCTGTATGACCTGACCAGCCTGCAGCGCGAGGCCAACGGCCGCTTCGGCTTCTCGGCCAAGGGCACGCTGTCGCTCGCCCAGTCCCTGTACGAGCGTCACAAGGTCCTCACCTACCCGCGAACGGACGCTCGCGCGCTGCCCGAGGACTACATCGGGACGGTGAAGAAGACCATGGACGCGCTGGGAATGGCGAAGGCGTACGCGCCCTTTGCCAGGCAGGTGCTGAAGGGCGGCTGGGTGAAGCCCAACCGCCGCATCTTCGACAACAGCAAGATCTCGGATCACTTCGCCATCATCCCGACGATGCAGGCGCCGGGCCACCTGTCCGAGCCCGAGCAGAAGCTCTATGACCTGGTGGTGCGGCGGTTCCTCGCGGTGTTCTTCCCGTCCGCGGAGTTCCTCCAGACCACGCGCATCACCAGCGTCGGCGAGGAGCAGTTCCGGACCGATGGCCGGGTGATGCAGAGCCCGGGCTGGCTCGCGGTCTACGGCAAGAGCCTGCAGGATGAAACCGTCACCCTCCCCGCCATCGAGCAGGGGGAGAAGGTGAAGACGGTCGAGGTGAATGCGGTGGCCAACCAGACGCGTCCGCCGGCGCGCTACAACGAGGCCACGCTGCTCTCGGCGATGGAAGGCGCGGGCAAGCTGCTCGAGGACGACGAACTGCGCGAGGCCATGGGCGCCAAGGGCCTGGGCACGCCGGCTACGCGCGCGGCGGTGATCGAGGGCCTGATCAACGAGAAATACCTCGAGCGCCAGGGCCGCGAGCTGAAGCCGACCTGGAAGGCCTTCCGCCTGTTCTTCGCGCTGCGCCATTTCGGGGTCGACGAGATCACCTCGCCCGAGCTCACGGGCGACTGGGAGGCCAAGCTCAAGCAGATGGAGCAGGCCAAGCTGCCGCGCGCCAAGTTCATGGAGCACATCGAGCAGGTGACGCGCGACCTGGTGGAGCGCGTGCGCAACGGCTCCATCCCGGAGGAGGCCTTCGCCACGGTGGCCGCGCCCTGCCCGAAATGCGGCGGCGTGATCCAGGAAACCTACCGCAAGTTCCAGTGCCAGAAATGCGATTTCTACATCTGGCCGGTGCTGCTCGGTCGCGAATGGTCGCCCGAGGAGGTCGCCGAACTGGTGACGAAGAAGTTCATCGGCCCCCTGAACGGCTTTCGCAGCAAGCAGGGCCGGCCGTTTTCCGCCGGCCTCAAGCTCTCGCCGGAGCACCGCATCGAGTTCGATTTCGGCCAGCCGCTGGACGGCGAAGGCGCCGAGGCGCCCGACTTCAGCGGCCAGGAAGCACTCGGCGCCTGCCCGAAATGCAACGCGCGCGTGTTCGAGCACGGCGTGTCGTACGTTTGCGAGAAATCGGTCGGCCCCGAGCGCGGCTGCGACTTCCGCAGCGGCCGCATGATCCTGCAGCAGCCGGTGGAGCGCGAGCAGATGCGAAAGCTCCTCGCCACCGGCCGTACCGACCTGCTGGTCGACTTCGTCTCGCGCAAGGGGCGCAAGTTCAAGGCCTTCCTGGTGAAGACCCCGGGCGGCAAGGTGGGTTTCGAGTTCATGGCGCGGGCCGAAAAGCCGGCGAAGGCGCCGGCCAGGGCCGAAGCCGCCGCCGAGGTAAAGCCGCTGAAGAAGGCGGCCGCCGGCAAGGCGCCGGCCAAGGCCGCGAAGGCGAAGCCCGCCGCGCGCGCCACGGCGAAGAAGCGCCGGGTGGCCTAGCCCCGCTTCGCCCTAGACGTCGAGATTGCGCACGCCGAGCGCGTTCGACTCGATGAAGGCGCGCCGCGGCTCCACCTCGTCGCCCATCAGCTTGGTGAAGATCTCGTCGGCGGCGATGCCGTCGTCGATCTGCACCCTGAGCAGGCGCCGCACGCCCGGATCCATGGTGGTCTCCCACAGCTGGCCCGGGTTCATCTCGCCCAGGCCCTTGTAGCGCTGCAGGCTCATGGATTTCTGCACTTCCGCCAGCAGCCAGCGCATGGCCTCGCCGAAATCCCTCACCGGGTGCTGCTTCTCGCCGCGGCGCACATGGGCGCCCACGCCGACCAGGCCGCGCAGCATCTCCGCCGTCTGCCGGATCTGGGCGTAGTCGCCCGACTGCACGAATTCCGCGTCGATGGTGGTGAAGCGCACGTTGCCGTGCCGCGTGCGCTCGATGCGGATCTGGTAGCGCTCGGTCTTGGTGTCGAAATGAGATCCGACCTTGATGCCGCTGCCGGCCAGCGCCTCGGCCAGCGCCTCGGCGGAGGCCTTGGCCGCGTCGCTGCGCGCCAGGTCCACCCGCACCCCGCGCAGCATGGCGTTGAGCACCTCGCGGTCGACCCAGCGCGAAACGCGGTCGATCACCGCCTCCGACAGCAGGTAGGACTTGGCCAGTTCCGCCAGCGTATCGCCGGTTATCGGGTCGCGCCTGGCCGCCGGGTGCAGCGCCGCGTCCACCAGCGCCTGGCGCAGCATGAACTCGTTCAGCTCGTGCTCGTCCTTCAGGTAGCGCTCGTCCTTGCCCTGCTTGGCGCGGTACAGCGGCGGCTGCGCGATGTAGATGTGGCCGCGCTCCACCAGCTCGGGCATCTGGCGGTAGAAAAAGGTGAGCAGCAGGGTGCGGATGTGCGAGCCGTCCACGTCCGCGTCGGTCATGATGATGATGCGGTGGTAGCGAAGCTTCTCGGGGTTGTACTCCTCCTTGCCGATGCCGCAGCCCAGCGCCGTGATCAGGGTCGCGATCTCGGCCGAGCCGAGCAGCTTGTCGAAGCGCGCCTTCTCGACATTGAGGATCTTTCCCTTCAGCGGCAGGATCGCCTGGAACTTGCGGTCGCGGCCCTGCTTGGCCGAGCCGCCCGCGGAATCGCCCTCCACGAGGTACAGCTCGCACTTCGCGGGGTCCTTCTCCTGGCAGTCGGCCAGCTTGCCCGGCAGTCCGAGGCCGTCGAGCACGCCCTTCCTGCGCGTCATCTCGCGCGCCTTGCGCGCCGCCTCGCGGGCGGCCGCCGCCTCGATAATCTTGCCAGTGATGGTGCGGGCGTCCGCCGGGCGCTCGGCTAGGAATTCGCGCATCTTTTCGGCGACTATCTCCTCCACCACCGGGCGCACCTCGGAGGACACCAGCTTTTCCTTGGTCTGCGAGGAGAACTTGGGCTCGGGCACCTTCACCGAGAGCACGCAGGCGAGGCCCTCGCGCATGTCGTCGCCGGTGGTCTCTATCTTGGCCCGCTTGGCGGCCTCGTTCTCCTCGATGTATTTGTTCAGGACCCGCGTCATCGCCGCGCGCAGGCCGGTGAGGTGGGTGCCGCCGTCCTTCTGCGGAATGTTGTTGGTGAAGCAGAGCACGTTCTCCTGGTAGGAGTCGTTCCACTGCATCGCCACGTCCACCGTGAGGCCGTCCTTCTCACCCGAGGCATTGAACACGTTCGGATGCAGCACGCTCTTCGAGCGGTTGATGTACTCGACGAAGCCCTTGACGCCGCCGCCGAAGGCGAAGTTCTCCTCCTTGCCGGTCCGCTGGTCGAGCAGCACGATGCGCACGCCGTTGTTGAGGAAGGACAGCTCGCGCAGCCGCTTGGCGAGGATCTCGTAGTGGTAGTCGACCGCGCCGAAGATGCTGCGGGAGGCGAGGAAGTGCACTTCCGTTCCCCGCTTCTCGGTGGTGCCGGTGACGCGCAGCGGCGCGGTCGGCGCGCCGTCGGCGAACTCGATCTGGTGCACCTTGCCGTCGCGCCAGATGGTCAGGCGCAGCCAGCTGGAGAGCGCGTTCACCACCGAGACGCCGACCCCGTGCAGGCCGCCGGAGACCTTGTAGGTGTTGGAGTCGAACTTGCCGCCGGCGTGCAGCTCGGTCATGACGATCTCGGCCGCCGAGCGCTTCTCCTCGTCGTCCTCCTTGATGCCGGTCGGGATGCCGCGGCCGTTGTCCAGCACCGACACCGAATTGTCGGTGTGGATGGTGACCAGGATCTCGTCGCAGTAGCCGCCCAGCGCCTCGTCCACGGCGTTGTCCACTACCTCGAACACCATGTGGTGCAGGCCGGTGCCGTCCGAGGTGTCGCCGATGTACATTCCCGGGCGCTTGCGCACCGCCTCGAGGCCTTTTAGGACCTTGATCGAATCCGAGTCGTAGCCGTCGGAATCGGCCTGCTGCTGCTGCTTTTCCGCCTCGTCCACCGGCTCAGATCCTCATCGGCATGACGACATACCGGAAATCGGCTTCGGTGGGAAACTGCAGCAGGGCGCTGGAAGCCGAATCGCCGAAGCTGCACTCCACCTGCCCGCCGGCGACGTTGTTGAGCACATCGAGCAGGTAGTTGACGTTGAAGCCGATGTCCAGGGCGTCGCCCTTGTACGCCACCTCGATCGTTTCCTCGGCCTCTTCCTGCTCGGTATTCGAGGACACGATCTTAAGCGTGCCGTCGGTCAGCACCCAGCGCACGCCGCGGAACTTCTCGTTCGACAGGATCGCGGCGCGCAGCAGCGACTGGCGCAGGGTCTCGCGCTCGATGACGAGCTTGTTCTTGTTGCCCGAGGGAATGACACGGGTGTAATCGGGGAACTTGCCGTCGATCAGCTTGGACACCAGTTCCACGCTGCCGAAGGCGAACGCGGCCTGCGTGGCGGAGAGTTCGACGCGGATCTCGTCCTCCACGTCCCCCAGCAGCTTGGCCAGCTCGAGCACCGTCTTGCGCGGCACGATCACTTCCTGGCGGGGCACTTTCACCGCCAGCTCCATGGAGGCGAAGGCTAGGCGGTGGCCGTCGGTCGCCACCAGCCGCAACTGTCCCTCGTCCACCACCATCAGCAGGCCGTTGAGGTAGTAGCGGATGTCCTGCTGCGCCATGGCGTACTGCACCAGGCCGATCAGCCGGCGCAGCGCCTTCTGCGGCAGCGAGAAGCGCGCCACCTCGCCCGCTGGCTTGGCCAGTTTCGGGAAGTCCTCCGCCGCCAGGGTCTGCAGCGAGAAGCGGCTCTTGCCGGCCTTCACCTGCAGGCGCTTGTCCTGCTGCTGCAGGGTCACTTCGGCGCCGTCGGGTAGCGCCCGCAGGATGTCCACGAGCTTGCGCGCGCCCACGGTTACCGCGCGCGCCTCGCCGGAGGGCTCCACCGCGCCGCGGGCGGTGATCTGGATCTCGATGTCCGTGGCGAGGAACGACAGCGCGCCCGCGCCGCGCTCGATCAGCACGTTGGACAGGATCGGCAAGGTATGCCGGCGCTCGATGATGCCGCTGACCGCGGACAGCGGCGCCAGCAACTCGTCCCGTTTGGCTTTCACCAGGATCATTCTTGTTTCCTTAAGAATAGTAGTAGCTAGTAAGGCCCGGCTGCTTTCTGGATAAGTCCGAATCGCGCTTGCGCGCAAGGGTTTGGCGGTCCTGCGCCGATCCGCTTCCTGTTGATGCTTTGGCCGCGGCTTGTGGATGCTTTCGGCCGGCGCGCGTGCCGGCCGGCTTATCCACATTTCCCCCCGGGGTTGCGCACAGCTTTCGCATTCATCCCTTCAGCACCTGTTCAAGGAGGTGGTAGTCGCGATTCAGGCCCTGGTCCGACTTGCGCAGCGTGGCGATGGTGCGGCAGGCGTGCAGCACGGTGGTGTGGTCGCGGTTGCCGAAGGCCTCGCCGATCTCCGGCAGGCTCATCTGGGTGAGGTCCTTGGCGAGCGCCATCGCGACCTGTCGCGGCCGCGCGACGTTGCGCGTGCGGCGCTTGGAATGCATGTCCGACATCTTGATCTTGAAGTACTCCGCCACGGTTTTCTGTATGCCCTCGACGCTGATCTGGCGGTTGGCGACGTGGAGGATGTCGCGCAGGGCCTCTCGCGCGAGCTCGAGCGAAAGCTCCCTGCCGGTGAAGCGGGCGTAGGCGAGCACCTTCTTCAGCGCGCCTTCCAGCTCGCGCACGTTCGAGCGGATGTGCTTGGCGATGAAGAAGGCGATGTCCTCGGGCAGCGCGGAGGCCTCGGCTTCGGCCTTCTTCAGCACGATTGCCACGCGCATTTCCAGCTCCGGGGGCTCGATCGCCACCGTGAGCCCCCAGCCAAAGCGCGAGATCAGCCGCTCCTGCATGCCGGCGATCTCCTTGGGGTAGGTATCGCAGGTGATCACGATCTGCTTGTGCGCCTCGACAAGGGCGTTGAAGGCGTAGAAGAACTCCTCCTGGGTGCGGTCCTTGTTGGAGAAGAACTGGATGTCGTCGATCAGCAGCAGGTCGAGGGAATGGTAGTAGCGCTTGAACTCCTCGAACGATTTCTGCTGGTAGGCGCGCACCACGTCGGTCACGTACTGCTCGGCGTGGGTGTAGCGGATCCTCGCCTCGGGCCGCGCCGCGGCGACGCAGTTGCCGATGGCGAGCAGCAGATGGGTCTTGCCCAGGCCGACGCCGCCGTAGATGAACAGCGGGTTGTAGGACATGCCGGGGTTCTCGGCCACCTGCACCGCGGCGGCACGGGCAAGCTGGTTCGCCTTGCCGGTGACCAGGCTCTCGAAGCTGAACTGGCTGTTGAAGCGCGCTCGCTCGGGGACCGCGGGCCGCGGACCGCGGGCCGGGCCCTGGGATGCGCCTGCGCCCGGCGCCACGTTGCGGATCGGGATTTCGGCGGGCCGCGCGAGCACCAGCTTCACCAGCGTCTCGCGCCCGCTCGTTTCCTCCGCGAGCCGGCCGATGCGGGCGACGAAGCGCTCCCGCACCATCTGCAGCACGAACTTGTTGGGGGCGGTCAGGACCAGCGCCGCGGGGTCTGCCGCGTCGGCTTCCGGCGCCAGCGGCCGGATCCAGGTGTTGAACTGTTGCGCGGGCAGCTCCTGCTCGAGTCGGCGCAGGCAGGCGTGCCAGAGGGTCTGCATCGTTGTTCGCGGGGTCCGGTCGGGCGCTGGGTCGGTGTGGTCTGGGAAATTCTCGGGAAGACGGTCGCCGCTTCGAAGATAATGCACCGGCGGGTGCGAATTTTACCCGTTCCGCGCCGGGTTATCCACAGGCCGGGAAGCGAATGCCGGACTTCAATCCGGCGCGACGAGCCGAGCAAGGAACATTTGACAAGGCTTTGATGCGCGGGCTCTAATACCGCCCTTTTTCAATCGAGCGCGACGATGAAGCGAACTTACCAGCCCTCCAAGACCCGGCGCGCGCGCCGCCACGGATTTCTTGTGCGCAAACGCACGCGCGGCGGTCGCGCCGTGCTGGCCGCGCGCAGGGCCAAGGGGCGCAAGCGCCTCGCGGTCTAGGCCGGCCGCCCGGCGTGCCCGGCAAGCCGGAGCGGGCGCGACTGGGACTGGGACCGGAGCGCCGCATCCGCGGCCGCGCCGCTTTCGAGCCGCTGCTGCGCGCCGGCAATCGCAGTTCCAGCCGGGGATTTGTTTTCATCCTCGCGCGGCGCGAGTCCGGGCCGCCGCGGCTGGGGATCCTGATATCACGCAAGCATTCGGCAAAGGCGACCGTGCGCAACCACATCAAGCGCTGTATCCGCGAGGCCTTCCGGCTCGAGCAGGCGGCGCTTGCCTCGCTGGGCGCCGTGGACCTGCTGGTGCGGCCGCCCTACGGGGCGAGGCCCGGGCCGGGGATGATCGTGCTGCTGCGCGGGTTGCTGGCGGGTCTCAAGCCATGATCGCCGGCGCGATGCGCCTGCTGGTGCGCGGCTACCGCTATTGCATCAGCCCGCTGCTGCCGCCGTCGTGCCGTTTCCATCCGAGCTGCTCGGCCTATGCCGAGGAGGCGCTTGGTCGATACGGCGCGTTGAGGGGTGGCTGGCTGACCGCGCGACGGCTGTGCCGCTGCGGCCCCTGGAGCCGGGGCGGCTTCGACCCGGTGCCGGAGCCGGCACCCGCCGCAGCGCCGACGTCCACAGCGCAAACCTGATCGGGATATTCCATTGGATACGCAGCGTCTGATCCTGTTCTTCGTCTTCAGCTTTTCCCTGCTGCTGCTCTGGGACGCGTGGGAGAAGCACAACCGCCCCAAGCCCGTACCGGCGCCGGCGCAGAGCGGGGCCGTCGTGCCGGCGCCCGCGGCCCCGGCCTCCAAGCCTGCCGCCGCCGCACCCGCCGCGCCCCA
>JALHLN010000073.1 GCA_022844545.1 Burkholderiales bacterium | reverse complement strand
GAAGATCTTCCTGGCGAGGTCCTCGACCGGATCGACCGGCGGGCCGCCGGGTCCCGGCTTGGGCGCCGGTGCTGCTTCTCCACCACCACCGCTCATGACTGCACCCCCTGTTTGGCTGAGGGGGCCATGCTACCGTCTTTTCCAGGCGACAGTCCGCCCGGCGCCGCCGGCAGGCAATATTCCTCGTCGCCGGTGATTTTCCAGTCGTGGCGGCACGAATTGTCGCCAAGGGCCGACCGAAAACCGCCGACGAGGCCAGGGATCCGGAGCAGTATCGGAGCGGAGGCCGACCATGCGCACGCACTCCCTGTTTCCCGTTCCTGTCCTCGCCGCGCTCGCGGCGACCGTCCTCGTGCTCCTCCCCGGGCCGCAGCCGGAGCCGGTGAAGTACGCGGCGCCGGCGCGCCCGCCCTGCGCGAACTGCGGCGTGGTGGAAATCGTGCGCGTCGTGGAGCATCGCCGCCGCGATGCGGTGGCCGCGACCGAAGTCCGGCTCGCGCCGGAGGGCCGGATCTCGGAGAGCGTGCTGGGCTACCGCCTGGGCGGCGGGGGCGGCGAGGGCTTCGTCGTGCTGCTGGGCGCGATGGCGGGCGCCGCGCCCGCGAAGCGCGCCCGGCTCGTCTACGAAGTGGACGTGCGCCTGGAGGACGGGACGGTGCGCAGCTTCCGCCAGCCAGGCGAGCCGCCCTGGCGGCTGGGCGACCGGGTACGCGTGGTCCAGGGGCGGATCATCGGCCTGACCTGACCGGCTGCGCGGGCTTGGTGGCGAACAGGAAGAACACCGAGCCCAGGCCCGCCAGCAGCGCGAGGGTGGTGAAGCCCGAGCGGTAGTTGCCCGAGAGGTCGGCCATGACCCCGGCGATCATCGGGCCGCCGACCTGGCCGATGACCAGGATCATGAGCGACAGCCCGAGGATCATGCCGATGGCGCGGCGGCCGAAGTAGTCGGCGCGGATCGCCTGCATGAACGGGCCGCGCAGCCCCCAGGCGATGCCGTGCAGCACGGCGAAGGCGACGATCATCCACAGCGCGGTGGCGTAGGTGAGGAAGAGAAGCCCGGCCATGTGCATCACCATGCACAGCGCGCACAGCAGGCGCTTGTTGGAGCGGTCGCCGATCCAGGCGCCGATGCCCACGCCCACGATCTGGAACACCGTCTGCAGCATGATGAACAGGGCCGCCGCCTCCAGGGTGTAGCCCAGCCCTTCCTTGATGTGGGTGATGGCGTGCACGTTGACCGCCATCACCACGAACAGGGCGAAACCGTGCCCCAGCGACAGCAGCCAGAACGCGGGCGTGCGCAGCGCCTCGCGCGCGGTGAAATCCGGGTCGTCGCCGGCCGCCGCGGGCGCGCCCGCCGCCTGCGGCGCGGGCAGGTCGCCGTCCACCTTGAGGCCGAAGTCCGCCGGCTTGCCGCGGATGAAGCCCGAGAGCGGCCAGCCCACCAGCAGGACCAGCACCCCGGAGGCGAACGCGGTCACGCGCCAGCCGTAGGTCGTAAGCATCCAGGCCACCAGCGGCACTGCCAGCCCGCCCAGCGCGTGGCCAAGCTGCATGGTCGCCATGGCGCGCGCGCGCCAGCGCTCGAACCAGTGGATGAGGGCGAAGTTGAGCGGGAAGAAGCCGCACATGCTGGCGCCGGTGGCGGCGACGAGGAACGCCAGGTAGAACTGCAGCAGCGAGTCGATGAAGGCGAGCAGCATGAAGCCGCCGCCGAACAGCGTGACGCCGATGCGCACCACGCCGCGGGTGCCGAAGCGGTCCAGGCACCAGCCCAGCACCGGACCCAGGATCGCCGACTCCACCTGGTGCAGCGCCGCGGCGCCGGAGAGCTCGGTCTTGGACCAGCCGCGGTCGTCGCGCAGGATGGCGAAGTAGGCGCCGAAGGACTGGTGCAGCAGGCTGGTCTGCAGGAACTGCAGCCCGGTGCCGGCGGCCACCAGCCACCAGCCGCGGAAGACGCCCTGGAAAAGTCCTTTCATCGCCTGCTCGGGAGCCTACACCGGCGCGCCGCGGTCGTATCGCGCTGGTTCACAGGGCGCCGCGCGTCAACCGCGGCGGCGCCCCGGGCGTTGCTGAGGAATGGCGCGCCTCGCCTGCACCAGACTGCCCGGGGTCGCGCTGCACCTGGTGCAGCGCGGCGCCCGCGCGCAGGCCCCCGCCGACTACCTTGAGCGCCTGGGCGTCCTTGCCGCGCGCCACGGCTGCGCACTGCACGCGTACGTGCTGATGGGGAACCATGCGCACCTGCTGGCGACGCCGGCCCGTGCGCAGGCGGCGGCCGCGTTCATCGAGGGGTTGGGCGGGGACTTCGATGCCACGCCGGTGCATGCGCGCCGCTACCTGCTCGCCTGCATGCGCTATATCGAGCTCAATCCGGTGCGCGCCGGCCTCGCGCGCGATCCCGCGGACTACCGCTGGTCCAGCCATCGCGCCAACGCGCTGGGCGAGGCCGATCCGCTGCTGACGCCGCATGCGCTGTACTTCGCGCTCGGCCGCGGCGCGGCCGAGCGCTGCGCGGCCTACCGGGCCGGGTTCGAGTTCGCGCCTACTTCAGCTTCGCGGTCACCGCCTTCAGCCGCTCGGAGAGCGCGGTAAGCAGCGACGCGGCGAAATCGGGGCTGGTCTTCACCATCGCCAGGAACGCGTTGCGGCCGATGGGCAGCAGCTCGCAGTCGGTTTCCGCCACCACGCTGGCGAGGCGCGTGGGCTGGTCCACCAGCGCGAGTTCGCCGAACACGCCCCCGGGACCGATCTTCTCCACCACCTCGCCGTCCAGGTAGACCATGACGCGGCCCTTCAGCACCACGTACATGCGCGTGCCGGTCTGGCCTTCCTCGACGATGATCTTGTTGCGGTCGAAGTAGACCGGCGGGTCGTCCGAGAGGCCGGTGGCCAGCTCCTCGAGCTGCTTCTTGTCGAACAGCACCGGTTCCTTCCACGCCGTCTGCAGCTTGCGGCTGCGCTCGGCGAGCAGCGCAATGCCGTCCCGGATGCGGCCGATGATCATGCTCATCAGCATCAGCGCGAACGAGGGCTGCTTCGCCAGCGCCTTGCGGAACTCCCGGTCGTCCAGGCCGATGACGCGGCAATCGGTGGCGGCGACCGCGGTCGCGCTGCGCTTGTCGCCGGCGATCGCCGCCAGCTCGCCGAAGATCTCGCCGGCGCGCACCGTGCCGATGGCCTTGCGCCCGGCCTGCAGCGCGACCTCGCCCTCGATGAGCAGGTACATCTTGTCGCGCTGGAACAGCAGCGGCTGCGCCTTCTGGTTCTCGGCGAAGATGGTGCTGCCCCTGGCGATCTTCTCCGCCTTGCCGCCGCTCTTGAAGAACTCCAGAGCCACCTTGGGGTCGTAGACCTTCGAGCGCGCGAAATTGCCTTGCGGATTGCCTTCCATCCGGTGCCCCTCCCTGCGCCGGATTATGCCGCATCGGGGTTAGAATTCCCGGCACTCCCCGGGCATCCACAGCGAGACGGCAATGACGGCAACGGACCAGCGCGAACAGGCGGTGCGCGAACTCATCGGGCGCGTGCGCGCCATCGAAGCGAGGCAGGGCGTGACGCGCGCCGCGCTGGATGCGATCAAGGCCGAACTGATCAGCCTCGCGACGCGCAGCGAGCTGTTCCCGCCGGCGCATTTCCAGAACACGCCGGGCCGGCCCGGCACCATCTACCACCTGGCCGAGGACGCCGACGGCCGCTTCGCGCTGTACGGCTCGGCCGGCGTGCCGGGCAAGGCGCAGCCGCCGCACGACCACACCACCTGGGCCACCATCGCCGGGGTCTACGGCGAGGAGCACAACGTGTTCTACGAGTGCCCGGACCGGGACAAGGTCCCGGGCGAGGGCACGCTGCGCAAGGTCGACGAGTTCACGGTGCGAAAGGGCAACGCCTGCGCCCTGATGCCCACCGACTTCCACACCATCGAGGTCACCAGCGCCACCGAGTCGCTGCACCTGCACCTGTACGGCAAGACGCTGGAGGAACTGCCCGAGCGCGTCACCTTCCCCACCGGCGCCGGCGGCAAGTACGCGCGCTTCATGGCGAGGCCGGTGATCCTAAGTCCGCGAGTCACGCCGCAGGAACTTAAGGCGATGTGCGCCGACGGCGGCGAGATCGCGGTGCTGGACGTGCGCGAGGAGGGCGTGCATTCGCGTGGGCACCTGTTCCTTGCCGCCTCGGCGCCGCTGTCGCACCTGGAGACGCTCATCGGGCGCCTCGCGCCGCGCAAGGACACGCGCATGGTGCTGGTGGACGAGGACGAGGTCCTCGCCCAGCGCGCCGCGCGCGTGCTGCGCGCGATGGGCTACCGCGGGCTGAGCGTGCTCGCCGGCGGCATGCCGGGCTGGAAGGCGGCCGGGCTGGAGGTGTACTCGAACGTGCACGTGCCCTCGAAGGCCTTCGGCGAGTACGTCGAGCACGTCGAGGAGACCCCGCGCATCACCGCCGCCGAACTGAAGGCGAAGCTGGACGCGGGCGAGGACCTCGTCGTGCTCGATTCCCGGCCGATGAGCGAATACCGGGTCATGAACATCCCGGGCGCCTACGACTGCCCGGGCGCGGAACTGGTGCGCCGCGTGTTCGAGGCGGCGCCGCGCCCCGAAACCACCGTGGTGGTCAACTGCGCCGGCCGCACCCGCTCCATCATCGGCGCCCAGTCGCTCATCAACGCCGGCATCCCGAACAAGGTCGTGGCGCTCAAGAACGGCACCATGGGCTGGCACCTCGCCGGCTTCGGCCTGGAGCGCGGCCAGGCGCGCATGGCGCCGGCGCCCAGGGGCGAGGCGCTCGCCAAGGCGAAGGCCGCGGCGGAGCGCGTGGCGAAGCGGTTCGGAGTGAAGCGGGCATCGCTCGCCGAACTGGAAAAGATGCGGGCGGATGCGACGAAGACGACCTATGTGTTCGACGTCCGCACGCCCGAGGAGTACGCCGCGGGCCACCTGAAGGGCTCCATCAGCGCGCCCGGCGGGCAGCTGGTGCAGGCCACCGACACCTACGCCGCCGTGCGCAATGCGCGCATCGTCCTCATCGACGACGACGGCATCCGCGCCACCATGACCGCCTCCTGGCTCATTCAAATGGGCTGGCCTTCGGTTTCCACGATCGACTGCGCCCCCGCCTTTGGGGGCGCAGTCGAAACATCACGCCCCGGTGCCCCGCAAGCGCCCGGCTGCCCGCGCGAAAAGCCGCGCGACCTCGTGGAAAAACTAAAATCTGGAACGGTGGAGGTGCTCGATTTCGGCACCAGCATCGAATACCGGAAAGGCCACATCCCCGGCTCGGCCTGGGTCATCCGCTCGCGCGTCCAGAACTACGCCGCGAAGCTCGCCACCGCCCAATCCATCGTCTGCACCTCCTCCGACGGCGAGCATGCCAAATGGGCGGCGGCGGATTTGAGCAAGCTCCTCGGCCGCGACGTGTCCGTCCTCGAGGGCGGCACTGCCGCCTGGAAGGCCGAGAGTCTGCCGCTGGAGCAGGGCGAGACGCGCATGCTGGAGCCGCCCGAGGACGTGTACTACAAGCCCTACGACGGCACCTCGCAGATCGAGTCCGCGATGCAGGACTACCTGCAGTGGGAGCTGGACCTGCTGGCGCAGATCGAGCGCGACGCCGACTGCCGGTTCAGGAGGTTCGCCTCATGACGATCTCGATGTACCAGGCGAGCGCGCCGCGCTTCGCGAACATGCTGCACAACCTGTCTTCGATCCTGGACAAGGCGCAGGCGCACTGCGAGGCAAGGAAGATCGACCCGGCGCTGCTGGCCGCCTGGCGCCTGACGCCGGACATGTTCCCGCTCTCGCGCCAGGTCCAGATCGCCTGCGACACCGCCAAGGGCGCGGTGGCGCGGCTGGCCGGGGTGGAGATCCCGAAGCATGACGATACGGAAAGGGACTTCGTGGAGCTGAAGGCGCGCATCGCGAAGACCGCCGACTTCGTCAAGGGCTTCAAGCCGGCGCAGATCGACGGTACCGAGGACAAGGACATCGTGCTGCGTCTGCAGGGCAAGGAGGTCACCTTCAAGGGCATGCAGTACCTGCTCGGCTTCGCGCTGCCCAACTTCTACTTCCACGTCACCACCGCCTACGCCATCCTGCGCCAGAACGGGGTCGAGGTGGGCAAGCGGGACTTCATCGGCGCGCCGTGAGCTCGGAAGCGTTCGCCGCGCTGCTCGGCCGCATGACCCGCGCCATCTGCGCCGGCGACGGCGCGGGCGCGGCAGCCTGCTTCACGCCGCAGGGCGTGTACCACGACGGGTTCTACGGCGAGTTCAGGGGCAGGGACGGGATCGCACGCATGGTGACCGACTACTTCCATCGCGACGCGCGCGAGTTCCGGTGGAAGCTGATGGACGCGCTGAGCGACGGTCATGCCGGCTACGCCCGCTATGAATTCAGCTATGTCTCGAAGCTGCCCGGCGCCGAAGGCCGGCCGGCCGGGTTCGCGGGCACCAGTTTTTGCAGGCTGGAGGGCGGCCTGATCCTGCGCTACGAAGAGCAGTTCGAGCGCGCGCCGGTGCTGGCGCAGCTGGGGTTCAGCGACGAGCGCATCGCGAAGTCGGTGCGCCGCTGGGCGAAGCGGCCCGCCGGCTAGGCGGCGGGCTTCTCGATCCGGACCACCGTCTCCAGCTCGCCGACCTGGTCGAGAACCCGGCGCGCGTGCTGGTAGAGCAGCACGCCCTTCTCGGTCGGGGTGACGTTGCGGTGGATGCGCTCGAACAGGGGGGCGCCGAGGAAGTGCTCCAGGCGCCGGACCCGGGTGGAAACGCTCGACTGGACCGTATTCAGCGTTTTGGCTGCCCGGGCAAAGCCGCGCAGTTCGTAGACGGCTACGAAGCAGCGAAGGTCGCGTAGGTCGAGCATGGGCGCCTATCTCGTTTTGAGATTGTCGAATGTTCCCTGATCGCGGAAACGATTCTACGGGACGCGACGTTTTCTGGCGACAGCTATGGCAAGCCGGGAAACATCCTGTAACCAATCCGCCTCAACCAATCGTGCCTTCCCCGCGTCAAACCTCCAGCAGCCCCCAAAAGGAGGTCGATATGACGAAGACCAGGAAAATGCTGTTCGGATGCCTGTTCGCCTGCTTTGGCGCCGCGACGCCGGCATTCGCGGACCTGAGCGTGCGCATCGGCATCGGCGTGCCGCTGCCGCCGCCCGCGCCCATGGTGGAAGTGGTGTCGGTGCCGGCCTACGGCTATGTCTGGGCACCGGGCTACTGGGCCTGGAACCACGACCGCCATATCTGGATCCGCGGCCGCCACGTCGTGGCGCGGCCCGGCCATGCCTGGCAGCACGAGCGCTGGGAGCGGCGCGGCGACCGCTGGCACTTCGTCAACGGCCGCTGGGCGCGCGACGGGCGCGGGCCGGGACGCGGCCATCCGCATCGCCACGGGCACCGGCACTAGTTCACGAGCGTGCCGGCCGTCGCCCCGCGGCGACGGCCGTTCGTCCCCGGCGGCAGTCCGGCGGTCGCGATTCATGTGACGTGGTTCGCATTCGGGCGCGGAAAGGCCTTCCGCTGCGGAACAGCTCCGTAGTCTGTTGACTCATACGAGTGTCATGACTGTGGAGGCATAACATGAACAAGACCGCGCTAGTCATTCTTGCAGCGGCAGCCCTGTCCTTCGTGACGGGTTGCGCGACGACTCAGGACACCGCGTCGAAGCCCGAGGCCACCACCCAGGCGCAGACCGCGGACAAGCCGGTCACCCGCCCCTTCAGCGGCGTCGGCTCCTACGGAGGCTACACCTACCGCCGCTACGAATAGGCAATTCCCGGGCAAGCCGGGCGCGCGCCCCATCCCCCCTACCGGGGCGCGCGCCCTCCTCAAAGGGCCGTCGCAAGACGGCCCTTTTCTTTTCTGCGGCTACACTTGCGCCATGCGCCTCGTGATCGCCCAGATGAAGCACGAAACCAACACCTTCTCCCCGGTGCCGACGCCGCTCGCCCGTTTCGCGCGCGGCAGCGGCGCGCCATTGGAAGGCGACGCGGTGCGCGAGGCCTTCAAGGGCACCGGCACCGCCATCGGCGCCTTCATCGAGGCCGCGGACAAGGCGGGCGCCGAGGCCGTATACCCGGTAGCCGGCAATGCCGCGCCCAGCGGCCCGGTGCAGGCGGCGGCATACGAGCACATGGCGGGACGGATCGTGGATGCGGTTGCGAAGGGCTGCGACGCGGTGCTGCTCGACCTGCACGGCGCCATGGTCACGGAGAAGCACGACGACGGCGAGGGCGAGCTGCTGCGGCGGATCCGCGAGGTGGCGCCCGATGTGCCCATCGCGGTTGCGCTCGATATGCACACCAATCTGTCGCCGGAGATGGCGCGCCTGGCCACCTCGATTGCCGGCTACCAGACCTACCCGCACGTGGACATGCATGAAACGGGCGCGCGCGCGGCGCGGCCGGTGCTGGCGTTGCTGGAGGGCAAGGCGCGGCCCGTGCTCGCCGCCGGCGCGCGGCCGATGCTGCCGCACGTGATGCGCCAGTCCAGCCTGGACTCGCCCAACAGGGAGATCCAGGCGCGGGCGCGCGACATGGAGCGCAGCGGCGAGGCGCTGTCGGCGACCTTCTTCGTCGGCTTCCCGCACGCGGACATCCCGATCGCGGGCAGCTCGGCGGTGGTGGTGACCGACGGCGACGCCGCGCGCGCGCGGACCTTGAGCGAGGAACTGCTCGACATGGCCTGGGCGGCGCGGGAGAAGTTCGTCTACCGGCCCGAGCCGCTGCGCGAATCCATTGCCCGCGCGATGAGCCTGCGCGCAGGCCCGGTGGTGCTGCTGGACCATTACGACAACTGCGCCTCGGGCGGCACCATGGACACCATGACGGTGCTGGAGGCGCTCATCGAGGCCGGCATCGAGGATGCCTGCGCCTTCGCCATCTGCGACCCGGCGGCAGTGGAGCAGATGAAGCGCGCCGGCGAGGGCGCGCGGGTCACCCTGTCGCTGGGGGGCAAGTCGGACCTGCCGTCGCTGGGCCTCAAGGGCCGGCCGCTCAGCGTCACCGGCAACGTGCGCAAGCTCGTCAACGGCCTGTACCGCAACGAAGGCCCGATGGCGCGCGGCGAGCTGGCGGACATGGGCGCGGCCGGCGTGCTGGACACCGGGCGCATCGCGATCGCGGTGATTTCGCGCCACGTCGAGCCGCACGACATCGCCGCGTTCAAGGTGCTGGGCCTGGACCCGGAGAAGCGCCGCTACGTGATGTTGAAGAGCCGCGTGCACTGGCGCGCCGGCCTGGGACCGCTCGCGCGCGAGGTCGTCGAGTGCGCGGGCACCGGCGTGTGCACCTCGGATTATTCGCAGCTGAATTTCCGCCGCGTGCGCCGCCCGATCTACCCGCTGGATGCGGAATGCCCCCCGACTGCGCTCGTTTTTTAGGGTAGATTCAAGCACATGGCGGGCGATTTCACACTGGACCTGAGCCTTCAGGTCGGCAAGTACGACATCCAGAAGCTGCTCGGCAAGGGCGCGACCGGGACGGTCTACCTCGCGCGCGACACCTTCACCGGCAAGGAAGTGGCGTTGAAGACCATCGAGCCCGAGGTGTTCAGGGATCCGGAGTTCGGCACCGTCTACCGCTCGCAGTTCCTCAACGAGGCCTCGCTCGCGGGGAAGCTCCGCCATCCCTACATCGTGCAGATCCTGGACGCGGTGGTGGAGGAGAACTCCGGCCACATCGCCATGGAACTGGTAATGGGCGGCGACCTGTCGCAGTACACCACCCCGGACAGGCTGCTGCCGGTCGCCGACGTGCTGCAGATCGGCTTCAAGCTGTGCGGCGCGCTGGACTACGCCTTCAAGGAAGGCATCGTCCACCGCGACCTGAAGCCGGCCAACATCATGGTGGTTAAGGGCAACGACATCAAGATCGCCGATTTCGGCGCCGCGTTCCTGAGGAAGAGCCAGGTGGTGCAGACCGCTTCGATGGGCTCGCCGTACTACATGTCGCCGGAGCAGATCGAGGGCAAGGATCTCACCTTCCACAGCGACATGTACTCCATCGGCGTCGCGCTCTACGAGCTGCTCACCGGCAAGCGCCCCTTCGGCGGCGCCACCATCGAGGCTCTGGTGGACGCCATCCTGCACCAGTCGCCGCAGCCGCCCTCCAGCATCCGCGCCGACCTGCCCAAGGACATCGACGCGGTGATCCTGAAGGCGCTGGGCAAGAAGCCGGACCACCGCTACGCCAGCTGGAACGAGTTCGCCATCGAGCTCTCCAAGGTCGGGCAGCTGGTGCTGCCGCCGGGGGCGATCCCGGACAGCGAGAAGTTCGTCGCGTTGAAGGGCGTCGAGATGCTCTCCGGGCTCACCGACGCCGAGCTGCTCGAGCTGGCCGGGGCCGGCACCTGGTCGCGCGTCGAGGCGAGGAAGACCCTGATCAAGGAGGGCGAGGCGGGCTCGAGCTTCTACTTCCTCGCCAAGGGCGAGGTGAAGATCACGCAGAAGGGGCGGCTGCTGAACCTGGTCAACGGCCGCGAGTTCTTCGGCGAGATGTCGTGGATCTACGGCGGGATGCTCGAGCGCCAGGCCACGGTGGACTCGATGACCGAGCTGCTGGTGGCCGAGTTCGAGCCGGAGGCGCTGGCGAGAATCAGCCTCGGCGCGCAGCTCTACCTCACGCGCGCGCTGGTGCGCAACCTGGTGGACAGGCTTACACTAGCCAATACGCGCTTGGCGCGTTGAACGCCGAGTTTCCCTGGGAGGGGACCATGAAGACGATGTTTGTGCTGGCGCTGGGGATGGCGTTCGCAGTGGGCGCCTCTGCCCAGGGCACGTTCCCGAGCCGCTCCATCACCATGATCGTGGGCTTCGCCCCGGGCGGCGGCACCGATACCGCGGCACGCATCATCGCCAAGAAGCTGTCCGAGACCATGGGGCAGAGCGTGCTGGTGGAGAACCGTCCCGGCGCCGGCGGCAACATCGCCCAGGAGCTGGGCGCCAAGGCGACGCCCGACGGGCACACCATCCTGCTCGCCTCCCCGGGGCCGCTGACGGTGGCGCCGCACATGATCGCGAGGCTGCCCTACGACGCGCAGCGCGACTTCGCGCCGATCACCATGGCGGTGTCGTTCCCGAACGTGCTGGTGGTGAACGCCTCGGTGCCGGCGAAAACCCTCGCCGAGTTCATCGCCCTTGCCAACGCCTCGCCGGGCAAGGTCACCTACGGCAGTTCCGGCATCGGCGGCATCGGCCACCTCGCCGGCGAGCTGCTGAGGATGGTGGCGAAGATGGACATCGTGCACGTGCCCTACAAGGGCGGCGCCCCGGCGATGACCGACCTCCTGGGCGGCCAGATCCATTCCATCTTCGCGACGCCGATCACCGCCGGGCCGCACATCAGGAACGGCAAGATCCGGGCGCTGGCCACCACCGGCGCGACGCGCGGCGGCGGCATGCCCGAGGTCCCGACAGTGGCCGAGTCGGGCTTCCCCGGTTACGAGGCGGTCAACTGGTACTGCTATGTGGTGCCGGCGAAGACGCCGAAGGACGTGCAGAACCGCTGGCACAAGGAACTGGTGGCGGTGCTGAACAATGCCGACATCCGGACCCAATTGGGATCACACGGCATGGATTCGGTGCCCAGCACGCCCGAGGCGCTGCAGAAGTACATCGAGCGCGAGTACGAAACCTGGGGCCGGGTCGTACGCGAAGCGAAGATCAGCGCCAACTGAAGAAAACAGGGACAGTCCACGTTTTCCTTCCCAGAAAACGTGGACTGTCCCTGTTTTATTGCCTGTTCCCTAGGGGATGCGGACCACGATCTTGCCGGCGTGGGCGTTGGATTCCATCCAGGCCTTCGCCGCCGGCAGGTCGGCGAAATCGAATACCCGGTCCACCAGCGGCTTGATGCGGCCGTCGGCGACCGCGGGCAGGAAGGTATGGATGAAGCCCATCACGCTCTCGCAGCGCTGCTCGGCGTTGCGCAGCTTGTTCGACACGCCGTAGATACGCAACCGCCTGGCGTGGACCGCGTCGAGGTCGATCTCGGCCTTGAGCGAGCCATCCACGTAACCCACGATCGCCATGCGACCCTGGAAGCCCAGGGCGCGGATCGCCTCCGGGAACACGGTGCCGCCGACGGTGTTGACGCACAGGTCGGCGCCGCGCTTGCCCGTCGCCTCCATCACCGCGGCGCTGAAGTCGCCCTGTCGCGTGCACAGCGCGACGTCGAGTCCGAGCGCCTTCAGCTTGTCGAGCTTCGCCCGCGAGCCCGAGGTGCCGATCACCTTCGCGCCCAGCGCCTTGCCCGCCTGCAGCGCCGCGACGCCGACGCCGGAGGTGACGCCCAGCACCAGCAGCCACTCGCCGGCCTTGAGCTTGCCCTGCGCCACCAGCATGTCGTGCACCACCATGAAGGCGATCGGCGTCGCCGCCGCCTCCTCCCAGGACAGGCGCCGCGGCACCGGGATGGCGTCGCAGGCGTCCATCAGCGCGTACTCGGCGAAGGCGCCGATGATCCGGCCCATCAGCCGGTCGCCGGTGCTGAAGCCGGACACGCCGCGCCCGGACTTCACCACCTCGCCCGCGCCCTCTATGCCCAGCCGCTTGGGGGCGCCGGCGGCGGTAAGGCCGAGTCCGGCGATCAGCTCACCGCGGTTCAGGCTCGCGGCGCGCATGCGCAGCAGCAACTGGCCGGGACCGGGCTCGGGATCGGGGATGTCGCGCGCTTCCAGCGCGGTTTCGCTGCCGTTGGCTTGAATCCAGTATGAGCGCATAGGGGCGGGAGTTTAATATGGGCGACGAGCCCAAAGGGTGCCGAGGAGGCGAAACGGCATGAAGGTCCACCAGAATTTCATCAACGGCGAGTGGATGGCGGCCCCGCAGGCGGCGCCCAACCTGAACCCGTCCAACGTGTCCGATGTCGTCGGCGAGTACGCCCGCGCCGACGAGGCGCTGGCGGTGGCCAATGACACGCCCTTTGGCCTCTCCTCCGGCATCGCCACGACCTCGTTGAAGCACGCCGAGCACTTCAAGCGCAATTCGGCGGCGGGGATGGTGATGGTGAACCTGCCCACGGCCGGCGTGGATTACCACGTCCCGTTCGGCGGCCGGAAGGGCTCGAGCTACGGGCCGCGCGAGCAGGGGCGCTACGCGGCGGAGTTCTACACCATCGTCAAGACGGCCTACGTCAGCCCCTAGCGGTCCCATGATCCCATTCCGCACCCGGACCGCGCTCTGTCCGGAGGCGGACATTGGCGTCATTGGCTAGGTGCGCTAACGGACATAAACCCTTGTTTTTGCTTAATTCTTTATACTCCCCGCACTCTGCATCGGGCGGAGCACCCCATGCGGAGAGCGATGGCTGGATCAGGGCGCGGCTTGGTTGGAAACGGCATCCTTGCCGGGTTGCCGCGCGCGGACCGCGAACGACTGCAACCGCACCTGAAGACCGTCGAATTGCGCCTGGGCCAGGTGCTGCATGAGCCGGGCGCGCGCATCACGCACTGCTACTTCCCGGACGAGGGTTTCATCTCGCTGCTGACCGTGCTGGCGCCGAACAAGGCGGCCGAGGTCGGCATGGTCGGTCGCGAAGGCGCGGTGGGCGCCTCGGCCGCGGTCGGCATCCGCCGCTCGCAGCTGCGCGCGCTGGTGCAGGGCGCCGGCAGCGCATCGCGGATCAGTGCCGCGCGCCTGCAGGACGAGTTCAACCGCAGCGACAGCCTGCGCCGCGGCCTGTTCCGATTCAACAGCCTGCTGCTGGGCCAGATCGCGCAGACCGCGGCCTGCAATCGCTTCCACAACGCGGAGAAGCGTCTCGCGCGCTGGCTGCTGGTGACACGCGATCGCCTGCGCTCGGAGCGTTTTTACCTCACGCACCAGTTCCTGTCGCTGATGCTCGGCGTGCGGCGGGTCGGCGTCACCAATGCCGCCGGCAGCCTTGCCCGACGGCGCCTGATCAGCTACAGCCGGGGCAACGTGCGGATTCTGGACTCGAAGGGCCTGGAGGCCGCCTCCTGCGGCTGCTACGAGGCGGTGAAGGCGATGTCGGGCGCGCGCTAGCAGACGCGTCGCGAGGCGGGCGTTACAGCGCAAGCGTCCCGATCTAGAATTCCGCATGGCCTACGGCGCCTTCGACTTAAAGGGCAAGTCCGTCCTCATCACCGGCGGCAACAGCGGCATCGGTCTGGGCATGGCCGAAGCGCTGGCGCAGGCGGGCGCCGCGGTGTGCATCTGGGGCACCAACCCGGAGAAGAACGCCGCCGCGCTGGCGAAGCTGAAGGGCCACGGCGCGAAGACACTGGCGCTGCATTGCGACGTCGGCAACGAGGCGGAAGTGACGGAACGCTTCTCCGAGACCGTGGCGCAGCTCGGCCCGTTGCACGCCTGCTTC
>JALHLN010000072.1 GCA_022844545.1 Burkholderiales bacterium | reverse complement strand
CCGGCGACCTTCCGCATGGTCGCCGAGGGCGGCGCCGCGAAGGGCGACGTGCTCGGCGTGGCGCGCGTGGCCGCGATCCAGGCGGCCAAGCGCACCGCGGAACTGGTGCCGCTCGCGCACCCGATCCCGCTCACGAAAGTGGCGGTCGAGTTCGACCTCGACGCGGCGGCGGGCAGCGTGACGCTGTTCGCCACGGTCGAGTGCCGCGGCCGCACCGGGGTCGAGATGGAGGCGCTCACCGCGGCCGCCGTCGGCCTGCTCACCGTCTACGACATGGTGAAGGCCACCGACCGCGGCATGGTGGTGGGCGAACTGCGCGTGGAGGAAAAGCGCGGCGGCGCCTCCGGCGCCTATCTGCGCAAGGACGCGCGGCGCCCCCGCCTGTCGCGCTAGGACGGGAAACATCTTGTAACCGAATGCGGTCCGGCGCCGTTTGCCGGACTGCTATGATCGCCGCGCATCCATGAAATTCAGCGCCGGAAAGCTCATCGCGGTACTGGTCCTGGCCGCCGCCGCAGGCGGCGGCTGGTACTGGTACGACAGCCGCGGCGCCGCCGCCGAGACGAAGTACCGCCTGGGCAAGGTGGAGCGCGGGCCGCTGCAGGCCGTGGTGGTGGCCAGCGGCACCCTGAACGCGGTCACCACGGTGCAGGTGGGCTCGCAGGTCTCCGGCCAGATCCTGGAGATCCTCGCCGACTTCAACACCCAGGTGAAGAAGGACCAGGTCATCGCCCGCATCGACCCGCAGAGCTTCGAGCTGCGCGTCAACCAGACGCGGGCGGACGTCGACGCCGCGAAGAGCGCGGTCGGCGTCGCGCAGTCCAACCTCGCCGCGCAGCGTGCCGAACTGAACCGCGTCAAGGTGAACCTCGCCGACGCCGAGCGCGACATGAACCGCAAGAAGATGCTGGTGGAGAAGAATTTCATCTCGCCGGCGGAGCTGGACAAGGCGAAGACGGTTCACGACGCCACGCGGGAACAGCAGCGCGCGGTGGAAGCGCAGATCATGGTGGCGCAATCCCAGGTCGGCAGCGCGGAGGCGGCGGTGAAGCAGCGCGAGTCGCTGCTCAAGCAGGCGCAGGTGGACCTGGAGCGCACCATCATCCGCGCCCCGGTGGACGGCACCGTGATCCTGAGGAACGTGGATGCCGGCCAGACGGTGGCCGCCAGCCTGCAGGCGCCGGTGCTGTTCACCATCGCGCGCGACCTGCGCGACATGCAGGTCGAGGCGGCGATCGACGAGGCCGACGTCGGGCGGCTGCGCGTCGAGCAGGCGGCCACCTTCACCGTCGACGCCTTCCCGCGGCGCAGCTTCAGCGGCCAGATCCGGCAGATCCGCAAATCCCCGGTCAACGTGCAGAACGTGATCAGCTATACCGTGGTGATCTCGGCCGCGAATCCGGACCAGTCGCTGCTGCCCGGGATGACCGCCAACGTGCGCGTGGTGGTGGACAGCCGCGACGAAGCCCTCAAGGTGGCCAATGCCGCGCTGCGCTTCCGTCCGTCAGGCACGGCCGAGGCCAAGCCGGCCGCCGCGGCGAGCGCGGGCGCAGCCGGCGCGGCGCAGCAGTTCCGCGAGCGCGTGTTCGCCGAGCTGAAGCCCGACGAGTCGCAGAAGGCGAAGCTGGAGCAGATCTTCGACGACATCCGGCAGAAGATGGCGCAGTTGCGCGACCTGCCCAAGGACGGCGACCGCAGGAAGCTGGGCGAGCGTCTGCGTTCCGAGTCCCGCGCCCGGGTGATGGAGGTCCTGAGCGACGATCAGAAGCCCGTCTACGAGCGCCTGCTGGCGGAACTGGGCGGCGCCAGGGGGACGGGCGGCACGGCGGCGGCCGGACGCGTCTGGGTGCTGGACGAGAAGCGCCAGCCCAGGGCGGTGGAAGTGCGCACCGGCCTCACCGACGGCACCAGCACCGAGCTGATGCCGGGGCCGCTCAAGGAAGGCGACGAGGTGATCCTCGGCGTGGGCGAGACGCCCGCGGGCGCGGCGAAGAAATCGGGGCCGACCGGACCGCGACTGTTCTGATGGAACCCCCCGCGCCGTTTCCTCTCATACATACGCGGGACCTCGCCAAGGTCTACCGCTTGGGGGATAACGTCATCAAGGCCCTTGACGGGGTCAGCGTCGACATTGCGCGCGGCGAAATGACCGCGGTCATGGGTCCCTCCGGCTCGGGCAAGTCCACCTTCATGAACCTGATCGGCTGTCTCGACCTGCCCAGCTCGGGCGAGTACCGGCTCGACGGCCGCGACGTCGCCGCGCTTACCCGCGACGAACTGGCGACGATGCGCAACCGCGGCATCGGCTTCGTGTTCCAGAACTTCAACCTGCTCGCGCGCACCGCCGCGGTGGAGAACGTGGAACTGCCGCTGGTCTACGCCGGCGTGCCGGCGCGGGAGCGCCACACCCGCGCCATGGAGATGCTCGCGAAGGTGGGCCTGGGGGATCGCGCGGACCATCACCCGGCGCAACTCTCCGGCGGCCAGCAGCAGCGCGTGGCCATCGCCCGCGCCCTCGTGACGCAACCGCTGCTGATCCTCGCCGACGAGCCCACCGGGGCGCTCGATTCCCGCACCAGCCTGGAGATCATGGCGCTGCTGCAGGAGCTGAACCGCGGCGGCATGACCGTGGTGCTGGTGACCCACGAACCGGAGGTCGCCCGCTTCGCGGGCCGCATCCTGCGCTTCCGCGACGGCCGCGTGGTGCAGGACGAGTCCAACCACCGGCCGGAAGACGCCGCGGCGATACTGGCCGCGGAAAGGAAGGCCGCGTGACGCTCTTCGGCCTGCTGCGCGTGGCGATGCGCGCCCTGGCGGTGAGCAAACTGCGCAGCGCGCTCACCATGCTGGGCATCATCATCGGCGTCGCCGCGGTGATCGTGATGATCGCGGTCGGCGCCGGCGCCCAGGCGCGGGTCGAGGAGCAGATCCGGTCGCTGGGTTCCAACCTGCTCCTGATCCTGTCGGGCGCCACCACCTCCGGCGGCGTGCGCATGGGCTTCGGCTCCGGCCAGACGCTGTCCGAGGACGACGCCGCCGCCATTTCGCGCGAGATCCCAGAAACCTTGGCCGCGCCCGCCCTGCGCGGCACCGCGCAGGTGATCTGGGGCAACCAGAACTGGTCCACCGTGATCTTCGGCATCACGCCGGAGTACGTCGAGGTGCGGCAGTGGGAACTGGCCGCCGGGCACATGTTCGATCCCACCGACATCGCCGGCGCCACCAAGGTGTGCCTGATCGGGCAGACGGTGGCGCGGCAGCTGTTCGGCGGGGTCGACCCGGTCGGCCAGGTGATCCGCGTGCGCCGCGTGCCCTTCACCGTGATCGGCGTGCTGGAAGGAAAAGGCCAGAGCATGATGGGCAGCGACCAGGACGACCTGATCCTGATGCCCATCACGACCGCACGCAACCGCGTGCTCGGCGCCTCGGCGCGCGCCAAGCAGCGCAGCGTCGGCACCATCTGGGTGAAGGTGCAGGAGGGCCACGACATGAAGGCGGCCGAGGAGCAGGTGCGCGCGCTGCTGCGCCAGCGCCACCGCCTGCAGCCCGGCGCCGACGACGACTTCTCGCTGCGCAACCTGGAGGAGGTCGCCGCGACGCAGGAGGCCTCGAGCCGGGTGCTCGCGCTGCTGCTCGCGGCGGTGGCCTCGGTGTCGCTGGTGGTGGGCGGCATCGGCATCATGAACATCATGCTGGTGTCGGTGACCGAGCGCACGCGCGAGATCGGCCTGCGCATGGCGGTGGGCGCGCGCACCCGCGACATCCTGGGGCAGTTCCTGGTGGAGGCGGTGACGCTGTCGCTGATCGGCGGCCTCGTCGGCGTCCTGATCGGCGTGGGCACCGCGATGGGGATCGCCGAGCTCGCCGGCTGGCGCATCGTGCTCGCGCCCGAGTCGGTGATGCTGGCGGTGGCCTTCGCCTTCGCCATCGGCGTGTTCTTCGGCTTCTACCCGGCGCGCAAGGCGGCGCGCCTCAATCCGGTCGAGGCGCTGCGTTTCGAGTAAGCTCCCGGCGATGAAGCTCGAAATCGCCCAACGGACTGTCAACCCGTCCAGCACCTGGCTGCTGCAACACCGTCGAAACATCACCTCGCAGTACGGCGAGGACGGCGTTCTTGTCAGGATCCTGGACACCATCGGAGACTACGGCAACACCTGCGTCGAGTTTGGCGCTTGGGACGGCATCAAGTTCTCCAACACCCATGCCCTGATCCGCCACGTCGGCTGGAGCGGATACCTGATCGAAGCCAATCCGGAGAAGTTCCGCGCCCTGCAGGACACCTACCGCGACAATCCGAAGGCCACACTGATCAACCGGTTCGTGCAGATCGACCCCGGCGAGGGCACCCTCGACGAGATTCTGAAGGAGCACCGCTGCCCCGCGGAAATCGACCTGCTATCCATCGACATCGATGGCGCGGACTACTATGTCTGGGAGGGCCTGCTGGAGCACACCGCGAAGGTCGTCGTCATCGAGTTCAATCCGACCGTCCCGAACGACGTGCTGTTCGTGCAGGAGCGCTCCTTTGTAGTCAATCAAGGTTGCTCGTTGCTGGCTCTGATCGAACTCGCGCGCGCCAAGGGTTACCAGCTCGTCTGCGCAACCCAGGTGAACGCCATCTTCGTGCGCGACGAGTACTTCCACCGCTTCGGCATTGTCGACAACGGCATCGACGCCATGTACCAGCCGTTGATGAATGGCCGCATTTTCCACGGCTATGACGGTACGATCCACGTCGCGGGCATGCCCGCGCTGCTATGGCACGGCATCGGGCTTTCGGGCGACGACTTCCAGGTGCTGCCCAAAAGCCTGCGCCGCTTCGGCGACGCGCAATCCAGGTCGGCTGCACACGAAACGGCTACGCCGATTTCCGGGCAATCACGTTCAGGCTGATCGGCTGGCCCAGCAGGCGCATGGTACTGGTGTCCTCGAACAGCCCGAACTCGCTCACGCGCTCGACGCGGGCGAAGCCGGCGCGCTTGAGCATCGAGCTGAGGAACTCGTAGGTCAGGCCGACGTAGTGGAAGTCGTATTCGTCCACCTGGCCGCCGAAGGCCACCCGCATCAGGTGGATGCGCTCGTCGTAGGTCCGCGCCGGGTCGACGAACAACCGGCAGACAACTTCGAAATCCGGCACGCTGATCAGCGCGCGGCCGTCGGGCCCGAGCACGCGGTGGATCTCCGCCAGGGCGCGCGGCAGCGCGCGCTGGTAGCCCAGGTGTTCCAGCACGTGGGAAGCGTAGACCTCGCGCACCGACCCGTCCGCGAAGCGCGACAGGTCCATGCAGTCGCCGACATAGTCCACGGCGGGCCCGGGTTGCGCGTTGAGAATCTTCCAGCCGGCCTTGCGCTGCTGGCCGCCCAGGTGCAGGCGCAGGTCGCCACCGCCGCCGCCTGAGACCACCGGCACCGCCTCGCCAAAACGGTCCTGCCACATGCTGCGGTAGGCATCCTCGACCGCGCACGCGAATCCAGGCGCGTCCAGCAACGGCGAGGCGCGCAGCCGGGCGCGCATGCCCTCCCGCAACGACCGGATGTGCGCCGGATCGCGCGCGAGGGCGAGCGCCTTGGCGACGTAGTCCTCGTCGTCGCGGGCAATCAGTTCCTGGAGCCCGACCTGCTGCAGCAGGCTGACGCCAACGCGCGACACATGGGTGCGCCCGGCCAGAGTGACCACCGGCAAGCCCATCCAGAGCGCCTCGCAGGTGGTCGTGGTGCCGTGGTACGGGAAGGTATCCAGCGCGATGTCGACGGCGCTGTAGCGCTCGAGGTGCAGCTTGGGCGATGGCTCCAGTCCCATCAGCGTGATGCGGTCCGCCGCGACGCCGTGGGCGGCGAAGACCTGCAGCAACTCGCGCTGGGCGCTCGCGTTGCCCAGCCCCGGCGCCTTTACCAGCATCCGGGATCCGGGCAGTCCGGCAAGGATCCGCGCCCAGAGCGTCCGCGTCTGGGCGCCGACCTTCGCCAGGCTGTTGAAGCTGCCGAAAGTGACATAGCCGCGCGCGGCAGCCGGCGGCATGACCACAGGCGGCGCATCCTGTTCCGGCAGATAGCACAGAAACCCGCGCGGCAGCCGGAACAGTTTCTCGGTGCAGAGCCGGTCGCCCTCGCCCGCCGGGTCGGCATGGGCGTCGCTGAAACGCCAGTCCATCGCGGCGAGCCCGGTGGTATCCGGGTAGCCCAGCCAGGTCACCTGCAGCGGCGCCGGCCGGCGCGCGAACACCGCCAGCCGGTCGCTCGCGGAGTGGCCCGCAAGGTCCACCAGGATGTCTATGCCGTCGGCACGGATACGGCGCGCAGCCTGCTCGTCCGTCAGGCCGGTGATATCGCACCAGTCGTCGCACAGGCCGCGCAGGCGCTGCGTCGTCGCGTCCGGGGCTTGAACGTTGGAATAGCCGTAGATCCGGAAGCCGGCGCGATCATGGGCGCCGAGCAGGGGCTCAAGGAAGTAGGCCACCGAGTGGCGCTGGAAGTTCGGCGACAGGTAGCCGATCCTGAGGCGGCGGCCGGCCGCCGCGGCCGGCCGCGGCGGCGGCAGGGACGCGATGTCGCCATGCAGCCTGCCCCATTCCCGGTGCTCTTTGAGCAGCAGGTCGGGGTCGTTACCCTTGTGGTAGTGCAGCGCAAACAGGAGATTGGCCCAAGTCGCGTCCATCGCCGGGGCCAGCCTGAGCGCCTCGCGCAGGCAGGCCTCCGCTTCCTGCGCCCGTCCGAGCCCAAGCACCGCATTCGCGAGACAGAAATGCACGCGCGGGTGCTGCGGCGCGGAGATCATGGCTTCGCGGCAGATCGCCTCGGCCTCGTCGAGCTGCCAGATCAGGAGACAGCACTCGGCAAGGCTGCATTTCAGGTCGGTGTTGCCCGGATCGGCCGCAAGGGCCTTGCGCAGCCAGAACGCGCTTTTGCCCGGAGCGCCCAGCCGCTTGTGCAGGGTGGCCAGGTTGAGCAGCGCCTGCGTCAGGCCGGGATCGGCGTTGTGCGCGGCCTCGTACTGCTGCCCGGCCTCGTCCAGCCGACCTGCGAGCTCCAGCAGCGCGCCCAGGTTGTTCGCTGCCTTCGCCGCTCCCGGATCGAGGGCGAGCGATGCGCGGTACTGCGCCATCGCCTCGTCCTCGCGCCCGAGGTCTTCCAGCGCACAGCCCAGCAGGTAATGCAGGCGCGCATTCGGCCCGCGGCTCGCGAGCGCGGCGCCGATCCCCTCGACCACGGCGGCATGGTCGCCGTTCTCCTGGCTCTGCACTGCAAGCCGCTCTATGGCCTCGTCGTCGGGCACCTCCCCAGGAACGGATTGCAGCCTTGCCTGCCAGGCCTCCAGCAGCGCGCCTTCCAGGTCGGAGACGAAACCACGCTCGTCCATCAGCGGCGAGGCTCGCAGCCGCTCGCGCATGCCCTCGCGCAGCGCCGCCAGCCGCGGCCGGTCCGCGGCCAGCGCGGCGGCGATCCGCACGTAGTCGCCGGCGTCCCGCGCCACCAGTTCGCCCAGGCCGACGCTGTGCAGCAGGCTGGACCCCACCCGCGACGCGTGGCGGTCGCCCTCCAGCGTCACCACCGGCACGCCCATCCACATCGCTTCGCAGGTGGTCGTGGTGCCGTTGTAGGGGAAGCTGTCCAGCGCGATGTCCACCGCGCCATAGGCCGCAAGGTGGTCGGTCACGCCCGGCTCCCATGGCCTCAGGATCACCCGCTCCGCGGCGATCCCGGCGGCGGCGAAGCGCTCGCGCACGCGAGCGGCCACGGACGGGAACTTCAGCGGCTTCGCCTTGAGCAGCAGGCGCGCATCGGGCACTTCCTGCAGCAGGCGCGCGGCGGCGGCGAAGAACGGGTCGGACAGCTTCTGGAAATTGTTGAAGCAGCCGAAGGTCACCTGCCCAGGGCGCGTGCCCGGCAGTGGGGCACCGGGCCGGATTTCCGGCCCCGGCCGGTAGCACAGGAAGGTCCGCGGCAGGCGCAGCAGCCGCTCCGAATGTAACCGATCGGTTACACCCGGCGGGTCGGCGCGCGCATCGGAGATGCGGTAGTCCACGGCGCGCAGGCCGGTGGTGTTCGGGTAGCCGATCCAGGTCGCCTGCAGCGGCGCGGCGCGGCGCGCCAGCACCCCCAGACGGTGGTGCGCGGTATGCCCCGCAAGGTCGACCAGGATGTCCACCCGGTCGGCGCGGATCCGCTCGACGATCTGCTCGTCGCTCATTGCCGCGCAAGGCACCCAGCGGTCCGCCAGCGCGCGCAGCCCTTCGGTCACCGCGTCGTTCACCTGGCCCGCGTGGTAACAGCAGACCTCGAAGCGGTCGCGGTCGTGCCGCGCGATCACCGGCAGCGAGAAGCACGATACGACGTGCGAGCAGAAATCCGGCGACAGGTAGCCGATCCGCAGCCGGCGCGGCCAGCTGCGGTCGGGCGCGGGCGCCGGAGTCGGCTGCACATGGCGCTCGCCGTAGCGCCGGTGCTCCTCGAATACCGCCTCGGCGTCGTGCGCCGCGCTGTAGTTCAGGGTCAGCAGCAGTTCGCTGTGCGTGTCGGCGCTGCCCGGCTGCAGCTCCAGCGCCCTGCGGTAGGACGCCAGCGCCTCGGCGATCTCGCCCATCTGGCGCTGAACGTAGCCGAGCCGGAAATGGATCGCCGGGCGATCGGGCGCGAGTTCACGCAACCGCTCCAGTTCCGCTCGAGCCGCCTCGTAGTCCTCGGCTTGCATCAGCGCGGTCGTGGCGTGGAATCGATCCTCCACGCCGGTCCGCTCGACGCCCGGCGGGATGCCCGCCGCGGCAGTGGCAATGCTGGCGGAGGCCGGTGCCGCGGCACCCGCATCGCCACCCAACAAACGCTTGAGCCAGTTCAAATCGGAATCTCCAGGCAATCTATTCTGCCATCTCCGCAACGTCGGCCGCCGCAGTGAATTTGTGCGCAGGTCCGTTGCCCGCGCCTGTGCTAGGCTCGAAAGCATGCGATCGCGTGGCGTCGCCGCGAAAATCGGGAACTGAACCAACTTGCTTCGCTGGCTCAAATCGCTGTCCAGGGAATCGAGCCCGCCCGACCCGGTCGGCGGCTCCGCGTCGCCTGCCGCGCAGCCGGACAACGCCGCGGCAAGCGGCATCGACGAGCGCATGCGCGAAGCCTACCGGCTGCACCAGGAAGGCAGTTTCAGTGCCGCCGAGGAATGTTACCGCCGTATCCTTGCCGAGCAGCCGGACAACTTCGAGGCGCTGTACCTGAGGGGCGAGATCGCCCGCCGTACCGGGCGCCTGGACGCCGCGATCGATTGGATCGGCAGGGCCTCGGCACTGCAGCCCGGGGTGGCGCTGTTCCACCTGGAACTGGCCGGCGCGCTGCAGGCGGCCGCAGACAACGCGGGGGCGGCGACGCACTATGCGCGCGCCCTGGAACTGGAACCGCAGAATGCCGATGCACGCGCCGGACTTGGCCTGGTTCTCCTCGCCATGGGCGATGCCGCAGCCGCCGCAGAGGTGTTCCGAAAGCAGTTGGACGAGAACCCGGGTTCCCTGGTCGCACACGTCAACCTCGGTTCGGCACTGCTCAAGCTGGGGCAGCTCGCCGATGCCGAGGCGTGCGTCCGCACCGCGCTCGGCATAGATCCCTGTTGCGCCCAGGCACTCAACAACCTCGGCGCGTTGCGCATCAGGCAGGACCGGCCGGAAGAGGCGCTGCAGCATCTCAGGCAGGCGCTGCAGTTCGAACCGATGCTGATGGAAGCGCGCATGAACCTGGGCATCGCGCTGCTGAAGCTGGACCGGCACGAGGAAGCGCTGCCGATGTTCCAGGACGCGGTGCGGTCCAGGCCGAGCCTCGCGATCGGCCACTACAACCTGGGACGGGTCTACCGCCAGGCCGGCAAGCTGGAGCGGGCCATCGAATGCCATCGCGAAGCCCTGCGCCTGGAGCCTGGCCGTACCGAGTTCCAGCTCGACCTCGGCATGAACCTGATCGAGACCGGGCAGGTGCACGAAGCGCTGGCGCTTTACCGCGAGGCGATGGACCGCGATCCTGGCCTGTCGCTTTGCCACCTGCGCCTGGGGCACGCGCTGGAGACCCTGGGCGAATTCGACCAGGCATTGGCATGCTACGACCGCGCGATCGAGATCGAACCCGACTTGGTGCAGGCGCACGTCAACCGCGCCCTGCACAAGGTCCTGCGCGGGGACTTCGCCGCCGGCTGGCAGGAGTACGAATGGCGACTGCGCGAGCCGGTGCACGCGCCGATCTTCGGCCGCTTCCCGCAGCCCCTGTGGGATGGCTCGCCGTTGGGCGGGCGCAGCCTGCTCGTCTACGCCGAACAGGGCGTGGGCGACGAGATCATGTACGCCTCCTGCCTTCCCGGGTTGATCGCGCAGGGCAATCGGTGCGTCATCGACTGCGATCCGCGCCTCGCCTCCCTGTTCCGGCGATCGTTCCCCGGCGCCACGGTGCGTGCCGGCATCCAGACGGCGACCCCGGACTGGGTGCGCACGGGCGAGCCGGTCGATCTCCGCCTGCCGATCGCGAGCCTGCCGCTGCACCTGCGCCGCTCGGCCGCGGATTTCCCGCGTCACGACGGCTACCTCAAGGCCGACGGCGGCCGCGTGGCGGCATGGCGCGAGCGCCTCGCCGCGCTCGGCCCGGGTCTGAAGATCGGGCTGTCCTGGCGCGGCGGCGTGCCGAAGACGGGCCGGGCGATGCGCTCGATCGCGCTGGCGCAGCTGCTGCCGGTGCTACGCCTTGACGGCATCCACTTCGTCAGCCTGCAGTACGACGAATGCCGACCCGAGCTGCAGGAACTGTGCCATCGGCACCGCGTCCAGATCCACGACTGGCCGGAAGCCGTCGCCGACCTGGAGGAGACCGCGGCGCTGCAGTGCGCGCTCGACCTCACGCTGACCGTCTGCACCGCGGCCGCGCACATGGCCGGCGCGCTCGGCCGCCCGGTGTGGATCATGGCGCCGGTCAAACCCGAGGCGCGCTACGGCCTCTCCGGCGACACCATGCCCTGGTATCCGAGCGCGCGGCTGTTCCGCCAGACTGCGTTCGGCGACTGGACCGGCGTGGTGGCGGAGGCGGCCGCACGCCTCTCGGATTTGCGCCGATAATGGCGGCCATGACGCTGGAGGAGTACCAGAAGCTCGATCCGCGCTGCGTGGTCCGGGCCGGCGGGCTCGAGGTCATCTACGCGACGCCGAATACCGCGACCAGATGGCGCGTCGATACGCTGTTCCAGAAGGAGCCGGTGACCCTGGAGTGGATCGCGGGCTTCGACCCCGGCGCGGTGCTGGTGGACGTCGGGGCCAATGTGGGCATGTACACGATGTGGGCGGCGAAGACGCGCGACGCCCGCGTCTACGCCTTCGAGCCCGAGGCGCAGAACTTCGCGCTGCTGAACCGCAACATCTTCATCAACCGGCTGGCGCACCGCGTGCGCGCGTTCTGCGTCGCGCTGTCCGACCGCGCCGGCCTGGGCGAGCTGCACCTGTCGCGCTTCATCGCCGGCGGCTCGTCGCATTCGCTCAACGAGCGCGTCGACGCCTACCACCGCCCGGCCCAGCCCGCATTCACGCAAGGCAGCGTCGCGGCGACGCTCGACGACCTGGTGCGCGACGGCTCGGTGCCGCCGCCCGAGCACATCAAGATCGACGTCGACGGCTTCGAGCCCAAGGTGATTCATGGCGCGATGCAGACGATCCGCGCCGGCGCGGTGCGCTCGCTGCTGATCGAGGTCAATCAGAACCTGCCCGATCACATGGCCATGGTGGCGGAACTCGTGGCACTCGGCTTCGGGTACGATCCCGGCCAGGTCGAGCGCGCCGTGCGCACCAGCGGCGAGTTCAAGGGATGCGCGGAATATGTCTTCTCACGTTGAGCACCACACGCTGTACCAGGTCGCGAACGCGCCGCTGCGGGAGTATCCGTTCCCGCACATCCTGGTTCGGGACGTGTTCGAGCCCGCGTACTACGGCCGCCTGCTGGAGAACCTTCTGCCGGTCGAGTTGATGCGCCCGATCAAGGAGGTGCGCGCGCTGGGCCAGAAGTACTCCGACGCGCGCTTCGTGTTCCCGCTCACGCCGGAGGAGGTCGGCGCCCTGCCCGCCGCGCGCCGCGAGTTCTGGGAAGACTTGTCCGGATGGCTGCTCGGCATCCCGTTCGCGCAATCGCTGTTCCGCAAGTTCGCCACCGGCATCGAACAGCGCTTCGGCCTGCGCGAACCGGGGCTGTACAACGAGGCGATGCTGGTGGACGACCGGACCCGCTACTCGCTCGGGCCGCATAGCGATGCCCCGGCCAAGGTGATCACGGTGCTGTTCTATCTACCTGCCGACGCTTCGCGGCCCCATCTGGGCACCTCGATCTACGCCCCGCGCCAGCCCGGCTTTCGCTGCCCTGGCGGCCCGCACTATCCGTTCGAGCTCTTTGACCGCGTGATGACCATGCCCTACGTGCCGAACACCATGTTCGCGTTCTTCAAGACCGACAATTCCTTCCACGGCGTCGAGCCGGTGCGCGACGAGAATTACCGTCGCCACCTGCTGTTCTTCGACATCCGCTGCGCCACCGAGGATCTGGCGCGGAACGAGGCGGAGCGCAAGGCCGACGAGGACGCCCGGGACAGCGGTGCCGCCCGGATCGAGTTCAGCTTCTAGAGGTTCAGGATCACGGCCTGGCCGGTGTCGAGCACCGCGAACGCCAGGTCACGCTCCCCGCAGTAGCGAGTCCAGGCCCGCGCCGCACCGGGGAACAGGGGGGCGCCGAAATCGTCGCACACGATGACGCCGCCACGCACCAGCCGCGGCTGGAAGTAAGCCAGGCAGTCGTAGGTCGGCTGGTAATGGTCGACGTCGATGTGCACGAACGACCATTGCTGCGCCGGCAGCGCGCCGAAAACCTGCGGAATCCAGCCCTTGTGGAAAGCGACGCCAGGGAACTCGCGCACGGCGCGGCGCGCATATTCCTCGGCGGCCGACAAGCTGCCCTGGGGAAGGGCCGATCGCTGCGCCGGAGCGCCTGCGGCTCCGGGCAAGGAGAATCGGTCCTGCTCTCCCGGCGCGCTGAGCCCTTCGAAGCTGTCGATCAGGTGCAGCCCGGACCCGTCATGTGCGGCATCGACGGTGCGGGCAGCGTGGCACAGAAGCGACGCGCTGGTGCCCTGGAACACGCCGCATTCCGCACGCGCACCCTGGAGAGCGAGGGCATGCAGGTAGTAGCGCACAAGCAGGTACGAGGCAAGCGGCCGGTGCAAGGCCTTCAGCGGAGGCACCAGCGCATCCGAATCCGCGAGGGCGCGCGCCACGATCTCGGGAAGCCGCCACTCGCCGACGCGAATGTCGTCGAACAGGATGCGCGCGTGCTCGGCCATCGGCGCGCGGGCGTGCGCGCGTTTGGCGATCTGCTGGCGCGCGACCGGGAACTCGTCCGCCTCGGGGTCGCCGCTGCGGCGCTGGCTGCGCCAGAGCGAGCGCAGGAAACCTGAGAGCATGCTCATGGTGGCTGGAATCGTAGCATTCGCGCCACGCCTTCGATGACAGGCGCCCACTGCGCATCTGCCGACTGGCGGAAAATCCGGACCGACGGGTACCAGGGCATGGACTCGCCCGCGAAGCCGTAGCGCCACTCCGGGCTGTGGGGCGCCAGCACCCACACCGGGCGGCCGAGGGCGCCGCCCAGGTGCACGAGCGACGTGCACACGCTCACGACCAGGTCGAGCGCCGCCACCAGCGCCGCGGTCTCCTCGTAGTCCGCGATCGCCTCGTCCCAGTGCGCGACCGCCACGCCCTGGCCGGCTCGCAGCGCCTCGAGTTCCGCCGGCGCCTCGGCGGTGTACTGCAAACTGACGAATCGCACCGCGGGCACCGACAGGACTGGCAGCCATTGCCCGAGCGGAATCGAGCGCAGCGCGCGCCGGGTACGGCGCACGCCGCCGGTCCAGGAGATGCCCACCTTGAGGCCCTCGCCCAGGCTCGACAGGCGTTCCCGCCAGCGCGCCACGCGCGCCGGATCCGCGACGAGGTAGCCGTCGTGGCGCGGGAAATCCGCCGCGCGACGGCGCGCGAAGCGGGCGAGGCTTGCCGCGCCGGCCTCGACTTCGGCGCGACCGGCCGCAGCCTGCAGGTTGTCACCCAGCACCTCGACGCCGGGAAAGGAACGTGCAAACAGGCCCTTAAGGCGCGGATCGCATTCCAGCAGCACGCGGCGCGCCGAGGCCGCGAGTTGCGGCAGCAGGGAGGCGAACATGATCTCGTCGCCGAGGCCCTGCTCGCGCCGCACCAGGATCGCGCGCCCATCGAGCGCCGAGCCGTCCCAGTACGGCAGGCCCGTGGGCGCGGATGAGGCGTGCAGCGCCGAGCGGACATCGGCACGGCGCAG
>JALHLN010000071.1 GCA_022844545.1 Burkholderiales bacterium | reverse complement strand
TTCCGTGTGCATGTGGGCGTGGGCTTGCGAAGAGGGAACGAGGGTCGGCTCAAAGCGTACCCCATCCCCGACGAGGCCGTCGTGCGCCTCAGGACCCGGAAAAATGTGCACGATCGTACACATTTGGGGTGCTTGAGGGGCGCCGCAGGGGTTCAACGGCGTGATCCAGTCGCCGAAGCGGTGGGCGGCGGCTCATATATGAACGTCCAATCCGCGTACCGTCGCGCTCCCCCGCGCTCCCGGACCGGCCGGCCGCCTGACAGGCTGCGCACCCCCATGATCCCGTCGCCCGGCGCGGAGATCAGGTCCCACTGCGGTTTGCCGGTCATCGGATCGGCGTAGATCCGGCGCAGGTAGCGCTGCACCGTGAGGAAACGACGGTCCTCCAGCAGGTCCTCCAGCTTCTCCGGATACCGCTTCGCCGATCCCGGCGAGCGCTGGTAGTACAGCCCGATCGCCTGCCGGAACTGTTCGCCGATCCAGAGCAGCTCGGCTTCCTTCTCCCGCTGGCTTGCCTGGGACCATAGACCGCCGACTGCCGCCAGGCTCGCACCGACGGCGGCGACGAGCAGGAGTGCCGTGAGGTAGGTGAAGCCCCGCTGCCTACCACTGCTCATAGGGTCTCCCGTCCAAACCTGAACCCTTGGCGCCGCTCTTCACGTCGTAGACTGCGCCCAGGGACAGATCCGCGGGCGGCACCACCACCCACGAAACGCGGCTTTGCGTGATCGGATCCTCGGGCACGCTGCGCAGGTACTTGCGCGCGGCGAGGTCCTCCAGCGTCGCCGGGTAGCGCCCGGTGTCCGCGAAGTGCTTGTCGATGGCGTCGCGCAGCAGATGCAGGTTCTCCTTGAGGACCGCTTCCTCGGCACGCGCAAGCCCGCCGAAGTAGCGCGGCACCGCGAGCGAAAGCAGCAGCGCGACGATGGCGAGCGCCACCAGCAGCTCGATCAGGGTGAACCCCGAGCGGCGGCTCACCATTCGCGCAAGGGCGCGCCGTTGAGGCCGCGCCGGGTGCTCGCGGAGTAGACGTCGAACACATCCTTGCCGGGGCGCGGCTCGTGCGCCGGACTCTGGTAGCTCCGGAGGAGCCAGGTCCGCTCGGCGGGCGCGGCCGCATCCGCGTGGAACGGATCGCGTGGCACGCGCCTAAGGAAGTAGATCTTCTCCCCGCCCGGGCTCCTGGCGTCCGTCACGCCTTCGACGAGCGAGGCCAGCGTCGGCGGATACCCCGAGTCCGCAGGCGATCGCGGAACCCGCCCCTCGTCCGAGGCGCGCTTGTAGGCGTCCAGGGCATCCCGGATCTCGCGCAGCGCGCGGCGCAGGTCGGTCTCCTTCGCGCGTTGGGCCGCAAGCTCGGACATCGGCAGCGCAACCGACGCGAGCACCGCCATGATCGCCGCGGTGATCAGGAGCTCGATCAGCGTGAAGCCGCGTGCGCGGCCTGCTGGGGTCATTTGGCGAGGTTGAAGGTCAGGGGCGGCGGCAGCTGCGCGCCCAACACCTGTCCTTCCACGGTGGTGAGCGTGGCCGCCTCGATCCGAAGGGATGGCGAACCAACTACATCGCCTTGCCGCTGAAACACGATCCGGACAAGCTCGCCGGGACCTTTCGAATCACTCTTTCCAGTCAGGTTGACGCTCAGCCGGCCCAAGCCTTCGGGCGCGCTCACCCTGATCGCGGCACCCGGATCACCGGCCAGCCACGCGCCCGGCTCCGCGCGCACGAAGCGCAATCGGGCATTGTCGAACGCAATATCGAACAGGCCGCCCCGCAGCGATGCCGCGGTCTCCACGCCGACCGCGACCGAGAACTCCTGGGACGAAGCCGGGGCCGGCAGGACCTGGAGTGTGACGCGGCTACCCGCCTGCGTGGACGGGGCCGGGCCTGGCGAACCTTGCGAAACGGGCGTGGCGGTCAGCGACTGCAGCAACAGAGGCGGCGCGCCGATCGCCGACTCGGTCCCGCCGGGAAACTCTTCCAGCCTCAGTTCCGGCCGCGCGAGGTTGCGCACCACCCTAGGCGTCATGAGAAGCACGATCTCGGTCTTGTTCGCGGTGTCCTGGTGGCTGCCGAACAGCCGGCCGATCACTGGGATGTCGCCCAGGCCCGGAACCTGATTGGCGGACTTGCGGTCCTCGTCGCTGATGAGGCCGGCGAGTACCTGCGTTTCGCCGTCCTTCAGGCGCAGGGTGGTCGAGGCGTTGCGGGTTCCGATCTGGTAGGTGAGCGTGCCGGTGGGGCTGCGAATCTCGCGCACGATGCTGGAGACTTCGAGGGCGACCTTGATGCCGACCTCGTCGTCCAGGAACACGGTGGGCTCGACATCGAGCTTCAAGCCCACATCGAGGTAGTTGACCGCCTCTGATACGAATCCGGTCGCGGTGGTGGTGGTCGTGATGACCGGCACCTTGTCGCCGATGTGCACCTTCGCCTTGTCCTTGTTCTTGACGCGGATGCGGGGATTGGCGAGCAGGTTGGTGCGTCCGAGCGTGTTCCTGAAATTGAGCGCGAACAGCGGATTGGTGAAGGACAGCCGCACCAGCTCCGAGCCCCGGTTCAGCCACTCGGGCAGCGTGACGGCGCCGGCGGTGCCCGCGGCCCCCACGAGGCTCCAGCTCACCTGGTCCGGGTAGCGCAGGCCAAGCTCGTGCAGCACGTTCGTGGCGACTTCGAGCACCTCGACTTCAAGCATCACTTCGGCCTCGGCCAGGTCCTGGTTGGCCACCAGGCGCTCGGCCATCCGCACCGCATCGGGGGTGTCCCGCATCACGACCAGGTTCAGCTTCTCGTCCACGTGCAGGTCCTTGGTCTTGACCAGCGTGCGGATCAGGTTCGCGGCGGTCTTCGCGTCGGCGTTGCCGAGGTAGAACGTCTTCACCACCAGTTCCTGGTAGTCGCGCAGCTTGGCCGGCGTGGCTGGGTAAACAAGCACCGTGTTCTCCGAGAGCACCTTGCTCTGGAGCTGGTTGGTGACCAGGATGAAGCGCAGCACCTCCTCCACGCTGGAATTGCGCACGAACACCGTGGTACGCAAGTCCGGGCGCACTTCGCGATCGAATATGAAGTTGAGCCCCGCGCTTCGCGACAGCAGTTCGAACACCTGGCGCAGGCTCGCGTCGCGGAACTCCAGGGTCACGGGCTTGCGCAGCGCGGCGGCAAGTCGCGGGGCGGCGGTCGCGGCGCGCAGTGACTGTTCTTCGATCCGGCGAACCAGGTGCTGTGCTTCCCGGAACCCCGAGTTCTCGGCAGTGATCGACCGCGCTAGTGCGAGTGCGGCGGCGGCATCGCCTTTTTTCAAGAGGTCTTCGGCTTGCGCCAGACGCTGGCGCTGGGCGCGCTCGATACGGAGCGCCTCCAGTCCCGCCTTCGCGCGGGAGTTGTCGCGGTCAAGGATAAGCATGCGCCGATAAGCGGCTTCGGCTGCCTCCCATTGGCCTTGGCGCCGCGCCGCCTCGCCCAGTGCCAGGTCGCGCTGCAGGGCGATGTCGCGCTGGCGAAGGTAGGCTTGCCGGTACTGACGGCTCTGCGGCTCCATCCGTGCCGCTTCCTCGATCCTGGCAAGACCCTCCTCGACCTTGCCGGCATCGAAGAGAGCCAGCCCGTCCTCGTAGACGCGCTGCGCGGCGCAGCCGGTGAGCAGCAGGGCGAGCATGAGCACGAACGCGGATCGCATGGCGGACTCCTAGTTGGGCGCGGGGATGGCCAGCGTTTGCGTGACGCCGAGCGGCAGGTAGGTGAAGACGACCGAGGACACGGAAACGCTGTCGACTCGGTACAGGCCCTCGATGGCATCACCGGCAGCGACCCGGATTGGTTCTCCATTTCGCTCGAGGAACACGAGCTGGCGTTCGCCGTCCGCCATGCGTCCGAGATACCGGAACGGCAATGCTGGTGCCGCCGGTGGCCCAGCCGGTACTGGGGCCGCGGTGACCACCGGCTTCGCCGCGGACGGCGCCGGCGCGACTGTTGCGAACAAATCGACCGGTTCGCTCGCTCGCGCCCGTCGGGCCAGCTTCTCCAGGTCCAGTTCGCCAGCATCCACCGCCGGCGCTGGCGGTGGTGCCTGCGGCTCGCTTACCTGCGGCGGGACAACCGCTTGCTCGTTTCCGGTCACCGCGCCCGCGAGCAGCGCGAGCGCCACCACGATCGCGGCAGCGCGCGGCGGTACATCCCGTGTGGTCAGCTGTCTCATTTCCCGGGCAGGTACAAAGTGAAGCTCAGATCGACCTCCACGCGACCGTCGTTCACTGTGCGGCGGCGAAAGCTCGCCTGGTCGAGGGAAAGGACCGGCACGGCCTCCAGCGCGGTCTCGATGAACGTCCGAACCTGCGTGTAGGTGCCGGACACGGGGAAAGCGATTCGGTAGCGCTGCAGCCGGTTGCCCGGTTCCTCTGCGCGGTACTCGCCTGAGCGCAGTTCGAGACCCGAAGCGCTGGCCACGGTATGGAGGCGGGCGAGCCATTCGGCCGGGCTTTCGTCGCGCTGGAAGTATCGATAGAACGCATCGAGCTTTGCCTCGGGTGTCGCGCCGCCGACCCGAGTCACGCCTGCGCGTGGTTTGGCCTGCGTGGACCTTTCCAGGTCACGTTCGAGCGCAAGCGCCCGGCGCTCCAGCGGCGCCACCGCCAGCATGTGAAATACCCCTCCCGCGGCGAGGACAAGCAGCGCGGCGGCAGCGAGCGGGCCGATTCCGTGTCTCTGCGCGAAAGGCAAGGCGCTCATGATTCGCGCCGCCAATTGGCTGAAACGGTGAACGTCACCGTGCGCTGCGACGCGTCGCGCCGGATCTCGTGGCGCAGGAGGTGAACGTTGCGCAACCCTTTCGCCTGCGCGAGCCGCTCGGCGTAGGTCAGCGCCGCCAGATAGTCCCGTGCCTCGCCCGAAATGCTGACGGCTCCGCTCTCGGCGTCCGGTTCGATCGCAAGCAGCGCGACCCGGTCGCTGCGCGCCGATTCCAGCGCCGCGAACAGCTCTTCCCAGGGAAGCGAGAGGCGCCGCAGCGTCTCGCGCGCGAGCGTGAGGTCCTCCGGCCCGAACCTTGTTCTCGGTCCCTCCGCACTCTCCGCGACACGAGCTGGGGCCGTGCGCGCCAGGCGGGCCTCGAGCGCTGCGACATCCAGTCGCCGGTCTCGGTAGGAAAAGCCTACATCCAGCGCAAACGCAAGCGCCATGACTGCAAGTACATAGCCTGGCCATGCAGGCCGGTCGGGACGCAACAGGTCAAGTTCGAGGCGGCGCAGCCTCATGCGCACACCATGGCGTGGGTGCGGTCCATGCCCTTGGCACCGCTTGGCAGCGTGATATCGATCAGGTCATAGCCTCCCGCTCGGGTCGGCACGTCATCCTCGGCACAGATCAGGACACGCCCGCCCGCCGGCACGCCGGCCATGTACGCCTCGCGGTCAAGCAGCAGCGCGAGCGACTCGCGCCATTGCGGGTCGATCTGCCGGGCTCGGACCGAGCGCCATTGTCCGTCGGTGATCAGGCAGACCAGCAGGCGGCCGGGCTCCTGCAGGACGAACCAGGCCGGTTCGCCGTCGAACGCGGCCCGCCTGCCGTTGAACGCCCACATCAGGTAGGGCTGCACCGAGGCCAATCCCTCGACCGCGCGCAATGCCAGGAGAAGCGCGGCATCGAATGCGCATGCAAGGCGCGCCGCCTTGCGCCCCGTGTCGCAAATCCTGATCTCCCAGCTCGAGGACTGCGGACCATAGGTCGAGGCGAAGACGTGGCGCGCATAGGCGAGCCATTCATCCTCGGTGCGAAGCGTCTGCGTCCAGGGCAGGATCGCGTACCTGAGGTAGCGGTTGGACAGGACGAGCGTGAGCGTGCGCCCGGCCGAGCGGCGTGCCAGTTCGCCAAGCGGGTCCTCCCGCACCGGGACCACCTCGTGCTCGAACACGAGCCGGTCCGGACAGAGGGCCGCGCGCAGCCTACGCCGCCACGAACGTGACACGATCGATCTCCTCTTCGGTGGTTACTCCGCGCCGCACCAGGTCCCGCGCCGCCTCTCGCAAGCTTCCCGTGCCAGCGGCCCGCGCGGCTTCTTTCAACGTCCGCGCCGGGGCGCGTTGCGCGATCAACTCCTTCAGTCCGTCGTTGAGGACCATCAGCTCGGCGATCGCCTTGCGGCCGCGGTATCCCGTGCCGCGGCACTCGCCGCATCCTTTGCCGGTACAGGCGCGGCAGAGCACGCGCACCAGGCGCTGCGCCATGACCGCGTTCAGGGCGGATGCGAGGTTGAAGGGATCCACCCCCATGTGCTGGAAGCGGCCGATGACGTCAAGCACGTTATTGGCATGGACCGTGGTGTAGACGAGGTGCCCGGTGAGGGCCGACTGCACCGCGATCTCGGCGGTTTCCGGATCGCGGATCTCGCCCACCATGATTCGGTCCGGGTCGTGGCGCAGGATCGAGCGCAGGCCGCGCGCGAAGCCCAGGCCCTTCTTTTCGTTCACCGGGATCTGCAGCACGCCCGCGAGCTGGTACTCGACCGGATCCTCGATGGTGACGAACTTCTCCTGCCCGCGGTTCGCCTCCGAGATAAGCGAGTACAGCGTCGTGGTCTTGCCGCTGCCGGTGGGTCCCGTGACCAGGAGCATGCCGTGGGGGGCGCGGGCGAGGCGCCTCAGGGTCGTCGCCATTGGCCCTTCGAATCCGAGCTGCTCCAGCGCGAGCCCCTTGAGGCGCTCGGCGAGGTCGCGCCGGTCGAGAATCCGAAGCACCGCGTCCTCTCCGTGAACGCTGGGCATCACGGACACCCGCACGTCGATCTCGGCACCCTTGCGACGCAAGCGGAAGCGCCCATCCTGCGGCACTCTGCGTTCGGCGATATCCAACTCCGCCATGACCTTGACGCGGGAGATTGCCTGGTCGGCGAACGCGGAACCCTCCACGCTACGCGCAAGGCCGAGCACCCCGTCGATACGGTACTTGACGCTCAGGCCGGCTGGGCCGGTTTCAAGATGGATGTCGCTCGCCCCTGCTTTTATCGCGTCATACAGGGTGGAGTCGACCAGGCGCACGACCGGGCTGTCTGAAAGGCCGATGGTTTCGATGGCGAGTTCCTGCGCCGACGCCTGTCCGTCGGCCTGGACGCCCGCGTCGAGGGCCACGCTGTCCATCGCCCGCAGGCCCGCCTCCTGAAGAGCGAGCCACGCGGACAGATCGTCCTTTCCGCACAGGCGGTAGGCGAAGGGCTGGCGGACGGACTCCTCCAGCCAATCCTGCACCGGCCCATCCCGTGGGTCGGTCAGAACCAGCCACAGGTCACCTTCGGGTCCCCGCAGGGCGGCGCAATGTCGCCGAAGCGCCTCCGTATAGGGGACGACATCGAACGCTGCGGCCGCTTCCCGCAAGTCGTCCATGCTCAACGAGGGGATCCGGAACGCCACCGACATGCTCTCGATGCCTGGCGTGCTCACTGCAGGCTTCCGGCCAGTTCGAACACCGGCATGTACATCAGGACGACCACGGCGCCCACCGCCAGGCCCAGCAGCGCCATCAGGATGGGCTCGAAGATGCGCGTGAAGGCATCCAGCGCACGGGCGGTCTCCTCATCGTAGAACCGCGCGATGCGGTCCATCATCTCGCCCATGCCGCCGCTGCGCTCGCCCACGACCATCATGCGTGTGGCCACGGGTGTCGTGAGCCCCGCCCCTGTCAAGGCCTCTGACATGGCGCGCCCGTCACGTACCTCATTCGCCGCTCGTCCAAGGCGGGCACGTAGCGAGGGCGACAGGCCTTCGCCCGCCATCTCGAATGCCCGCAGTGCGGGGATTCCCGCCCGCAGCAGCATGCCCATGGTCCGGTACAAGCGAGCGAACTGATAGATGCGCATGCGCGCGCCCAGCGCGGGAATCCGCCACAAAAGCGCCGCGATTCGCGCGCGCGTGCCCTGGTGCGAGGCGGCATGAATCGCGGCGGCAAGGACTGACATCGCGAGTACGACTGCCAGCACGCCGTTCTGCTCGATCGCGCGCCCCACCGAAAGGAGCAGGCTGGAGAAGAACGGCAGTCCCGAACCCATATCCTCGTAGACCCGCGCAAACCGGGGCACGACGTAACCCATGAGGAATGCGATCACGAGCAGCCCCACAACAGTGAGCACCGCCGGATAAATCAGCGCGGAGGTGACCTTCGCGCGAACCCGGTCGAAAGCCTCGCGATAGGCGATGTAGCGGCCCAATGCCTCGGCCAGATCGCCGCTTCGTTCGCTGGATCGCACCGCGGCGGTGAATAGGGCCGGGAATGCCTCCGGCGCGCGGCCGAAGGCGCTCGAGAGCGATTCACCACGGCGCAGCGCTCCGAGCACCCGCTCCAGCACCTGCTGGTTCGCGACATCGGGCTCGTTCTCGCAGAGCGCCTGCAGCGCCTCAACCGCGTTCAGGCCCGCATCCAGCAGGGCGAGCAATTCGGTTGCAAACAGAGTTGCCGGGAAGCGCCTATCGGGCGAGCGCATGCTCGCAAGCACGCCGTTGCGAGACTGCACCGTGAGAACAGTCAGGCCGCGCTGGGCGGCGGCGGCCCTCGCCTGTGATTCGTCAGCGGCCTCGACCGAAAGGGCCACCACGCTGCCCGAGGTATCCACCGCTTTGAGTTCGAAGCGCATCGCCGCGATCAGAAGTTGGCGACATCCGCGTCATCGCCCGAGCCCCCGGGGCGGCCGTCCTTACCATAGGACAGGAGGTCGAACTCCCCCTTCGTCCCCGGCGCGCGGTAGACGTAGGGTCGGCCCCATGGATCGAGCGGGACGTCCTTCCTCAGGTAGGGCCCATTCCAGCCAGTCTCATTGAGCGGCCGGGTCATCAATGCCTTCAGTCCCTGCTCGGTGCTGGGGTAGCGGCGCGTATCGAGCCGGTACTGGTCGAGCGCCTTCTCGAAGGCGTCGATTTGCGCCCTTGCGACCTGGACCTCGGATTTGCCCACCTGCGAGAAGTACTTCGGCGCCACGTAGCCGGCCAGCAGCCCGATGATCACGATCACCACCAGGAGTTCCAGGAGGGTAAACCCCTTGGGTAGAGTGTGCGCCATGGGTCAGACCTCGCGCGCGAGACGCACTTCCCGCTCGGCTTCGGCAAGCATCGCCATCACCGTCTTCGCATGCCCGTAGAGCCGCATTCCCTTCCGCGTAGGTTGAAGACGACGGTGCTTGCGCTCGAAGAGCTTTCCCCCTAACGAGCCTTCCAGGTTGCGGATCCGCCATGAAACGTTGGATGGCACCGAGCCGGTGGCCTGGGTGGCGCTCTTGAAGCTGCCCGACTCGTAGGCGGCGATGAAATAGCGAAGATCCTCGATGGTCATCACGGCAGCCTCTTGATTGCGGCGCGGAGCGCGCGATCGGCGAAAACTTTTCGCGACAGGAAGATTCGTCGCACGCAAAGATTAGCCTGAACCCGATTGCCGACGAAAGAACTTCTCGCGCGAAAATTTTTCGTCGCATGCTCGCCAACCGCATCTAGGGCCTTATGGCGCAAGAAGTTGTGTGCATGTTCTTATGACAGATCTAAAGGCGCCGCGATCTTGATTTGAGATATCTCGTATTGGAATTGGACAAATCAACAAGACAGCGAATACGCTCGCGACAACATAAAGCAAAAGAAGTTGGAGACGAATTTCATGCGCGGACCGAAAGCGTGGCTAGCGATAGCGTTTTTACTGGCGCTATCAACACAGGCAGTTGCTCAGACGATGATGCCCACGGCCCCGCGGTGGTGGTTCTACAGCCAACTGTTCGTGAGCAATCCGCAGACTGATGGCGTGTTGCCGTCGGACGGGCACTCAAGTTGCCAGGCTGCGGTGGCGCAGGCCATAGCGCACATTAGCGCCAGCTGGCCAGCGCGGGAATTGGTGGTGGTGGGCCATGAGCCCTGCGACCCGGCCCCTCTAGCGGTGCTGCTCCGCTACCGTTTCAAGGATGACTTTCCGACCACACCAAACCGCGACACGTTGATTCACTCCTATTGTGAGCACACCGGTCCGGCGCATATATTGCTGCCTTATAGTCCGGCACTCGGATTTTATTGCCCCCGGCAAACACCTGCCCACACCAAGAACGTCGGCTTTTGCGAGAAGACCGGCATGTGCGGCGAGGGCAATCCGGTCCTGCCTGGGGTCGGGGTCAAGTACCAGAGAGAGCTCGACTACAGCGGATCGGGGCCATTCCCGCTGCGCTTCGAGCGCTTTCACAACAGCACCTTACGCAACTCGAACCCCGCAGGATTGGGTGCAGGTTGGTGGCACACGTATCATCGCAAACTGTACTTCTCGGGACCTTCGGCGGGCGTGGTCGCCATTGTCGGTGCCGAAAGACCAAACGGGGCAGTGATCGCGTTCAACCTTGTCGGCTCCATCTATTCTGCCGACGGGGACGAAGTGGAGCGGCTGGAGAAGCTGTCCACGGGCGGCTGGAAGCTGACAAACCGCGAAGACGAAGTCGAACTCTACGACGACGGCGGCAGACTGCTGTCGATCACCAATCGCAATGGCCTGTCCAAAACGCTTTCCTACTTCGGACCGATTGGCCCAGCCGCCAACCTGCTTCAGAGTGTGACCGACCCGTTCGGACGGGCGCTCACGTTCGAGTACACGAGTGGGCGAATCTCCGCTGTGGTCAATCCCGGCGGTGGGCGCTACACCTATTCCTATTCGCCCACATTGAGGCCGGAGCTGCTCGATCTGGTGACCTACGTCTCGGCGGGCGGGGTCACACGCCGGTACCACCATCAGAACGAGCAGAACGGGAATCTGCCCCTCATCGCCAATTTCCATCACCTTGTCACCGGTATCACCGATGAGCTTGGCGTACGCTATGCGACGTACGGCTACGACACGGATTACTGGAACTCGCATTTCGCGGGCCGTGCTATTTCCTCAGAGCACGCTGGCGGCGCTGGCCGTGTCTCGATCACATACTCAGGCGGTACCGCTGCCGTCACCAGGCACGTAGCGGCGAGTAGCAGTTCGACCCGCACGTACACGTTCCAGACGATTCTGGGCGCGGTGCGCAACACAGGTGTCTCGGGACCTGCCTGCCCGACTTGCGGTCCGACGGCCCAGACCTTCGATGCCAACGGCAATCTCTCCTCGCGCACCGATTGGAACGGCAACCGCACCAATTACACCAATGACCTCGCGCGCAATCTGGAGACCTCCCGGACCGAGGGCCTCACTGCGGCCGGCGCCGCGACGCCGCAAACGCGGACCATCACCACCGAGTGGCACCCAACGTTCCGGCTCATGGCGCGGACGGCCGAGCCGCTGCGCATCACCACGCACATCTACAACGGTGACGGAAGCGTGACCTGCGGCATGAAGTCGGACGGCGTCACGCCGGTGCCCGGGGTGTTGTGTTCCAAGACCGTGCAGCCCACGAGCGACGTCAATGGCTCACTTGGGTTCTCCGCCCCCGCGGTGGGCGCGCCGCGGACCTGGAGCTACACGTACAACGCCAATGGCCAGGTCCTGACCATGGATGGCCCACGCACTGATGTCGCCGACACCACGACTTACACCTACTACGCGAATGACGACGCGGACATCGCGAGGCGCGGGCACCTGGCCACGGTGGCGAACGCGGCGGGGCACGTGACCACGATCATCACCTACAACGTGCACGGCCAGCCGCTGTCGATGACCGATGCCAATGGGCTGCCCACAACGATGGCCTACGACGCGCGCCAGCGCCTGATCTCGCGCACCGTTGGCACGGAAACGACCGGCTATGAGTACGACGCCGCTGGCCAACTCACGAAGGTGACCCTGCCCGATGCGTCGTTCCTCGCCTACACCTACGACGCCGCTCACCGTCTCACGGGTATGCAGGACAACCTTGGCAACCGCATCGCGTACACCCTGGACCTGGCGGGCAATCGCACCAAGGAAGACGTGTTCGACCCGGCCAACGCACTCGCCCAGACCCGCAGCCGGGTGTACTCGAACCTCAACCGCCTGTTCCAGGAGGTGGGCGCGGCAGGCCAGACCACGTCGTATGCCTACGACAACCAGGGCAACGTCGTTTCCGTTACGGATCCCCTCAACCGGATCACGGCCAGTCAGTACGACGCGCTCAATCGCCTGCGTCAGGTCGCCGACCCGGCCTCGGGAGTGACGCAGTATGCCTACGACGGCATCGACCAGCTCACCCAGGTCACAGATCCCAGGAACTTGGTCACCGGCTACGCCGTGAATGGCCTGGGGAACCTGACCCAGCAGGTGAGCCCGGACACGGGCACCACCGCCAGTACCTACGACGCCGCTGGGAATCTTCTCACCCAGACCGACGCCAAGGGACAGGTCACCACGTACAGCTACGACGTGCTCAATCGCGTGACGCTGATCGTCTTCCAGGACGGCTCGCGCCAGAGCTACGCCTACGACGCAGGGACGAACGGCGTGGGGCGGCTGACCTCCATCACGGAAACGAACCCCGCGAGCCAGGTGACCAGCCTGATTGCCTACGCCTACGACCAAAGGGGGCGCGTTACCGCGGAAACGCGCACGGTGAACGGCGTCGCGCTGACGGTTCAGTACGTCTACGACGGCTCGGGGCGCCTGACCGGCATGACCTATCCCAGCGGGCGGACGGTGACTTACGCGCTCGATGCGCTGGGCCGGGTGAGCCAGATCACCACCGCCAAGGACGGCCAATCCCAGGTGGTCGTGCAGAACGTCCAGTACCACCCCTTTGGCGGGGCGAAGAGCTGGACCCTGGGCAACGGGCAGATTTACAGCCGCACCGTGGACCAGGATGGGCGGATCGCGTCCTATACGCTGGGCGCCGCGAACTACACCATTGGTTTCGATGCGGCGAGCCGGATCACGGGCATCGCGCAGGTGGGTAATCCGTCCAACGCGAACGCCTACGTCTACGACAGCCTGGATCGGCTCTCCTCCGCCATCCTGCCCTCGTCCAACTTCGGCTACAGCTACGATGCAGTGGGCAATCGCCTCAGCAAGACCACCGGGGCAAGCACCGATCTCTACACCTATGCGACCACCAGCAATCGCATCGCTACGCTGACGCCTGCCGCGGGGCCGGCGAGGAGTTTCGTCCTGGACGCCAACGGCTCCACGACCGCCGATGGTCTCAACAGCTTCGCCTACGACACCCGGGGAAGGATGGTGCAGGCGACCAATGCCGCCAGCGCGGTGACGACCTACCAGGTAAACGCCTTGGGCCAACGGGTGCGGAAGACCAACGCTGATGCTGACAAGGTGTTCATCTACGACACCTCAGGAAAGCTGATCGGCGAGACGAGCGCAGCAGGGACTGTGCAGCGGGAATACCTATACCTTGGTGACATCCCGGTGGGGGTGGTGCAATGAAAACCACATTCGGGATGCGCACGCTGCGGGCCTGGGTGTCGGGGCTGGCGCTACTGGTGTCGGCCACGGGGTCCTGGGCGCTCACAGACAATGCGGCGTTCGTGTCGCAGGTGGCGGTGCCCACGGCCACGGTGCCGGGGCAGGTGTACGCGGTGAGCGTGACCATGAACAACACGGGGCAGACCACGTGGAGTTCCGGGGACGGCTACCGGCTGGGGGCAGTGGGCGGGACCAACGTCACCACCTGGGGCCCGAGCCGGGTGGATCTGCCCCATTCGGTGGCCCCGGGTGCGAGCGTCACCTTCAGCTTCAACGCGACCGCGCCCGCGGAATTCGGAGCCTATAGCTTCAAGTGGCGCATGGTGAAGGACAGCACGGGGTCGTGGTTCGGCGCTCAGAGCGATTTTGTGTATGTGCAAAACGGGGTGAATAACGCCGAGTTCATCTCGCACACGATGCCGGCGAGCACCACCCCGGGTGGCAGCGTGTACGCGGTGACAGTGACGATGAAGAACACCGGCAACACGACCTGGACCTCGGGCACCGGATACCGGCTAAGTGCTTTGGAGCCGTTGTACTGGGGGATGGTGGAGGCGGCGCTCCCGGGGGACGTGGCCCCCGGCCAGAATGCGACCTTCAGCTTCAACATCACCAGCCCCGAGGCGTGGGGGACCTATCCGGTGCGCTACCTCATGCGCAAAGGCAGCCCCTGGGGCTGGTTCGGCGCCGGGACCACCGGGCAGATCATGAACGGGGTCAACCAGTCGCAATTCGTGTCGCAAAGCGTGCCCACGTCCATGGTGGCGGGGCAGACCTACGCCGTCAGCGTGACGATGAAAAACACCAGCGGAACCACCTGGAACGCGGCCAACACCTACGGGCTGGGGGCGGTGGTGCCATGGGGTACCAACCCCTGGGGCATCACCCGGGTGCCGATCCCGCACGCGGTTGGACCCGACGAGAACGTGACCTTCAGCTTCAACGTCACGGCCCCGGCAACGGCTGGGACGTACAATTTCCAGTGGAAAATGCTGCGCGACGAGATCAACAACTGGTTCGGGGCGGTGAGCCCCGCCACCGCCATCCAGGTGCAGGCGGCCAATACGCTTTATTTTATCCACCCGGAT
>JALHLN010000070.1 GCA_022844545.1 Burkholderiales bacterium | reverse complement strand
CAGGCCGGAAAATAGGGACAGTCCACGTTTTCCGGGGCGCGAGACCGCCCCAAAATGTGCACGATCGGTAACATTTCCCGGCTGCGCGCCCGCCGGTGCTACCGGCCGCTTTCGCCTAGGTAATCGGCAAGGGCGAGCACCCGCGTACCCCGGTACTCCCCCAGCGCCAGCATCGCCCGGTCCCCGGTCACGATGGCCTCCGCGCGGCCGGCCACCGCGCACTCCAGAATCCGGTTGTCGGGTTCGTCGGCGAGCACCCGCAGGCGCCGTCCCGGCTTGACTAGGGTGGCCATGTCGCCGAGAAAAACCGCGGTTCGCGCCAGCGCCTCGGCGTCGCGCGCAAACTTGCGCGAGAGCACGCCCAGCAATTCATCCAGGATCGGTGGCGAGACGAGGAGCTCGTCGCGCTCCTCCAGGATCCTCTGCAGCGCCTCTTCCCCGCGACCACCCGGAAAGACGAGCGCGGAGACGAGGACGTTGGTGTCAAAAACGACGCGCAAAGGCGTTCCTACGCGCGCAGGTAGCGTTCGAGGTCCTTCTCGGTGAGGATGCCCTGCTCGCGCGCCTTGCGGCTCCAGAAGCCCTGGATGCCGCGCAACTCCTGCTGGCGGCGGCCGACGCGCGCCTCGCGCAAGGCTTCCTGGATGACGCCGCTCAAGGTCTTTCCCTCGGCCTTGGCGCGGGCTTCGGCTTCCTTCGCCAGGTCGGCGGGGAGGGAGATGGTCTTCTTCACGGCAGCGCCCATGGCGTCGGCTCCTTGGTATGACTTAATCATACTCCAGGCGCAAAAACGGCGGCCGCAGCCGCCGTTCCGCAATTCCGTAAAACGTGGACTGTCCCTGTTTTACGCCGCCTGCTTCAGCGCCAGCGCCTTGTCGGTCGCTTCCCAGGTGAATTCCGGCTCCTCGCGGCCGAAGTGGCCGTAGGCGGCGGTCTTCTCGTAGATCGGGCGCAGGAGGTCCAGCATCTGGATGATGCCCTTGGGGCGCAGGTCGAAGTTGTCGCGCACCAGCTGCGCGAGCTTGTCGTCCGAAATTTTCCCGGTGCCTTGCGTGGTGACCATGACGCTGGTGGGCTGCGCGACGCCGATGGCGTAGGACACCTGCACCAGGCACTGGGTCGCCAAACCCGCGGCGACGATGTTCTTCGCCACGTAGCGCGCGGCATAAGCCGCGGACCTGTCCACCTTGGAGGGGTCCTTGCCGGAGAACGCGCCGCCGCCGTGCGGGGCGGAGCCGCCGTAGGTGTCGACGATGATCTTGCGCCCGGTGAGGCCGCAGTCGCCCTTGGGGCCGCCGATCTCGAAGGCGCCGGTGGGGTTGACCAGGTACTTCACCTTGCCCTTGATGAGATTCTTCGGCAGCACCGGCTTGATGACCTGCTCGATCACCGCTTCCTCGATCTGCTTGTGGGTCAGGTCCGGCCCGTGCTGGGTGGAGAGCACCACGGTGTCGATGGAGTCGGGCTTGCCGTTGACGTACTTGATGGTGACCTGCGACTTGGCGTCCGGGCGCAGCCAGGGGAGGCGCCCGTCGCGGCGCACTTCCGACTGGCGCTCGACCAGGCGGTGCGAGAGGTAGATCGCCATGGGCATCAGGCCCGGCGTCTCGTCGCAGGCGTAGCCGAACATCAGGCCCTGGTCGCCGGCGCCCTGGTCCAGGTCCAGGCCCTTGCCCTCGTCCACGCCTTGCGCGATGTCGCGCGACTGCTCGCCGTAGGCGACGATCACGGTGCAGGTGTGGGTATCGAAGCCGATCTTCGGGTCGGTGTAGCCGATGCGCTGGATGGTCTTGCGCGCCACGGCGTCGTAGTTGACCCGCGCGTTGGTGGTGATCTCGCCCGCCAGCACCACCAGGTTGTCCTTCACCAGCGTTTCCGCGGCGACGCGGGAGCTGGGGTCCTGGGCTAGAATCGCGTCGAGCACCGCGTCCGAAATCTGGTCCGCCACCTTGTCCGGGTGGCCCTCGGAAACCGACTCGGATGTGAACAGGAATTCGCTCATCTCTGACCCGCCGTAATTAGGAAGGGCGCAAGGATATCAAAGAATGTCCTCCTTCCCCAGCATCCTGATGAAAGTCGCGGCATGCGTGCCGCTGCCGCTGGCGCACGCATTGGGAACCCTCCTCGGGTGGGCAATGCATGGGCTTTCGCCCACTTACCGCCGGCACCTGAGGGAAAACCTCGAAGCGGCCGGCTACACCGACGCCGCCACCCGCCGCGCCGCGATCGCGCAGGCGGGCAAGCTCCTCGCCGAGCTGCCCGCGGTGTGGCTGCGCTCCCGCAAGCAGGTCGCCGCGCTGGTGCGCGAGATCCGCGGCCTGGAGCTGGTGGAGGCGGCGCGCGCGCGGGGCTTGGGCATCGTGTTCCTGACGCCCCATCTCGGCTGCTTCGAGGTCACCGCGCAGGTGGCCGCGGAGCGCTTCCCGATCACCGTGCTCTACAGCCCGCCGAAAATGCAATGGCTGCGGCCGGTGATGGAGCAGGGCCGCGGCGGCGACAACGTGCGCCTCGCGAGCGCGGATTTGTCCGGCGTTCGCGAGCTGCTGGCGGCGCTGAAGCGCCGCGAGGCGGTGGGCATCCTGCCCGACCAGGTCCCGGGCGAGGGCGAAGGCGAGTGGGCCGACTTCTTCGGCAAGCCGGCGTACACCATGACGCTGGCCGCGCGCTTCGCGCAGCGCGAGGGCGTGGAATGCCTCATCGCCTACGGCGAGCGGCTGCCCTGGGGCCGGGGCTACATCGTGCACGTGCGGCCGCTGCCGCCCGCGGTGGAGGGCGAGAGCCAGACGCGGCGCGTGAACCGCGCCCTGGAGACGCTGATCCGCGAGCTGCCCGGGCAGTATCTCTGGGGTTACAACCGGTACAAGAAGCCAGGGGTTCGATGAGCCGGCTGCTCTTCGGCTTGCTCTGGCTCGCGCATTTCCTGCCGCCGCGCCTGCTGGCCGCGACGGGCGAGGCCGCAGGCGCGGCGGCGTTCTGGCTCATCCCGGAGCGGCGCCGCGTGACGCGCATCAACCTGGCCAAGTGCTTCCCGCACATGGACGAGGCGGCGCGCGAGCGGCTGGCGCGCGCGCACTTTCGCGCCTTCGTGCGCGGCATCGTCGAGCGCGGCGTGCTGTGGTGGGGCTCGCGCGAGCGCGTGGAGCGGATGGTGCGCATCGAGGGGTTGGAGAACCTCAAGGCCCTGGCGGGAAAGCCGGTGATCCTCCTCGCCCCCCACTTCGCGGGACTGGACGCGGGCTTCGCGCGCCTCGCCTGCGAGCTGGACATGGTGTCCATGTACGCCAACCAGAAGGACGCGCGGTTCTCGCAGCTGCTCCTGCGCGGGCGCACGCGCTTCGGCCAGCAGCGGCTGGTGTCGCGCCAGGAAGGCATCCGCGCCACGCTCTCGGCGATGAAGGAAGGCCGGCCGTTCTACTACCTGCCCGACCAGGACTACGGGCCGAAGGACGCGCTCTTCGTGCCTTTCTTCGGCGTCCCCGCGGCCACGGTGCAGGGGCTGTCGCGCCTCGCGCGCGTCTCGGGCGCGGCGGTGCTCAGCTGCGCGACGCGGATGCTCCCGGGCTCGGGCGGCTACGTCCTCCGCATCGGCGCGCCGTGGGACAATTTCCCCACCGATGACGTCGCCGCCGACACCCGCCGCATGAACGAGGCCATCGAGCAGCTGGTGCTGGAGAGCCCCGAGCAGTACAACTGGATGCACAAGCGCTTCAAGACCCGTCCCGCCGGCGAAGCGAAACCCTACTGATGCGATGCATATGCTGACGGTCGCCGTCATCGGCGCCGGCCACATGGGCCGCTACCACGCCGAGAAGCTTGCTTCATGCGAAGGCGCGCGCCTCGCCGCCATCGTCGATCCGGACGCGGCGCAGGCGGGCGCGCTGGCGAAGAAGCTGGGTTGCGCCGCGCACGCGGGTTATCGGGAGGTCCTGGGCAAGGTGGACGCCGCGGTCGTCGCCACGCCGACCGAATACCACCACGAGATCGCGCTCGCGCTGCTCGCCGCCGGCGCGCACGTGCTGGTGGAGAAGCCCCTGGCATTGACCGTGGCGCAGGCCGACGAGCTGGTCGCCGCTGCGAAGCGCGCCGGCCGGGTGCTGCAGACCGGCCACGTGCAGCGCTACAGCACCGCGTTCCAGGCGCTGGCGGCACGCATGGACCGGCCGCTGTACATCGACGCCGAGCGCCTCGCCGGATTCAAGCAGCGGGGCACCGACGTGGACGTGGTGCTGGACCTGATGATCCACGACCTCGACCTCGCGCTGACGCTGGCGCGCAGTGAAGTCACGGCGGTGGGCGCGAGCGGCTTTCGCGTCCTCACCAGCGACATCGACATCGCCAACGCCCGCATCGAATTCGCCAGTGGCTGCGTCGCGAGCCTCTCGGCGAGCCGCGTCAGCCAGGCGGCGGTGAGGAAGCTGCGCGTGTTCCAGCCCGGCCTCTACGTGTCGGCCGACCTTCAGGCGGGCAAGCTGCGCTACGTGCGCCGGCAGGACGGGGCGCTCGCGGAAACCGAGGAGACGCACGAGGGCAACGACGCGCTCGCCGAGCAGGCGCGCGCCTTCGTCGCCGCGGCGCAGGGCAAGGCGCCGGTGGCGGTGAGCGGCGAGCACGGCCGGCAGGCGCTCGCGCTGGCGTTGGAGGTGAGCCGGCTGGTGGCGGCGCGGTTGCGGCAATACGGAGAAGTGACATGAGCCAGGACAGGATCCCCATCGCCGACCCGGCCGCGGAGAACGCGGAGCTGGCCGCCGAGCTCGAGGCCGCGGTGAAGCGCGTGCTCGCCTCGGGCCGCTACATCCTGGGGCCGGAGGGCGCGAAGCTGGAGAAGGACATCGCGGCCTACACCGGCGCGGCGCACGCAGTGGGCTGCAACTCCGGCACCGACGCGCTGCACCTCGCCCTGCGCGCCGCCGACATCGGCTCGGGCGACGAAGTCGTCATGCCCGCGTTCACCTTCGTCGCCACCGCGGAAGCCGCGAGCTACGTCGGCGCGAAGCCGGTGTTCGCCGACATCGATCCGGCCACCTTCTGCCTCGATCCCCGGTCGGTCGAGAAGGCGCTCACGCCGCGCACCCGCGCGCTCATCGCGGTGCACCTGTACGGCCAGACCGCGCCGCTGGCGGAGCTGGCGGCGCTGTGCAGGGACCGCGGCATCACGCTGGTCGAGGACTGCGCGCAAAGCCTGGGCGCGGACGAGTCCGGCCGCGGTTCGGGCAGCTGGGGCGAATTCGGCTGCTTCTCGTTCTACCCGACCAAGAACCTCGCCGCCGCCGGGGACGCGGGCCTGGTCACCGCGCGCGAGCCGCGCCACGCCGAGCGCCTGAGGATGCTGCGCCACCACGGCAGCCGCAAGACCTATTACCACGACGTGCTGGGCTACAACAGCCGCCTGGACGAACTCCAGGCCGCGATCCTGAACGTGAAGCTGGCGCGGCTGGACGAGTTCAACGCGCGCCGCGCCTCGATCGCGCGCCGCTACGGCGAGTGGCTGGCGGGCTCTTCGCTCGTGCTGCCGCAGGCGCACGGCCGCGGGCGCCACATCTGGCACCAGTACACCGTGCGCCATCCCAAGCGCGACGAGCTGCGCGCCAAGCTGGAGGCGGCCGGCATCGCCAGCATGATCTATTACCCGGTGCCGCTGCACCGGCAGCCCCTCTACGCGCCGGACAACGAGGGCGTGCGGCTGCCGGCCACCGACGAGGCCGCGGCCACGGTGCTGTCGCTGCCGATCTATCCGCAGCTGGGCGAGGCCGCGCAGAAGAAAGTCTGCGACGTCCTGAAGTCATGCGCCTGACCTTCACCAAGATGCAGGGCGCGGGCAACGACTTCGTCGTCCTCGACTACACCCGCGAGCCCTTCAATCTGACGCGGGAGCAATTGCGGCGGCTCGCCGACCGGCATTTCGGGGTCGGCTGCGACCAGGTCCTTGTCGTGGAACCACCGGACGAGAAATACCCGGACGAAGACCTCGACTTCCGCTACCGCATTTTCAACGCCGACGGCGGCGAGGTGGAGCAGTGCGGCAACGGCGCGCGCTGCTTCGTGAAGTTCGTGCACGCGCGCGGGCTGACGAAGAAGAGCGAACTGCGCGTCGCGACGCAGGGCGGCGTCATCGCGCCGCGCCTGGAACCTGACGGCGAAGTGAGCGTGAACATGGGCCCGCCCGCGCCCGAGTCGCCGCTCGTCCAGACCATCACGGTGGACGGGACGCCGGTGGCGCTGGCGATCCTGTCCATGGGCAACCCGCACGCGGTGCAGGTGGTGAAGGACGCCGAGGCCGCGCCGGTGACCACGCAGGGGCCGAAGATCGAGCACCACCCGCGCTTCCCGGACCGGGTCAACGCGGGCTACATGCAGGTGCTGGACCGCCACACCGTCGCCCTGCGGGTCTGGGAGCGCGGCGCCGGCGAGACGCTCGCCTGCGGCACCGGCGCCTGCGCCGCGGCGGTGGCCGGCATCCTGCAGGGGTTGCTGGATTCGCCGGTCGAGGTGCGGGCGCACGGCGGCACGTTGACCGTGTCTTGGGCGCGGGGAGACAATCCCTGCGCCCCGGTCTGGATGAAGGGCCCGGCGCAAACCGTGTTCGAGGGCGAGATCGACCTTTAGCGACAACAACAAGAGGCCAAGCCATGTCCCCAGACGAGATCGCCCGGTTCCTGCGCAGCAACCCGAACTTCTTCGAGCAGCACCCGCAGCTGCTCGAGACCATCCTGGTGCCCAGCCCCCACGGCGGCCGCGCCATCCCGCTCACCGAACGCCAGATCGTGTCGCTGCGCGAGAAGGCGCGCCAGCTGGAGGGCAAGCTCTCGGAGTTGCTGCGCTTCGGCGAGGACAACGACGCCATCGGCGAGAAGGTGCATCGCCTGTCGCTTGCGCTGCTCGCCGCGCGCGACGCGGCCGCCGCGGAGAGCGCGCTGCACTTCCACCTGCGCGAGGATTTCGCGGTGCCCCATGTCTCGCTGCGGATGTGGACCGCGCAGTCCGATCCCGCGCTGCGCGACCGGGCGGCCAACATGGGGGCGCCGGCCTGCGGTCCGGCGGCGGGCAGTCCGTTCCTGCCCCTCTTCGGCGAGGCGCAGGAGCACGTGCGCTCGATCGCCATCGTGCCGCTGGGGCAGACGCGCAACGTCGGGGTGCTGGCCCTTGGCAGCGAGGACCCGCAGCGCTTCTACGCCGAGATGGGCACGCTGTACCTGCGGCGCATCGGCGAACTGGCCGCCGGCGCGCTCGCCGCGCGCCTCTGAGATGACCGACGCGGCGCTCGCCGCGGCCTGGCTGGAGAGCCTGCGCCACCAGCGCCGGCTGGCGCCGGCGACCCTGCGCAACTACGAGCACGCCCTGGGCCTGCTGTTCGCGCAACTGCAGGGAGCGCCGCTTGCCAAGGTGGAGCCGCAGCAGGTGCGCCGCATGGTGGCGCGGCTGCATGCCGGAGGGCTCTCCGGCAAGACCCTCGCCCTGACCCTCTCTGCCTGGCGCGGCCTGTACCACTGGCTGGTGCGGCACAAGGGCTTCGCCGCCAACCCGGCGCGGGGCGTGCGCGCGCCCAAGTCGGCCCGGACCCTGCCCAAGGTGCTGTCGGTGGAGCAGATGCAGCGGCTGCTGGACGCGCCGCAGGCGCGGACACCGCAAGCGGCGCGGGACCACGCGATGTTCGAGTTGCTCTACTCCTCGGGCCTGCGCCTCGCCGAGCTGGTGGCGCTGGACGTAGGTGAAGGGCGGGACTCCGGCCGCCTCGACCTGCGCCAGGCCGAGGTCACGGTGACCGGCAAGGGCTCGAAGACGCGCACCGTGCCGGTGGGCGCGAGGGCGCGCGAGGCCTTGGGCGAGTGGCTGCGCCAGCGCGCGTTGCTTGCCGCGCCCACGGAGCGGGCGCTCTTCGTCGGCGTGCGCGGCAAGCGCATTTCGCCGGGAACGGTGCAGGTCCGGCTGCGCGCCTGGGCGCGCGCGCGCGGTCTGGACGCGCCGGTGCACCCGCACCTGCTGCGCCATTCCTTCGCCACCCACGTGCTGCAGTCCTCGCAGGACCTGCGCGCGGTGCAGGAGATGCTGGGGCACGCCAGCATCGCCACCACGCAGGTCTACACGCACCTGGATTTCCAGGCGCTGGCGAAGGTCTACGACGCGGCGCATCCGCGGGCGAGGAAGAAATGAAGGCGCTGCACCTGAAGGCGGGGCGCGAGCGCTCGGTGCTGCGCCGCCACCCGTGGATTTTCTCCGGCGCCGTCGAGCGCGTGGACGGCGCTCCTGAGCCGGGCGAGACGCTGCTGGTGAAGAACGCGGGCGGGCAACCGGTGGCGGTGGCCGCCTGGAGCGCCGCATCGCAGATCCGCGCCCGCATCTGGAGCTTCGACCCGAAGACGCGCGTGGAGGCGCCGTTCTTCGCGGCAGCGGTGGCGCGCGCGGTGAAGGCGCGCGAGGCGCTGCCCGCGGCGCGGCATACCAACGCCCTGCGCCTGGTGCACGGCGAGTCCGACGGCCTGCCCGGCGTGATCGTGGACCGCTACGCGGACGTGCTGGTGGCGCAGTTCCTCTCCGCGGGCGCCGAGCGCTGGCGCGAGGCGATCCTGGACGCACTTGCCGAGGCCACCGGCTGCGAGGCGATCTACGAGCGCTCGGACGCGGAGGTTCGCGCGCTGGAGGGGCTGCAGCCCAGGACCGGATTCGTCCGCGGCAACCATGAGGCGCGGCGCTGCCCGATCGTGGAGCATGGCCTGAACTTCCGCGTCGACGTGGAGGCGGGACAGAAGACCGGATTCTTCCTCGACCAGCGCGACAACCGCCAGCGCATCCGGGCGCTCGCGGCCGGGCGCGAGGTGCTGGACGGTTTCTGCTACACCGGCGGCTTCGCGCTTTCGGCGCTCGCCGGAGGCGCCAGGCGCGTGCTGGCGCTGGACAGCTCAGGTCCCGCGCTGGAGGTGGCGCGCGAGAACCTCGCCGCGAACGCGCTGGAGGCCTCGCGCATCGCGTTCGAGCAGGCCGACGTCTTCGCGCAGCAGCGGAAACTGCGCGATGCCGGCGCGAAGTTCGACCTCGTGATCCTCGATCCGCCCAAGTTCGCGCCCACCGCGGCGCAGGCGAAGAACGCCGCGCGCGCCTACAAGGACATCAACCTGCTCGCCTTCAAGCTGCTCGCCCCTGGCGGCCTGCTGGCGACGTTCTCCTGCTCCGGCGGGATGTCCGCGGAACTGTTCCAGTCCATCGTCGCCGGCGCCGCGGCCGACGCCGGCGCGGACGGGCGGGTGATCGAACGCTTCCACGGCGGCGCGGACCATCCGGTCGCCCTGAGCTTCCCGGAAGGCGAGTACCTGAAAGGCCTGCTGGTCAGCACCTAAATCAGGGACAGTCCACGTTTTCTCCGGTCCTCAGTCAACGCCGCCGAGCCGTGTTCGTTGACTGAGAATGCCCCGCCAAGCCCGGATCATGCTTCCCGAGGTTCCCGTGCACGCCGTCCAGCGCGGGAACAATCGTGCCGCCTGCTTTGCGGATGACGCGGACCTGGCGTTCTACCTTCATCACCTTGGCCGGCTCGTCGGCGAGGAAGGCTGCGCGCTTCACGCCTACTGCCTCATGACCAACCATGTGCACCTGCTGCTCACGCCAGAGCGGGAGGACAGTTGCTCGCGACTGTTCAGGCGGCTCGGATTGCTATACACCCAGTACTTCAACAAGCGGTACCGACGTACCGGTTCGGTTTGGGAGGGGCGCTTTCGCTCCAATCTGGTCCAGACGGAGGGGTATCTGCTCGCCTGCTATCGCTACATTGAGCTCAATCCGGTCCGGGCGGGAATGGTGGCCGAACCCTCACAGTATCGATGGTCGAGCTTCGCGGCGAACGCCGGCATTGCCGAGGATCCACGCATCACCCCGCATGCGGAGTACCTTCAGCTGGGCGGCGCCAGCAGCGATCGTCGCCGGCAGTATCGAGCGCTGTTCGGCGAGGGGCTGGCCCCGGAGCTGCTGAACGAAATTCGCCTCACCACGAACGCCGGCTATGCGCTTGGGTCGGAGACGTTCCGGATCGATATCGGGCGTAAGCTCGGACGCCGCGTCTACCGAGGGCAGCCGGGCAGGCCGCCCCGTGAAGACGCACGGGTCGCGGCCCAGGACGATTTGTTCTAGTTGTCGTTGAAAAACGTGGACTGTCCCTGTTTTTAGGCATCTATACTTTGGCACGATGCGACTGCTTGCTGCTGTTTGCGCCTTGGTCCTGTGCGCCGCGCCGGCGCGGGCGTATGAGTTCCTGACCGGCTACGAGACGGCGCCGACGGTGGCGGCGGCGCTGGAGCGGGTCAAGGCGCAGCCGGAGAAGCACGTGCTCGTCTACTTCGGCGCCTCCGAGTTCAGCCCTGCCTGCAAGGAGGCGCGCGCCATCCTGAACAGCGACCGGGTGCGCAACAAGCTGCGGCCGAACTACGTGGTGGTGAACATCGACCTCTTCGCGCCGACGAAGGAGGAGCGCGAGGTCATCGACCAGGTGCGCGTGTCCTGGGCGCCGGTGCTGGTGTTCCTCACCGGCAACGGCACGCGGGTGGCGTACTCGCGCCAATTGCGCAGCGAGCGCGAGGCGCTGCAGCTGGACGAATACGTGTCGCAGCGGCAGTACGCGATGTCCACGGTCGGCAACAAGGTCATGGGCCAGGGCTTCGACACCCGCCAGCTGGCGAAGCTGGCGGCCGAGGCGCGCGTGGTGCCGGGAACCGCGCCCATCGACGACCGGCCGCGCCTCAAGGACGTGCTGGCGCAGGAGCATGTGCGCCTGTCGGGCGATGACATGCGCAAGCTGCTGCCGGGCAAGCGCATGCTCAAGGAGAACCAGGACTGGTTCCTCACCATGGACCTGAAGGAGAGGAAGCTCCTCGTCGCCGAGGGCAAGCGCAAGAACGGCCGCGGCCAGATGGAGGGCTCGGGCCAGTGGTACGTGACGAAGAAGGGCAAGTTCTGCGTCGAACTGCGCACGCGCGGGGTGGACGAGCATTGGTGCCGCCACGTGTTCCGCGCCGGCGGGACCTATTACGCGGTCAAGGACCTGCGGCCGACCCGGGTCGCGTACCGCTTCAGCCTGCAGTAGTACCGGGGGTAGTAGAATCGGCGCCCTTCGAAAGGGCACGACATGGAACAAGACCAGATGGTGCCGGTGACCATCCTCACCGGTTTTCTCGGCGCGGGAAAGACCACGCTGCTCAACCGGATACTCAAGGAGGACCACGGCCACCGCATCGCGGTGATCGAGAACGAGTTCGGCGAGACCGGCGTGGACTCCGAGATCATCGAGAAGACCGAGGAGCAGATCGTCGAGATGAACAACGGCTGCATCTGCTGCACCGTGCGCGGCGACCTCATCCGGATCCTCGGGGACCTCAAGGACCGGCGCCAGAAGGGCAGCCTCAAGTTCGACCGCGTGGTGATCGAGACCACCGGCATGGCCGACCCGGGGCCGGTGGCGCAGACCTTCTTCACCGACGAGGACATCGGCGCCTATTACCTGCTCGATGCCATAGTCACGGTGGTGGACGCCAAGCACGCGCCGAAGCAACTGGACGAGTTCACCGAGGCGCAGCAGCAGGTGGGCTTCGCCGACCGCATCCTGATGTCCAAGACCGATCTCGTGCATGAAGACGAGGTAAAGAAGCTTTCAGAACGCATCCACCGCATGAACCCGCGCGCGCCGGTGAAGAAGGTGCACTTCGGCGCGGCGCCGATCGCGGAGATCCTGGACATCCGCGGCTTCAACCTGAACGCGATCCTGGAGCTGGACCCGGAATTCCTCGCCGACACCCACCACGACCACCACGACGAGGTGGAGTCCTTCGTGTTCCGGTCGGACAAACCCTTCGACGGCGACAAGCTGGAGCAGTTCCTCTCCGGCATGATCCAGGTCTACGGCCCGGACCTCTTGCGCTACAAGGGCGTGCTGTGGATGAAGGGCAAGCCCAACCGCGTCGTGTTCCAGGGCGTGCACATGATGATGGGCGGGGACATGGGCAAGCCCTGGACGAAGACCGAGAAGAAGCAGTCGATCCTCGTCTTCATCGGCAAGAAGCTGCCGAAGGACCTGTTCCTCGCCGGGCTGGAGCAATGCCTGGCCTAGCGGGTCGGACTGATCAACTCCACCGTCGGGAAGTGAGTCCGGTAGCGCCGCGCATCCCGGGTCAGCAGCGCTACATCCGCGACCGCAGCATGCGCGCCGATGAAGAAGTCAGGTAGGACGCCAGTCTTGACGCCGCCACTGCGCCGATAGGCAATGAACGCCTTTCCCGCGAGGAACAAGGCCTCGCGCGGAATCCGGAGAACCTGGAAACCTCCTCGCTGGACCACGGCATCCAGCGCTTCGACGGTCGGCAATGCGACCGAAAGCTCGGCATAGATCACGTCGTTGATCGCCAGCGGCCCGCGTACCGATGCGGCATCGACCTGTGCTTGCGACCAGTCGCTCCAGACCGGGTCGTCCCCGATGATGTCGAGAATGACGTTGGTGTCGACGAGGACCAGTCAGCCCTCGCCTCGCGTGAGGGCCATGATCTCGTCCGTCGTCATCGAGAGCTTCACCGATCCTCTCAGCGCGGCGAATCGGCTGCGGGGGCGGCGACCAGGCTTGCCTGCACTCTTGCGCACCAGCGCGACGCTGCCGTCGGGCCGCGCTTCAAACTCGACCTGCGAGCCCGGCACGATTCCCAGGCGATCGCGCACCCGCTTCGGAATGGTGACCTGGCCCTTGCTGGTGACGGTGGTCGGCATCGGCGGCTCCTCGAAAGTAATACCATTGTAGCATGCGGTATTACTGCACGCGGGGCGCCCGCGTTCCGCTTGAATCGCGCGTTGCCGGCGCCTGATCCGCCGGTTGCGGAGAACGCCTGATGGCCCACCAACGCAAGCTGGTCGCCGGCGCGCCACCGGCCGGCCAATGCAACACTGTTGCGTTAGTGCGCTACTATACGCAACCATGTTGCATGACAGGGGCCCCGGCCGCGCATGACCCTGCTCCAGATCCTGCTCGCCACGCTCGCCGGCGGCGTGCTCTCGGTGCTGGCCGCCGCGCTGGTGTCGCTGACGCTGCTGTCGCAATGGGCGCCGCGGCTGGTGGCCTACGCGGTGGGCGTGCTGCTCGGCGCCGCGTTCCTCCACCTGCTGCCCGAGGCGATCGAGGCCCTCGGCCCGCACGACGTGCTCGCGACCTGCCTCGCCGGCCTGCTGGGGTTCTTCGTGCTGGAGAAGCTGGCGCTCTGGCGCCACGCGCATGCCGGGCTGCACGACCATGGCCACGCGCGCAAGCCGGCCGGAACCATGATCCTGGTCGGCGATGCGCTGCACAACTTCGTCGACGGCATCCTCATCGCCGCGGCGTTCCTCACCGACCCCGAGCTGGGCTGGGCGGTGGCGATCGGCATCATCGCGCACGAGGTGCCGCAGGAGACCGGCGATTTCATGGTGCTGCTCGCGAGCGGCTGGAGCAAGCGCTCGGCGCTCGGCTGGAACCTGCTGGCGAGCCTGGCGGCGGTCGCCGGCGGCCTGCTGGGCTACTTTGCGCTGTCCGACGCGGAGGCCGCGGTGCCCTACGTGCTGGCGGTCTCGGCGGCGAGCTTCCTCTACATCGCGGTGGCGGACCTCATCCCGGAGCTGCACCGGCACTGGCGCCTGCCGGAGGCGGCCGCGCAGCTGGCGCTGATCGCCGCCGGGGTCGCCACCCCGGTGCTGCTGCACTCGCACTGAGCGCCTGCAAGCGCAACAGGGTTGCATCTGCACCGGGCTTGCCCTATCCTGCGCGCATGCAGCGCAGGCAGGCGGAACAGGTGGCGGCGGCCCGGGTACGCGCGACCGGGGAGCGGGTGACGCCCGCGCGGTTGCGGGTGCTGGCGGCCCTGCTGCGGCGGGGCGAGGCGGCGAGCCACCATGAACTGGAGCGCGACCTGGCGGCCGATGCGATCGACCGCGTCACGCTGTACCGGGTGCTCGACTGGCTGGTCGGGCAGGGGCTTGCGCACCGGATCTCGAGCGCTGACCGCGCCTGGCGCTTCACGGCGGCCGACCGGCGCCACGACGCCCACGCCCATTTCCACTGCAATCGATGCGGCAAGGTCCTGTGCCTGGATGAGGTCAAGACGCCGCGCCTTCCGGCGGCGATGCCGCGTGGCTTCCGCGCCGAGGGCCTGGAAGTCACCGTCAAGGGCATCTGCGCCGGCTGCGCCTGAGGCGCGGATGCCTGGCGAACTGATCGGGCAATGCCTTGTCTGTACCATTCCCACATGCTCAACCTGTCCGCCATCCGCCAGCGCTACGGCTCCCGGCTCGCTCTTTCCCTGGAGCAGTTCGAGGCGGGCGCGGGCGAGCACTGGCTGGTGCTCGGCGCATCGGGCAGCGGCAAGACCACGCTGCTCAATCTCGCCGCGGGGCTGCTGCGCGCGACCGAAGGCACCGTGCGGGCCGCGGGCGAGGACCTGGGACGCCTTGGCGGGGCGTCGCTCGACCGCTGGCGCGGCCGCCACGTCGGCATCGTGCCGCAGAAGCTGCACCTCGTGGCGAGCCTCACCGTGGCGCAGAACCTCGCCCTGGCGCCCTGGCTCGCGGGCCTGCCGCCCGCCGCCGCGCTCGCGGCGGAGCTGCTCGCGGCGCT
>JALHLN010000069.1 GCA_022844545.1 Burkholderiales bacterium | reverse complement strand
CCGTCATTAAGAAGTGGAATTTCATGGTCTAAGCCAAGCTGCCTTCAGGCCGGCAGCGTCACCAATGTCGGAGACCCGAAAAGAAAAAGCCGGCCAGGGGCCGGCTTTTTCAGGTTGCGTGGACTGCGCTTACAGCGTGCGGCAGAGCACGTAGACGTTGGTGCCGGTTTCCGCGAAGGCTGGCCCTGCGGCCAAGCCTGCGGTGGCCAGCGGCGGGTTTGGCGTCCCCTGCAGCATGCCGCGCACGGTGCCGCTGGTGATGACGCCGTCGTCCATCTGAACGTCGGTGGCAATGGCGATCTTGTCGGGCAGGTTGGCCGAGCAGATGATCAGGCCGCTGAAGCCGCCGAAGATCGCGCCACCTGCGGTGTCCCCTGTTTGCACGCCGAGGCGCCCGGTAACCGCGTTGAACGGCTGCTCCTGATCGCTGCCGGAGACGAAGCCGGCACGCCGCAGGTGAAGCCAGAACAGGCGCGATTCCGAGTTGGCGACCGTGGTGGCGTAGCCACCGGCGATGACGCCATCGTTTGCAGTGCCTACGGCCGCCGCAGGGGTTCCCCAGCGAGCAATAGCGTCGCCGTCATCGCCCGGGATCTTCCGGTAGCGGTCCTGGTAGCCGTGGTAGGCCGCGGACACACCGGAGAAGTCGGCGATCACGTTCTTGATCTTGGCCTGGGTGATCATCTCCTGGCCCTTCAGGATGCCGCCCAGAAGCAGGCCGATGATCACCAGCACGATCGCGATTTCGACCAGGGTGAAGCCTTTTTGCTGCGATTTCATGGTTTTGCTCCGTCTAAGACAGACTCGGTACGGATGATACTGCAATCTCCGTACCAGCCCTCCACAGGCCTGTTTTGGCGGGTTTTGATCAGAATGGGTCAAAAAACTGTCGGAATGCCGACACACTTGACTGACGCTCAACGCCGACGCGGCTCAGCGGGGGGCGGCCATGCGCCGCTCCAACTCCTGCAGCCGGCCCTGCAGGAAGCGGCGTTCGCCCGGGTCGGTCACCTGCCCGGCGGCGAGCATTCCCCCCAGCATGATGCGCGCGGCCTCCAGTTCGTTCATGTCCTCGAGGATGAAGACTTCCATCTGCTTGGCCCACAGGGGCACCCCTGGATCCTGGGCCACCGCCTGCATGGCGGCGGCGTAGCGGCGCGCGAGCGGCAGGTCCTGCAGGCGGTGCTTGGCGAGCAGGGCGCCGTGCGCGAGGGCGGGCCAGCGCCGGTGCGGCGACTTCAGGTACTCGTGGTGGACGAACTCGAGCACCTGCCGCGCCTTGGCCGGGTCGGGTACCTCCGCATAGATGCGCGCAGCCGCGAACAAGGGGTAGTGGCTGAGCGGGTCGGTGTCCTGGATCGCGCCCAGCCATCCGGTCAGGCGTCCGTAGTCGAGGTCGCGATAGGCGGTCTCGTTCGTGCTGCCGGAGTCGAACGACTGCAGCCACAGCATCGCCAGCCGGGACAGGGCCGCGGGCTCGCCGAAGGCGGCTGCGCGAAGCGCGGGCCCGGAGGGTGATGGCGGCAGATCAGAAGCATTGCGTTGCCTCGCCCCCGGCGCAAGGGCAAGCAGGACCTGCGCGAGGAGCGCGAGCGCGAGGCCCCAGAGCAGCCACGCAGGCAGCGCCGAGACCGGGCGCTCGCCGACGCTCACAGGTTGCGCCGGCCGAGGTCGAATAGGCCCGCCGCCGCCAGCAGAACCGTGTAGACCAGCAGCGCCCCCGCCACGCGCGCGAACTCCGCGCCCTCGGGCGCGCCATACAGCAGCCAGTCCGACCGGGTCGCGAGGTCGAGCCGCGGCAGCACCAGCGCGACGCCATCGATCGCCCAGCGCGCGACGCCGGCGAGCGCGGAATCCTGCGCGTGCGGACCCGCCGCGATGGCCTGGATGGCGCCGATCGACCGGCCGAGCAGGTACAGCCCGGCGGTCGCGGAGAGCGCCGCCGCGGGCTGGGCGAGCGCCATGGCGAAGAACAGGGCCGCGGCGGCGACCAGCAATGCCTCGAGCGCGAGCGACAGCCACCACGCGCCCACGCCGGCGGCGCCCGACCACAGCAGCATCGGTGCGGCGAACGCGGTGGCGAGCGCGAGGCCGGCGAGGCCGAAGCCGGCGAGCTTGCCCAGGTAGTACGCTGGTCGCGAAATCGGGAACGCAAGCGTGAACTCCAGGCCCTTGTCGCTCGCTTCCCGGCCGATGGCGGAGACGACGTGCGCGGCGACCAGGAACGCCGCTGCCGCGCGCAGCAGCGCCGCGGCCACCGACGCCTGCAGCTGCGCGCCTTCGGTGAGCGCGACCTGGGACAGGAACGCCGCCAGGCCGAGCGCGGCGGCGAGCGCGGCCAGGGCGAGCCAGGGCAGGCCGCTGCGCCGGGACTCGAGCAGCGTGAAGCGGGCGACGATCAGCGCGGCATGCATGGCGAAGGATGCGGTTCGGTGCGATAGCATAGCCGACATGCCATCGGCGAGCCTCGCTTCACCCGCCTCCTCGCGCATCGCCGGGACCATACGCGCCCTCAGCCGCCGCCATTGGCGCTTCGTGGTGATCGCGATGCTGGTCCTGCTGCACTTCGCGGTGCTGCGCGGAACCGCCGACGGCTGGGCGCGCGCGCTGCTGCTCGCGCACCTGGGCCTGCTGTTGCTCTGGCAGCCGTTCCTCTCCAGCGAGCAGAAGATCAGCGTGCCGCAGGGCCTGTTCATCGCCCTGTGCGCGGTGGCGGTGATGCTGTGGCTTCATTGGTGGCTGCTCGCGTTCTGGATCGTGGTGCTGGCCGGGATGGTGGGCGGCAAGGTGTTCCTGCACCAGGCGCGCTGGCAGCGGCGCAGCTACCTGCTGGTGATGGTCTACCTGGTCGCGCTGCTCGCGATCATCGTCCTGCCCGAGATCGCGCCGCGCCGCGAGGTGGCCCCGGAGATCCACACCATCGCCGAGTACGGCTTGCCGGTACTGCTTGCGCTGATGCTGGCGATGCCCGCGGAGCCAGAGGCACCCGAGGCGCCGCAGATGATCGATTTCTTCTACAGCATCTTTCTCATGCTGGTGCTGGGCATGGTGATCCTGGGCAGCTTCACCTTCATGACCCTGGGACGCGTCCCCTACCTGCAGGCGCTCACCTACACCGTGTTCCTGATCGCGGGCGCGATTTTCGTCATCGGCCTGGCCTGGAGCCCGCGCACCGGCTCTTCGGGCCTGAGCATGTTCTTCTCGCGCTACCTGTTCTCGATCGGCATGCCGATCGAGCGCTGGCTGTATTTCCTCGCCGAGCTGTCGCGCGCCGAATCCCGGCCCGAGCGCTTCCTCGCCGAGGGCGTGGCCAGCCTGGTGCGCATGCCGCTGATCGACGGCGTGGGCTGGGAGGCGGGCGGACGGCGCGGGGAGATCGGCGCGCGCAGCGAGCATCCGGTGGCGCACGAAAGCGGCGAGCTGCGACTGACGCTCTTCTCGCGCTACCGCGCCAGCCCCGCGTTGCACTGGCACCTGCAGCTGCTGGGGCAGTTGCTGGGCGAGTTCTATGCCGCCAAGCTGCGCGAGCAGAAGCTGCAGGAGGCGAGCTACCTGCAGGCGGTGCACGAGACCGGCGCCCGGCTCACGCATGACGTCAAGAACCTGCTGCAGTCGCTCAACGTGCTGTGCTCGGTCGCAGCGCAGGAGGATTCGCCGCAGGTGCAGGCCCTGATCCGGCGCCAGCTGCCGGCCATCGCGCAGCGCCTGAATTCGGCGTTGCAGAAGCTGCAGCGTCCCGGCGAGGAAAGCGCCGGCAGGGTGGACCTTCCGGAGTGGTGGGCGGCGCTGCAGCGCCAGTACCAGGCACAGGAGGTGGACTTCGCCGCCGGCGCGGCGCCCGCGGTCCCGGTGCCGCGCGCGGTTTACGACAGCGCGGCCGAGAACCTGCTGCAGAACGCGCTCGCCAAGCGCCTGCAGGACCCGGCGCTGCGCATCCGGGTCGCGCTCCTTCCCGGCGGCGGCCTGCGCGTGTGCGACAACGGCCGCGCGGTGGCGGCCGAGGCGATGGCAACGCTGCTGCGCGCGCCGGTGCGCTCGGCTACGGGGCTGGGAATCGGGTTGTTCCAGGCCGCGCGCCTGGCGGAGGCGAACGGCTATGCGCTGGAACTGGCGGAGAACCGGGATGGGGAGGTGTGCTTCGAGCTGAAGGCCCGGGATACATAGGGTGTTTCAGAACGTACTTGGTTTTAGTACGAACGTACTATATATTGCTAACCAATGGAACGACTGTCCAGCACCCTCTTTGGAAAAACGCGACGGGCGTTGCTCTCCAGGCTGTTCATCGAGCCGGAGCGCGATTTCAGGTTGCGGGAAATCGCGCGCCTCACCGCCATCAGTCCCGGAGCGGTGCAGCATGAGTTGAAGCAGCTTCTGGATGCCGATCTGGTGGTGCGCAGGCGTGAACACGGCCTGGTGACCTATCGCGCGAACAGGACTTCCCCGATTTACGATGAACTGCGGTCGATCGTGGAGAAGACCAGCGGCATCGACGGCCTGATCCGGAAATCCCTTGAGCCGGTGGCGGACAGGATTCGCTGCGCATTCATCTACGGCTCCATCGCCAAGGGTTCCAACCAGTCCCGCAGCGACGTGGATCTGCTGGTCGTCGGCGCCATCGAGTTCGGGGATCTGGTGAGGCGACTGCAGCCCGTCGAGGAGCGAATCGGACGGGAGATCAGTCCCCGTCTTTTCTCCGAACGCGAGTTCAGGAAACGGCTGGCGGGCAAGGACCGGTTCCTGTCCGCGGTGCTCGCTGAACGGATCGTGCCGATTCTCGGGGAGATGAATGTCGCTGGATAACCTGCTCGGCAAGGGCCTGGAGAAAGCCGCCGCTGACGCGGACGAAGTGGCGCGCTACCTGGCGATGATCGAGGCCAAGCTGAAGGACAGCAGGAACCCCGGCAACAGCCTTGTCAGCCGCTTCGATCTGGCGTTCGAGTCACTGCTGCAGACCGCGGTGCTGGCGCTGCGTGCCAACGGCTACCGCACCGCCTCGCAGGCCGGGCATCAGCAACTGGCGATTCAAACGCTGCCGAAATCCGTCGGTGTCGACGTCGCGGAGGTGCGCACGCTCCAGGAGTTCCGCAAGAAGCGCTCGGCGGGGCTTTATCAGGCCGACTACAGTCCCACGGAGCAGGAGGTAAAGGCCGTGATCCGGAGCGCGGACGCGCTGCTTGGGAAAGTGCGGCAGTGGATCGGGGCGAACCGCAGGGAGTTGATGGGGCGGAGACGCAAGGAAGGGCTGTAAGCCGGAGCCATGTCGCGACGTCCTTTCAAGAGCGAACTCATGCCCTCCGTCATCCGGGCCCGAGTCTTCCGGTCCGGCAACAGCCAGGCCGTGCGCTTGCCCAAGCAGTTCCGCTTTCGCTCGCCGATGGTCGAGATCTACCGCCGCGGCGAAGAGATGATATTGCGCGAGCGCAAGGCAACGCTGGCGGAGGCATTCGACCTGCTCGCGGGCCTGTCACGCGACTTCTTCGCCGGCGGGCGCAGGGACGATCCGCCCTCGAAGAAGCGTGCCGGCACTATCGGCGTGGCTACAATGCGCGGTCAAAAGGAGAAAGCCGTGGCCACCGTCACTGTTCGCATTCCCGAATCACTTCTCAAGCGCGCCCAGGCGACCACCGGCCGGCGTGACGCCGAGGCGGCGGTGCGCCGCGCGCTGGTACAGTCGCGCCGCGAGGAGCGCGAGGGCAAGGTGCGCCGGTTCAGTACCGCTCGGGATGCCGTGGCGTACCTCAAGCGGTCGTGAAGGAGATCGTCGTCACGCGGCGCTTTGAGCGCGATGTTCGCTCAAAGGCGAATTCGCCGGGTTCACCGAGTACCATGTGGACGCGGATTGGCTCCTGATCCACCGGGTCTTGCGCCGCCGGATCGTGTTTCACCGGACCGGAACGCATCGTGATCTGTTCCGGGCTCGCAGCAGGAAATGGTGTGAAGCGCGAGCCGCGGGGCTCGTGCGGGTGAGCCACAACGAGCGCGAGTTCAGGAGCGTGCCGGAGTTGAAGGTCGAGAACTGGGCGCGGGGCTATGGGAGCACGCCGGCGGAGATCAGCCGGCCGTAGAGTTCGCCCACGGTGATCCAGGTCATCTGGTCGTCGAATTCGCCATTGGCGGCAGTGGATGGGGTGGGGGTGTGCCAGACGAAGACTCGGTCGCCGTTCAGGTTGGCGGCTTCGTCGATGCCGCCGCCGCCGGTGGCGCCGTTCTTTCCGGTCGAGTAGACGATCGCGACTACTAGGCTTTGGGTCATGATCTGGTTCGCCGCACCGCCGCAGGTTGGAGGTGTTCCCGCGATCCCGGTTGCCGACCTGCAAACCAGCAGGTCGTCGGGCTGGCAGCTGATGCCGAAGGAGCGGAGGTGGCTCTTGCTGGTGTACATGGTGGTGTAACCGTAGAGCGGCACCGCGCCCCCTGAGCAGTTCACGTTGGTCCGCGTCACCACGTAGCGGATCCGGTTGCCCCAGGCGTCAACAGCGAATCCGCTGGCGTCGGTGTGGGCGTAGCCGATCGATGCCGCCGGCAGGAAGCCGTCGAAATGGTTGGAGCAGGTTCCGTGCGTCTGCTCCACCGTCGTTTCGCTGCCGGCGCAGGTCGAGACCGAAGAGGTCGCCGCGGCGGTGCAGAAGCTTTCCATGCCGCCGCTGTGGCTCGCGTCGCTGGTAAAGCGGGCCGGGCAGGCCAGCCTCCCCTTCACGATGGCATTGGTCAGCAGTAGTTCACGCGCCTGCTCCAGCCGCCGGCGCGTGTCCTCGAAATTGCGCTGGTCGGTCTGCGCCGACAGCGTCACCATCATGGTACCGAGTAGCAGCGCGACGATGGCCATGACCACCGCCAGTTCCACCAGCGAAAAGCCGCGTGCACGCGTCACGGGTTCTTGCTTATGGTGATGAAGCGATCGTTGGAGGTCCTGCCGACCGCGAGTTGCTCGAACAATCCGTCCAGGTCGCTGTTCTCCTCGGAATCCAGGTGGTCGGCAAGGCTCGAGCTGGGCCTGGCCTGGGCACCGACCCTTTGACCCATCAGCACCAGCAGCGCGCGCTGCTTGGGCTGGTCCGCGGCTACCGGCAAGTAGGCGACCTGCAGGCAGGAGACCGGCGGCGTGTGACTGCAGGTTCCGGATCCGGTCCAAGCATAGCCGGCGGCGACGGAATAGTAGACGTCCCGGTACCACTCATTGCGCGCGAACCAGCTCACCGTGGTGTCGGCGTCGCTCTCGGCACTGGTCGCACGGGCGCGCGTGACGCCGAGTACCCGGAGCGTCTCGTTGTTCAGGAAGGTGCCGGTGACGCTGTGAAAACGGATCGTGCCTGCGGCGCCGGGGCCGGTTTCCCAGTTTCCGCCAGTGACCGAGACGCCGGAGACGCGGCCCGAGGCGCCCGAGGTAGCGCCGACCAAGGTCTGCCCCACCCTGATCTCGGAGGTGCTGCCGGAATCGAAGCTGATCTGGCGGGGCCGCGTGCTCAGGAGCGGATGATCGGCGACCTTGAGGCGGATCCGGTACTTGGCGTAGGTGCCCCAGCCCATGGCGTCGATGTTCGGCAGGTTGGCGCCGAAGCGGATTGTCGCCGAGCCATCCGCGTTCATGGTCGTCGTGATGTTCGGCGGCATGACCTGCCACGGTCCCAGCAACACGTCGTCGCGTGCTTCCACGCGCGTCTCCAGCGAGCGCCATCCGTTGGCGACATTGCGGATGGTCGCCGTCAGCTCGATGTACATGCCCGCGCCCGAAGGATTGCTGCCGTCCTCCTGGTATTCTCCCTCGCAAAGGGCGGCAGTCGTGTCCGTGGGATCCCAATTGCAGGTCTGCGAGGCGCCGCGGATGAACCCGAAGCCGCCGTTCTGGTAGGCGACCGGCGGCGTCGCGGGCCAGAACGCCATCGGCAGGCAGCGCGCCTCGGTCGCCGGATCGCAAGCCTCGCCGAAGTTGAAGGGCAGCAGTCCCTGGGCGAGCGGCGGCGCGCCATGAAAGGTTGTCGTGCCCAAGCCCGGATCCGCGAACGCGGCGGCGAAGGGAAACATCCGTTCCCTGCCGCCCAATCCCCAGTTGGAGCCGAGGAAGGCGTCGCTCAGCACCGGGGCGATCTGGCGTTCGATCCGGCCGGCGATCGCGGCTTCAATGGCGGGGAGGAGTTCAGCAGCCGTGATGGGCAGTACCTGGTCGTTGAACGACGATCCCACAGGGGCGGACGTGGAGAATACGCCGTTGGCCGCGTCGAAACACTCCAGGTAGTCGAGCGCGTTGATGGTCGGGGCGGGTTCTCTGCGCCACTGCGGCTGGTTGCGCGCCGTGCATCCCGCGCTGGCGGCGACGTTCACGGCCGCGCCCGGGGCGATGATCAACGCCACAACCGCGTCCCCGGCTTTGATGGCCGCGCCCGTCGCGTTCGCCGGAAGCGCGGCGTTCACCGGGTAGGTGAACCTGTCCGCATCGACGACGATGACCGGGGCCGCGACGCTAAAGCCGGCGGGCATCGCGCCGCTGATCTTCACGACATCTCCGGTGCGGAAGCCGTGGTTGACGGACACGACGGTAGCAACTCCCGCCGACTGGGAAATCGTGCTGACCAGTCTCGCATTGATGAGTAGCTGGCCCATGGAGCTAGAGTTGATGTAGGTGGGCGTCGTGGCGGTGCTGAGCGCCCAGCCCGGCGACACCACGTACCAAAGCGGCTCGCCAAAGGCGTCCACTAGCTTCTCCGTGCCGAACGTCCGCCATGGAAACCGGCCCACTGCGGGAAGCGCGCAGTTCCCTGCGGTGGATCCCTCAAGGACCCCGCCGGCGCTTCCGGCCGGCTCCGGGCAGGCGAGGCGCCCGGGATTGGTTTCGTCCGCCTTCGCCGCCTGCAGCGCGACCTGGCCGATCACCATCTGCTTGGCGCGCCGCAGCACCTCGGCGTTGTGCTTCTTGCGCTGCGCCTCGATGCCGCCGGTTTCCGCGTTCAATGCGCTCACCAGGAACCAGGCGGAGCCCAGGCCCAGGATGGCGAGCATGATCAGCAGCACCGCACCCTGCTGCGACCGTTGCACCCGCCCCCCGCTCATCGCGCCGCCGGCTTGCGCGCCGGCCCGACCTTCACCGAGCCGTCGCCCAACACGTCGGTGACCTCGCCGGTGCCGCGGTCGAGCTTCTGGCCGGGCTTGAGCTCGAACTGCCGCTCGCCTTCGCCGACGGTGATCGAAACGGTCGGCGCGCTCCTGCGCCCGGGGGCGACCCGCGCGCCGTCGGGCTGCACGCCTTCCGGGCTGGGCATGCGGTTGACCCAGACCGTGGAGCGGCCGCCCTGGCGGCGCACCAGGCCGTCCACGCTCGTGGTCGGCGATTCCACCACCGGGGCGGCGGCCGGCTTGTCGGGAATGCGCGCCTTGCGCCGCGCATCCAGCGTGGCGCGCTGCTCCGGGGTGAGGAACAGCCGACCCAGTTCCTGCGCCTGGAGCGGCAGCGGCGCGAGGGCGACCAGGCAGAGCAGGAGCGCGCGCGCCGTCATGCCTTGGCCGCCCGGTCGAGGATGGTGATCAGGTCGATGGCGCAGCTCGCGCGCAGCCGGGGCACCAGGTTGGCGCCGGTCGCGGCCTGGCCGGTGCGCGTGATGGCGCACTTCTGCACCGCGTAATAGGCGTTGCCGGAGGCGCGCAGATCGGCGAGGAAGCCGAGCAGGTCGCCCTCGTGCAGCAGCGCCAGTTCCACCTTCATGGTGCTGGAATTGAAATCGACGTTGGCGGGCTTGCCGGGGGCCGACAGCAGCAGCTTCTGGCGCTCGACCGAGTAGCGCAGGTCGAGCAGCTCGCGGCCGGCGCGGATGCGCGCGATCGCGTCCACCCATTCGAGGCGCTTCTCCTCCCCGAGGATGCCGAGGTCCCTCAACTGGCGATAGACCTCGATCTTGGTCTTCACCTCGCGCTCTTCCTCGGCGATCTTGGACAGGCGCTCGCGCGCCTGCGCGCGCTCGGCGCGCGCGGCGGCGAGGTTCTGTGCTTCCTGCTGCAACACCGTGCGCGCGTGCCAGATCAGCCCGCCGCCGGCGGCGAGCAGCACGACCGCCACCAGCAGCGGCACGCTCAGCTTCTTCCAGTCCTCGGCGGTGAAGTTCATGGCTGGATGCGCCGCGCGATGACGATGGTGAAGCGCGGCGCCTCGCCGCGCTCGGCGGTCTCGCCGATGTCGCCCGAGAGCGTGGCGTCGGGCGTGACGTCGAACGGCAACTGGGTGCGCACGGTGCGGTAGGCGCCGCCGGCGGTGAGCGCGGCGGCGAAGCGCTGCACCTGCTGGGTGATGGCGCGGTAATCCGAGCGCTGCGTGGCCTCCACGCGCCCCGAGATCTCCAGGACCTGGGCGAGGTTGCTCGCCGCCGCGCCCGGCTGCTGCGGGGCCGGGGCCTCCGCCGCCGGCTTCGCGGTGGCGGCGCCTTCCTTGGGCACGTCCACGCTCCAGGTGAGCGCCTCCAGCTCCACCTGCGGGAACTGCTCGAGCACCTTCGCCAGGTGCCGGAGGGCGTCCTCGGGCGAGGCGGTGCGCGCGGCGATGGCGCGGAACTCCACCACCGCCGCCTTCAGGTTGTCGCTGGAGGTCTGGGTGACCGGGAACGTGGAGGTGATGCGCTGGTACTCGCGCGTCGCGCTCTGCGCCTCCCGCTTCTGCGCCGCGACCTGATCGCGCGTGCCGAGGATGTCCAGCCACAGCGTGCCGGTGTAGAGCACGCAGGCGGCGAGCCCTGCCGCGCCCGCGGCGAGGATGCCGCGGTGCAGCTTCCAGAGGAAGAAGGCGCGCCGGTCCTCGACGCGCGCGAACTGCTCCCTGGGCGGGCGCGTGATCGCCAGCTGCAGGTAGAGCTGCTCGCAGGTCGCGCCCGGATCCAGGCGCTTGATCCCGGCCTTGCGCGCCGCTTCGCCCAGCTCCACCGTGTGGTAGGCGAGGCGGGCATCCGACACCAGCGCCTGCTCGAATGCCGCGCGCTGGCCGTCGGGGGCGACGACGATGACCTGGACCGGGGGCCCGTCGCGGGGCAGCGTGCGCAGCGTGGCGAGGTATTGCGCCAGGCGCGCGGTTTCTGAGCGCACGAACATCGCCAGCGCCTCGGGCGAGAGGTCCGTGCTGCGCTCCAGTCGCGCGAAGCGCAGCTTGCCCTCGTCGATGTAGCACTGGCGCAGGCCGGTCGAGTTGGGCGTGATCAGGAAGGCGCGACCGCCGCGGCCGCCGAGGCGGGCGGCGAGCGCGGGCGCGAGCAGCGGCACCGAGTACACGCCCGAGAGCCGCGTCCCGGCCTCGGCGATCGCATCCAGCCAGGGCGTGAACTGCTGCGTGTTGGTGAACGAGGCGAGCAGCAGGCGCTCGCCGCGGCGCTCGCCGCCGCTGGCGCCCAGCGGCACCGCGGTCGACAGCCGCGTGTCGCGGTAGCGCTGCGCCAGGCGGCGCTGCACCACCGTCTCGCGGTCGCTGCCGCGCAGGTAGGGAATCTGGTCCTCGTGGAAGTCCTCGCCGGCGATGTCGGCGAGCACCGTCACCAGCGCGCCCTTGCGGCCCTTGAGGAACGCGCGCATGCCCTCCAGCCCCTCGTCGTCGGCGCCGAAGCTGGCGGCGAGCTCGAGCCGCCCGCCCGACCAGCGGTACAGCGCGCGCGAGGCGGCGGTGAAGTAGAGGACGAGCTTCTGCGACATCGGCCTAGAATTTCATCTTCGAGATGGTGTCGTACACCGGCCCCAGCACCGAGAGCATCACCCAGCCCAGTATCGCCCCCAGCACCAGCGTCATAACCGGCTCGATCAGGGCCTGCACCTTGTCGATGGACTCCTTGACTTCGCGGTTGTAGAAGTAGCTCACGTTGAGCAGGGCGCGGTCGAGCGCCCCGGTATTCTCGCCGATTCGCAGCATGCGGATCACCAGCGGCGGAAAGAGGCCGATCTCCTGGAAGGCGAGGGTCATGTTCTTGCCTTCGGCGATCTGCTGGCCCACGGTGTGCAGCGCGTTCTCCATCGGCTTGTTGCCGACGATCTCCTCGGTGGAGCGGATGGCGTCCAGCACCGTGATGCCGGAGGAGTACATCAGCGCGAAGCTGGAGGCGAAGCGCGACAGGATGATCTTGCGCAGGATCGGCCCGATCATGGGCACCCGCAGCTTGACGTGATCGAACAGGAACGCGGCCCTGGGATCGGCGGCGATGAATGCCTTGAGGCCGAAGAACAGCGCGAAGGGCGCGGCGAGGATCGCCCACCAGTAGTCGACGAACAGCCCCGAGACCACGATCAGGATGCGCGTCTGCAGCGGGATGTCCTGGCCCATGTTCTTGATGAAGCCGGTCATCTGCGGCACCAGGTAGATCATCAGGAAGAAGGTCACCAGCAGCACCGCGCTGCCGACGAACGCCGGGTACATCATCAGCTTCTTGGTCTGGGCGGCGAGCTCGTCCTCCCACTTCAGCGATTCGGTGAGCGCCTTCAGCACCTCCGCCAGGCGCCCGGTCTGCTCCCCGGAGCGCACCAGACTGACGAATACCTTGCTGAACACCTCGGGGAAGTCCGCCAGCGCCTGCGACAGGCTCTTGCCGCCCTCGATGGTCTCGACCAGGCCCGAGACCACCTCCTTGAAGCGCAGGTTGTCGGTGCTGTCGCGCAGGTCGACCAGGCCCTCGACGATGGGCACCCCGGCGCTCGAGAGCTGCTCCATGTGGTAGCAGAAGTTGATCAGGTCGGCGCGCTTGACCTTGCCGCCGCCGATCAGGCGGCTCTTCTGCGCGCTGGGTGCGCCTGTGACCAGGTCCAGCCCCATGCGCGACAGGCGCTGCTCGAGGTCGAACAGGTTCACCGCATCGGTGCGCCCGAGCACCGACTTGCCGTCGCCGTCTATGGCCTTGTAGGTATACAGGGGCATGACCCTGTTCCTTTCTACGCCATGCGGTCGGTGAGGTCTGCCACGCGCATCAGCTCGTCCACGCCGGTGACCCCGGCGCGCACCAGGCGGATGCCGTCCTCGGCCAGGGTCTTGAAGCCCTTGGTGCGCGCCGCGGTGAGGATCTCGCGCGCGGTGGCGCGGCGCGCGATCAGCTCGTCGATCGCCGGGTCCATCTTCAGGATCTCGAGGATCGAGACGCGGCCGCGGTAGCCCTGGTAGTCGCACTGCTCGCAGCCGACGGCGCGGAACAGCGCGGCGGGCTCGGTGGGCGAATAGCCCAGCAGCCGCCGCTCCTTGACGTCCGGGTCGTAGGACTGGCGGCAAGTGCGGCAGAGCTTGCGCACCAGCCGCTGCGCGATGATGCCGATGATGTTGCCCGCCATGATGTCGGGCACGATGCCGATGTCGAGCAGGCGCGGGATGGCGCCGACCGCGGAATTGGTGTGCAGCGTCGAGAACACCTGGTGGCCGGTCATCGCGGCGCGGAACGCCATCTCGGCGGTGTCCTCGTCGCGGATCTCGCCCACCAGGATCGCGTCCGGGTCCTGGCGCATGAGGGCGCGGATGCCGTTGGCGAAATCGAGCTTGGCCGAATCCGCCACCGAGGTCTGGCGGATCAGCGTCATCGGGTACTCGACCGGGTCCTCCAGGGTCATGATGTTGACGCCGTCGGAATTGATGTGGTTCAGGATCGAGTACAGCGTGGTGGTCTTGCCGCTGCCGGTCGGGCCGGTGACCAGGATGATGCCCTCCGGGCGCGCCAGCATGCGCTTGAGCAGCTCGAGGATGCCCTCGTCCAGGCCCAGGCGCTCCAGCGGCACGATGCCCTTCTGCCGGTCGAGGATCCGCAGCACCACGTTCTCGCCGTGGGTGGTCGGCAGCGCGGAGACGCGGAAGTCCACCACGCGCCCGGACATGGTGGCCGAGATGCGTCCATCCTGCGGCGCGCGGGTTTCGGCGATGTTCATCTTCGACATCACCTTCAGGCGCACCGCCATCGCCGGCCAGTAGGTCTTGTGCAGGCTGCGGATCTGGCGCAGCACGCCGTCGATCCGGTAGCGGATGCGCAGGAAGTTCTGCTCCGGCTCGAAGTGGATGTCCGATGCGCCGCGCTCCACCGCGTCGGCGAGCAGCGCCGAGATCAGGCGCACCACCGGCTGCGAGTACTCGTCGCCGTCGGCCACCGAGGTGTAGTCGACCTCGCCGGTCTCGATCTCGCGCAGGATGCCGTCGATCGAGAACTCGTGGCCGTAGTAGTGCTCGATCGCGCGCTCGATCTCCGAATCGCCGGCGAGGCGCAGCTCGATCTCGAAGTCGGTGCGCAGGTGCGCACGCAGCTGGTCCACGGCGACGATGTTGTTGGTGTCGGCCAGGGCGACGATGAACTTGCGCGCCTGGCGATCGAGCGCGATCGGGAACATGCGGTAGCGGCGCGCGAGCTCCCGCGGCAGCATCTTCAGCGCGGTCGGGTCGACGATGATGTGCGCCAGGTCGACCGACTGCAGCCCCAGCTTCTCCGACAGCGCGTCGCGCAGCGTCGCTTCCGAGACGAAGCCCAGCTGCACCAGCAGCCGGCCCACCGGGACGTGCGACTTGGTCTGCTCCAGCAGCGCGATACGCAGCTGGTCCTCGGTCAGGATGCCCTGGTCGATCAGGATCTGGCCGATGTGCCGCTTTGCCTGCGGATTCGTGGGCGAATTCATCCGAACTCCATGATACCCGCGGCGGCCTGCCGCCGCACTGCAAAAGCTTGTTAGCGGGAGAGCTGCTGCACGCG